>NZ_JBHSWE010000002.1:0-413035 GCF_042661465.1 Marinobacterium aestuariivivens | reverse complement strand
CTGCCAACTCAACCCCTTCCTTATGTACCCAGTACCCGGTACGGAACCCGATATCCGCCAACTCTTTTTCATTCACTCCTTTGTCCAAGAGCAGGGAATATGCGAAAGGGGCACGAATCTCTGCCATATCAGACCCCAATAATTCCCTTCAGAACGCCGCCAACCTGCTGGCACAGGAGGCTAAATGCCGGTGTCAGCACCATTGAGGTCAGGGACATGGCAACTGCCATGGCTGGCACCTTCCGGACCAAAGGAATCGCCCAGGGCATCAGAGCGCATTGGGCAGCCACAATGGCGCCAAGAGTTCCCAGTTCAGGAAGGCGACACTCTGTAAAAGGATGAAGACGCACTGGGCGAAACCAGCCTGCATCAGCTTGCTATTGTCGATCTGTCCGGAACGAACTGTTTCTGCGGTTTTAGTCATCGTTCTATCCTTATGCTACGTCAGCTTCCCGAAGAACCGCTCATAGATCTCCGGATCCGCGCTTATCAATTTCCTCGAAGGCCTTCGATGCGGCCTTCCTTCGCCGACTTGCCCGAAATCGCATCAGGCCCTGCGACTCGATCTCTTCCTTTACCAGGCCCCAAGTCAAGAACCACGCAACGAAGCCAAGAAGAATGCTGAGTCCGATTTTCTGAAAGAACAGGGCGGAAGCGGATGCTGCGATCACCGCCACCGTCATTATGCTTCGCTGACCACAAGCCATGGGCACCTCCTGGGATTTACGATACACGAATCCCAGAATATGCAAGCCCGCACTTTTGACCTTTTTGGGTACTTACAGCGATTTCTCAGAATCTTTCACATGTGAAAGATTTCAGAGCCCCGCAGGGTCACACCATTCTTGGAATCTGCCACGTCTACGGGACAGGACGGATCTGTCTCTTTCCAGGTATCTAGGATTCCCCCTGCACGAGCAGGGCAGGCAATCTTTCACATGTGAAAGATTTTCTGTTTAGTGCAAACTCCCGTCGCAGGCGCATTGCCTCTGTTTGCGTCCGCTTTGCAGGGCCTTGTACCGATGCCACAGACCAACAACGGTGCTTTCCGGCAGCAGGCGTACTGGTATGTACCGGATAATTTCGTCGTTCCCTGTTTGCATAGCGATTCGGACATATCCTCGGTTGCTGACACGGTACTGGGAACCGTACATGCGCTCCAAGATGATCCGATACACAGAGAGTTGAATAATGTCTGACTTGTAGATGCGAAATGACTCTCGGGCTTTTGTATCCACCGGTATAAGGAGGCCCTTCCGCGTCCTGAAAACCTGGTCGACACGACCGTGCAAGGGGACTGGCGTAGAGGTTCTGACTTCCTGCTCATTCAGGAAGAGGATCGCCCCTCGTAGCTCCCGAGGCATATTCTCCTTATTCCACCAGCGGTACAGCTCTGCCATGTCCGCCCGACGCAGGAGTTTCGCTGACTTCCGCCAAAGGTCGGCTTTGGCGATCAAGTAAGGAGCCAAGAGCAGAGCAGCCCCCATAGCAGCACCGTCGTCATGGTATATCTCCAGTCCGCGAAGATTCTACCGGCCAAACCACTCGGGGTGCTTGCGTTCATCTATGTCACGCACCTGAGCCGAGTACATCAGGACTTCAGCAGCTGTTAGAACGATGTTCGGTGTCCTCAAGATCAAGGGTCTCAAGAATCCAACATGTCCATGGTGCGGATAAATGTTGATGACCAGATGCAGACGCTCGTCAATCGCTGAGACTCGGCGCCAACTCCGGTAGGTCTCCGTGGCTTTAGCGTATCCGACTAGACCAGGAACAATGCGCTTTTCGTCTTTAACGTTCAACTTGCCATCCGCCGCGCTTAACATCAGATCGGCAACGACTCCAGCCAGCAATTCGGGGGTCATGTGCAAAGGCAGGTTGATCACCTCGAAATCAGACTGCTTGATGGTGAATAGCCGGGTATGGTCGTTGCGGTAGTCCCGCACGTACAAGAAATGGCTCTCGAATGGATTGCCATGATTGAAAGCATCCATCCCCCAACCAGCTGCCTCCAGTTGCGCTGTCGCTACCTCTTTGTCGAAGTCAAATTCAGACATCAGGATTTTCCTCTGCAAACCCTCGTGGAACTTTCACATGTGAAAGTTTTCCCTCCGTCATGACTTCCAAGACAAGAGGGTTGATGGTGTCCATCCGTTCGCGGTAGCTGCCCTCATAGTTGAGATCTGGCCAGGAGCTGGGATGAAACACGCCATGCGGTATCCGGTCTTCGTCGCCGAGCCACATACGTAGCCTGAAGTCCACGATCCATCCATCGGCCAGCTGAATCCAGTGTGGCGCGCAGTTGTTGCCTGTTTGTTTGTCGCGTACGTACCCCAAAAGGCATCGGTGCCGTATACCTGCCTGGGTGAGCACAACGCTGATGGCATAGGTCATACCATCACACTCTAGTGGGGCATCATTTAGCGCATCGAGTATCAGCGTTAGCTCTTCATGCCACTCAGATTCAGTGTTCATCGTTGTACCAACCCTCGAAGTTTTGCCGTCCACATCGATTCCTTGTTCTGGTGCGATGCCCCCGTCAAAGGCCGAGTGCATAAGAGACTTCTCCTGTGCTTGGTCTATCCGCTTTTCTCTGTTCGCTCGTAAAGGTCTCATAAAAGCACTTTACGATTTCACCAAGGCGACTTCCCGCCTTTCTCGGCTTTTAGAAAGGTCTCTTTGGAGCGCTTTTCGAGGCCCTCGTGATTCGCCTATATTACAGCATTATAATTTGATACTGTAAATAGCCAAGAAATTTTAAAAGAACAGCGGGTTGAGAGTGGGAGATCTACAAATGACTCACGCCTATGACGATGCTCCTTGATGTGTCCAACGAGGCGAAACCAATAGAGATCGAGGACGCAGAGGTAGTAGAGCAGGGATGTTTGCTGGCATAGAGGGATTGGCTCCAGCCACCAAACGTTAACACTAATCTTTGCTGGCTTTCACGGAAAGTCGGGGGAGGCAACTGTGCCTTAGCCAAGCGATCTCATGACCAGCCTGTATAGCGGATCGATGACCACCGAAAGCGGCCAAGGCATGTCGCGTTCAATCTGCGCCGCAACCTCATGCAGAGCCCGGTTGTATTCAGAAAAAGCCCAATCAGCCGTCCTGGCCTGGCCAATTTCCTGGGCGACGCTCAGCGCATCCAACTGGCACTGATGCTTGGAGAGAACCCGCCTATCGGCGTTATCGTCCAGCCCCTATTGCAACTGTCCCACGCCCTGTAAACCTCAGGGGGAGTGGCCCTTTCCAGTTCGCTCTCTGCGGTCTCAAGCACATTGTTGGCAGCGCTGATTGTTGTGGCAAACTGATAGCAGATCACAAGAGCAATCGCACCAATCACGAGGGCACCCGCTTTCCAGAACGATGCCATTAGGAACCGATGCATATTCGTCTTCTCCTCATTTACGTAGCCTCTATTCCTATAAGACGGGTAAAAGCCGAATAGCGGACAACCAAGGTGAAAAGAATTTCACGGCCCTGGGGAGCCGCGGTCAATACCAGATTTCCAGCCTGTTACCGGATCTAACGGAAACCTGATCATTGATGCCGTGGACGCAATGTTCGACAGACCCAGGGTCTCTGAACCAATCGGCAAGGTCGTTGACGAAGAGACGGCGAAGCATGATAAGGAACGCTTGTCGGATCTTCCGACTGATGCGGTACTTAACAGCAAACTCCGGATACCCGAAGTTTTCTGCCAACTCCACAACTATCCATCGAGGGCGCAGCTGGCAGGCTCCCTCACCAATCAACATCCTTGATGTCCATCACAGCTTCCGTCACGGCCTCTCTCTTGGAACGGGCGGTCTGCTTGGCGCCAGCGCTCTCGCTGTCTTTCTTGACGCGCAAGGTGCGGTAGAGTTGGTACATCATGTCGATGCTCTCGCACTCGAAACCGTTCGTCAGGAAGCTGTCCTGATCTTCAGCTGGCAGCGTGAGCCAGAGCTTGAGCAACTGGTCGCGGAGGAAGTCGGCCTGCATCGCCTCACGGACATGGACACCTGACTTCAGCTGCGCGATACCGGCATAGTCCTCGGAGAACGCCTTGCGCAGCCAACTCGATGCCCGTGTCACCTTCAGCCCATCTACCAGCTGATCGTGGTAATACTCGACATTGCGTTGTAACCGGGCCTCGGTGAAGCTGTTTTTCAGCTTCGTGCGAGCGGCTTGCGTAAAGGTCTGCACGAGAGTCAGTTTCCAGTCCCCGCTGCTGGAGGGCACCATTGTTGCCATGATCCGGAAGCGGATCGTCTTAACGGGTGCACGTTTGCGCCCCGGCCCAATGCGATCCGGCAAGCTGTAGGTGAAGGTGAGATCGCCACCGTCCATCTGTTTCTGCACCCTGCGTAGCAGATCACGCTCGAACAGCGAGAACCGGGGATAAGCTTCCGGCGCTATCGCCAGCATGTCACGCAGCTCCTGATAGTCGATGTCCTTGTAGGCCACCAACACCCCGGACTCCACCGCCTTCAATGATAGGGCTGCCCGCAGTATTTCGTACATGCGGATGGCGTGGCCCGACGACATCGAGATCACGCTATTCAACTGGTAGTAAGTGAAATTGCCACGGAGGTCTACCAGATAGTCCTTCAACCGTTCGTTGAACACAAAGGTAATCAGGTTGGCCTCGGCGTTGTAGATCGCTTTCTGGAACAGGTTCACCTTGACGAAGCTGTCATCGGCCTTAGGCCGGGGGATAGGCCGTTCAGGCCGCCCCTCTCGTTTGGCGGCGCTGCGCTCGGCGCGTACGGAATCCTCCCAGTCCTTGTCGATGTACGGGACCTTGACCACCACCGACTGTAACTCGTTGGTCAGATCGTCCACCAGCTGGAACATCGCCTGCCGTGACACTTTGACCAGACGGGCCAGCTCGGTGCGGGTGAAGTTGACGGGTGGGAACTCGTTGCTGCGGGGATCAAGCTGCGCCAGTACGGCGGAAAAGGTCTTCAGTGCAAGGGTACGCATATTGAACTGACCGTGGATCAGCTCGTTGCGTTTGTAGACCAGCGCGTTTCGCTGCTCGGACAACTCTTGCGCAAACAGGTCGTCCTGAACCTGAATGGCCTCAGGCACGAACGAACGTTCCGCTGTTGCGTCGTTCACCAACTCGCCCTCTAGCACGGTATCTTGCTCATCCATACAGGTGCTCAGTGTTCCCTTGACTGCCCATTAGGGCATTTCCTCAACTCAGTTAGTAGGATAAAAATCGTCAAGCACGTCACGCTTAAGGGAGCTTTATAGCTGCACCAGCCACACAACTCAAGGGATTTCACGGGATAAAGCGTGAGCTGCTTGACGGTTCAAGGTCCGAAAGCGTGCTCTAATTGACGAATATCCCGACTAAAGCGTGCTCTAGTTGACGCATAATGCTGCGGGCACCGAGCTGTCACCGGGAACCCCATATTCCCACTCCCGCCATCTCAGAACCCAGTGCTGGCGCGGACCGTAGTAGGTGACAGCCGACCCGGAGGCTGACTTAAGCGGAGCTAGTGGTTGACGTTATACGGAGCCAAAGCGTGATCTAGTTGACGTGAATGCGGCGGCCTTGCGGGAAGCGGAGCCCCGATATGACATTTTTTCTCGCTCCCTCGAACGGACTGTCTAGGTTACGACCAGAAGCATGTGCTGGCGTAGCTCAAAGCGGAGCACTTGTTTGACGTTTTTGCGCCTGGAGGCGTGTCGCGTCAACTGGCGCACGCTCAGAAAAGGCTAAAGAGGAGCCTGTAGTTGACGCTTCGCAGTCCAGCAGCCGCCAGTACCGGTCGCAACATGAGCGTACAGGCCCTTACCGGAGCGGATAGTTGACGCTTTTGCAACGCAAGGTGCTTTGCGTCAACGGGACCACGCTTAAACCGCTTCCAAGTGGAGACTCTACTTGACGCGATCTGACAATTAGTCGGAAGCGGCCATGGGTGACCAGCCTTTTCGAGTGTGGCGGCATGTAGTGGAGCTGTTACTTGACGTTATCCATTGCCAGCCGGGTTCCGAGTCTACAGGCACTCGCCCAAACCGGAGCTTCTACTTGACGTTACGCCATGCGTCTCCAGTAACTTTGTCCCGTTATAGCGAATGTTCGAGCAAAGCGGAGCGCCTTCTTGACGGTTTTTGCGACTTGTGGCGCCTTGCGTCAACTAGATCACGCTCAAACTCGCCTAAAGCGGAGCCTCCACTTGACGCAATCACCCTTACCAGTCTCGAACAGCCGGTTCTGTGCGGTCTTGATGGGACAAACGTCAACTAACGCACGCTTTTACGCGGTAGATCGAGTAAGACGTCAACTACCACACGCTTTCGCGTCAATTAAAAGCCGCTGTGTCGTCAAGTATGCGACGCTCTTCTGTCAACTAGCACACGCCCCAGTGTCAAGTAGCTCACGCTTTGGTCTCCGGAAAGCGTTGAAAAACCAATGACTTATCAACGCCCCTAAAGAAAACATAAACGGCAAACGAAAACTGTAAGTAGTTATGTTCTACAGCGACTGCCGATTGATAGCGCTCTGAAGTACCTTGCTGCTCACGCTAGCGGCAGGAGGCTCTGACTCTGACAGGGTCTGTTTTGAACGCAATGCAATTACAGCTCTGAGGTGCTTTCATTTCAGACTTGGTCGCTGGGGCACCTCTGCGTCGTCAGAACAGTTGATGAGACCAATCTGCGTCACCCGGCCACCGTTTCCAGCGTTGGGAACGATATGTATATGACCCAAATATGGCCTCCCAGAGCCCTTCTGGCCGTATCCCCTTTCCACTCCCTGTAAATCGCTGCTAGGGCCTTCCAAGGGCTTTGGGAAGGCATGCTATGGGGAATCATTGTCTGTCCTCGTTCGATTACCAGGATTGGGCAATAGGTTACGTCGTGTGTACTGATCGTGCGGAGTCTATGGTGATAAGACACTGCACGGAGAGAACCATGGAAATCATCGAGTTGATCGTTGTTGGCTGGCTGATCTCAATGCTTCTTGTGAGGCGATCCTCTCACAAAGGGTTGGGGGTCGAGTTGACTTGGCTCCGCAGCCAGAGTGGTGTTCTGTAGGGGAGTTGCTGGTCTAACTGCAGGCTTTGCACTAGGAGCTCTTGTTGGCCTGGGATTGTCTTCGGGTTTGCTGAAGGCTTCTGTCCTGAGGGAGCATGTGTACATTGTGCTCCCGGTCGTCTCTCTTTGTGGGCTCGCTTCACTTCTGGCCTTTCAGAAGGCCATGCAGTTCTTTACAGGCAAGGAGATCAGTCTCGTGGCGACCGTTAGAACTGTACTGATCGAACTTGGTTATTACGTTGCGTTCGTTGTTACCTTGTCCCTGGTGATCATGATCGTGCTCTCGTTGATTGAGTTTTGGCCGATACTAGGTCCTGATTATTTTCTGACCGTTTTTATGGGGACAGAGGGATAATTATAAAATTCCTTTTATATGACTAGGGTTAGAGAAGGGTTAAAGAAGGTTAAGCTGCTGTAAATCGCCCTGAAGCCCTTACCCTGCCTGAGTTTGAGTCTTTGAGCCGATGCAATGAACCTATAGAAACCGATGCAATGGACCTCTAGAAACCAATGCAATGAACCTACATAGCGTACTTTCGGGGCTCCACCTTATCCACACCATTATGATGCGGTAGAGGCATTTCTGCTTCGTTTGGGCGCTTTTCCCCATACCGATGCGGCGAACCTATAGACGTTGCAGTGGCCCGAAGCAAACCGATGCTTCAAACCTACAGAAGATATCCACTTTGCCCCCTCCCTAGACTGAAACCGATGCAGCGAACCTATAGGTTTTCTGGTTGCTTTCTAACCGATGCAACAAACCTACAGAAACCGATGCAGCGAACCTACATACTGTAGAGTACGTTTTCCCTGGGTTACCCACCGTTTATGTGGGTATCTATTCACTGAGTCATGATCTTGGTGAATCATATTTTGATCCTCTGATGTCATGTTCAGCTTTGTCAACCCGTGTCAATCCCCGTCAACTGCCTGAAACCGATGCAGCGAACCTATATATCGGAGTGTGTCGCGTCAGAACCGATGCAGCAAACCTATAGACCTGGCAAAACCGATGCAATGTACCTACATACTTCGAAGAAAACCGATGCAATGAACCTACATATAGTTCCCTTTAATATCAATTGGTTAGATTAGATTTCTTACAACGGGGGGCTCATCGCAGAGAATTGAGTAGCATAGTGTTGAGCTTCTTAGAGGGCCTTTTGGGGCTCTTTTCGCCTCTTGTTGCATCGGTTCTGCAAACCGATGCAGCGAACCTATATGCCAGCGGAGGTGTCATCTGCGAGGCTCTTGCGCGTTCATTGCGCTGTAGGCCAAACCAAGCAGTTACCTACCCGTTTTTGGGCCGCCTATGAAGTGGGGCGGGGCGGGGGTAGCTGATTGTGCAAGGTGGGGGCATGCAGTTGTAAAGGGGCTATATTGCCCCTCTACTTGCTCTTGATGCCCTTGATGTCGGTGAATTCCAGCCCTTCTCTTATGATCCGCGTCTTCAGAACCTTATTGCGCTGGTTGGCCTTGATAACTTCTTTCACGAAGTCGGTGTGAGGGTAGATGGTGAACCTGGCGTCTATCACCTTCTGCTTCCCTTTGAGGACCTTCTCCTCCTCGTATCGCTCGATAACCTTGTGCTTTTTGAGAGTGTCTAAAGCGCCTCTCATGGCTCTCAAGTTCTCGCCCATTTTGCTGGTGAGCCCTCTAGGACTTTGATCAAGAAAGGCGATGAGAGTTGGAGTGTATGGATGTTTTTCGCTCGCTTGTGTCCAGTACTGACACATCCTTTTATAGAAGAACCGTGCTAGCGGAGAGCGGATATCCATCCCGACCTGGTAATTGTACTGTCGGAATGTGAGGTTCATGATCGACTCATTTACCAGCGGGTTGAACTGGACATAGCACTTTGCGCCCTTGCGGTCTTTCTGCAGGTCTTTTCGGGTCGTCAGCCCGAGCAGACCAAAAAGGCTTGAGTTGATAACTGATTCGCCGTCCTCTGAATAGCATTCTATGATGGATCCTCGGCAGACAAAAAGTGCCTCTTTGATTTCGGCAAGGCTGTAGGTATGTCCCATCCGTTCAAGTTCTTTCATCAACTCGTAAAGAGTGAAGCTCACCCCAGCCTTGTCGTTCACGTATATGCCTTGCCCGTTCACTGCAATTTTGCGCAGGGCATCTTCTACAAGCTCTTCACGTTGCCCTGGATAGATCAGTACCGTCCTGTCACCCTTGTCGATTAGGGCAGGCTTCAGCTTCACCGTGATCCTCTCACCTCGGATAGTACAGTGGCGGGTGATGCTCGCGGACTTCAGGTCTTCGTGCTCGCGTGTCTTACCCCATACATACTTCGGTATGGCGTCATAGATGTCTACTGTGTTCGAGTAGTCACGCTTTCGCCCGGATGGCAGGTCGAATTGCGTAAACAGATCCATCTGCTGGCTGCGCTTGATATCCAGCGAGTTTAGATCTTCATCTCTATCCTGGGCCGGGGCGTTCACAGTTGTACTCATTCAAAGTTCCCTATGTTGTCGCTGCTGCCAGCAAGGACAGGAGGCCTGCGGCAATGGCAAGCGCCAGAACGATATCCTGACTAATTGTTCTAGTATTACGATGCTCCATCATGTAGGTGTTCGCTTCAAGCTCAAATGCTTCGTGAGTAGCATATCCTCGCTCAATCGCAGCCTTATTTTGCCGGATGGTCTCCAAATCGGCCATGCTCTTCGTGCTGGCCCGCGAGCGCGTCCGTGGTGCCTGGTGGCGCTTGCCGAACGGCTTTACCAGCATCTCGCACTTACCGAGCTTTGCGAGCTCTGTTGCAGATACCGATGTCATTTCGCGTTACCTCCTGCTTGCGCTGCCCCACCGGATTCGGCTTCGTGCTGTAGGGACGGTTCTCGTTTTGAGTCAGGGGAGGCTGGCCCGTCATCAAAGCACTCTGCGAGAATTTTTTCATAGTCACGCAGGTTCTTTTTTATGGCCGACAGCAGAGTAGCTCTCTTACGCAGAAGCTCGTATCCGTCTTCAACTGTGCCGATTTGGTCCCGTGCCCATTTGGGCTCATTCTGAAAGTGCGAGTCACTGTACCTGCTTCCCCGGCCCTTGCGCAGATAGGTGGAGAAGATCTGTTTGGGCTTGCCTTCCCCGAGATATTGTCGCGCATTGTTCCGGAACCATTCGAAGTGCAGTGTTCCCTTGACTATGCGAACCCGCGTCCCGAGATAACAAGGTTCGTCATCTTCCTCTCTGGCGTCTCGGTTTGCCTCCCAGTAGGAGTCCGCCAGTTTTAGCCCATCGAGTGCGATTACTCGCTGCTCCCTGTCGATCATTGCTCTGACAGTGCGAAGGAACTCCTTTGATTCAGCCAAAAGCTCTGGGTCTCTGACCCACTGGCGCTCCGCTTCTTTGCCGTTCTGGAGCAATTCCTCCAACTCTTCTAGCGTCCTAAACATCACTTCCCTCCTAGGAGAACTATCCATGTCCTTTCCACATAACTATCTATGTGGAGATCAACCATATAATCTCACTAAAAAACCACCATCGTTATCGTATCCTATAAATAATATCTGTCAATCATTCTCCTATTTATGTGGAGAAAGAATGAATAGGTAAAGTCTGCGATAAATGCTAGAGTATTTTGCGAATATAGATCTCCAATTTATGTGGAGATAAACAAATCGAGTATTCAAGGCTGCTGTCGTGAGTCTGCTGCTTCGCGCATTCGTCAGTGCCCGGAGAGCATCCTCGACGCGCTTTTCGTTGCTGTCTCGCCCAAAAAGCCCCTTGCGAGGCTCTTTGCGCCCCTTTTGGGCAATTCGGGACGCCTCTCAATTGCTTTGATGCCTGTATTCTCGTACCTGGGTCTTTTTACGGGCTGTTATGAGCCCTTCAAATCATTGGAGGAACGAATGTTTGTACTAGGTCTGGATATTGGGTACTCAAACCTGAAGATCGCGATGGGCTCAAAAGCGGAGGGGATGTCCACTCGCATACTGCCCGCCGGAGCAGGCAGTATCGACCTCATGCCGAGAACCGTAAACGCAGGACTGGGCACTGACTTCTTACAGGTACACATTGACGGTCAGAAGTGGGCCTCTGGGGTTGAGCCTGACCGGTTGCAGGGATGGGAGAGGGAACTCCACAAAGACTATAAAAGCACTGATGTTTATAAAGCCTTGTTCTATGCGGCGCTGCTAATGTCCGAGCAACACGAGATCGATGTGCTGGTGACTGGTCTTCCCGTCAACCAGGCAAACAGCGAAGCACAGCGAAAGGAATTGGCTGCGTTCCTGCTGGGTGAACATAAGATCACCCCAAAACGTGAGGTCCTTGTCAAGGATGTTGTTGTCGTGCCTCAACCAGCAGGAGCGTATATGGACATCGTTCATGACACCGACGATGAGGGGGTGTTGGAAGCTATCCAGGAAGGGAAAACTGTCGTGATCGACCCCGGCTTTTACAGCGTGGACTGGGTTGCTCTCGTCGCAGGCGAGATCCACTACCGTTCGTCTGGAACAAGCCTGAAGGCCATGTCTCGCGTCATCCAAGTTGCGAATGAGCTGATACACGACGAACATGGGGGTGCCCCTGGAATAGAAAAGATCGAGAAGGCAATCCGGACTGGGAAAGGCATGACCTATCTGTTTGGTCAGAAAATCGACCTTTCTGAGTACATGTCCCAAGCTGCGCACACTGTAACCCGAGAGGCTTTGACCTCGATGCGCAAAACAATGCGTGAGGACGGTATGAACGCGGATGTCGTTTTGCTCGCTGGAGGCGGTGCTTCAGATTACGCGGAGGCCGCGAGAGAGCTCTTCCCAAAAAGTCGGATCATTGAGTCCAAGGATGCCGTACTCTCCAATGCTAGAGGCTTCTGGCATTGTGGCTAAGGGTAGGCGTAGAAAGAGGGAGGGAGAATGGATAAGCGATGGGATGGGAAATTCTCGAACCTGAAGATTTCCGAGCAAGGATTCCCTGAGCTCTTTCGGGAGCTGGAGCGGTTGCATCACAAGGAGCGTAGCGACCGCCTACGCTCGCTGGCAATGATAGGTCTTTATTCTCTGTATAACATCGGCCAGAATAACTCAGGCTCTCCTGTATCCGCGCCTCACCCGGCCTACGGGGTGGTTGACTCTCCACCGGATAACGAGATGCCTTCGCAACTGGATGCGGCTAAAAAGGAATTGAAGGGGCGCCTCCTCGGATCGGTGGAAATAATTAATTAAATGTTCAAATAAATTCTTGATTATGAATGAAGATAGCTCTATCCAGGACGATAAGTGCGAAGATTGCATAAGGAATCTCAATGTAAATCAGAGGCGCGATCTAGTAGTCTCTGAGCTTAAGAGGAAAAGTAAGATAAGGGCGATATTTAAGGACTGCCCAGTTTCTGAGCTGTCCTCCATATTAGAGCGTATGCAGGCTGTTTTTGAAGAACGTATTCAGGAAGACGAGGAGAAAGCTGCTAGGGAAGCTGTGCTTATGGAGAAGGCTCAATCAGTATTTCAGGTAATGGCGGAAAAGGGTATCGATATTGAAACGCTGAGAGAGATACAGAAGCAGCAAGACACCACATCCGCTATACATCCGAAGGTCAAATATATTAAGGATGGTGTTCCCTGGAGCGGACAAGGACGAAGGCCAGCACCGTTCAAGGGGCTTTCTGACTTTGATTTAGAAAAATATCGGAAGGTGCCACAAAAGATCGATGAAAAATGATAAAAGCCCCTATTAAAAGGGGGCTTTTTACTCAGTATTCATGGTCATACTAGTATCTTATAGTCATTCGCCTTAGCCAAATTCAAATTCCGCTTCCATAGCAATTATGGACGCATCATCCCGCCCTTCAACCGGTACTGAACCGCACAGCCCCTCTTTTGCTTCTGATACTGTGGGCTTTCCAGTACTATCGGTCTTAATCTTGTTGTGCGGTTCGTAGCAAAACGGGCAGTCAATTCCTGTACTTTGGTGGATTGAGGTGAAAAAGTCACAGTGACAGCTTCTGCACGTCTCAAACATAGCGTCTCCTGAACGGAGCTCGGATGCCAAGCACCAAGCATCTGAGATAGTGAATGTCACGTTCCGGATGTTGGGATCGACCTGCTCCATCTCGCAGAGAAGCGCGTGGTACATACGGTACGCTCGATTCAGATACGTCACGCAGGTAGTGGTCATGATGGCATCTCCGCCGACCTCGCGATAGAACTGCATCAATGCCGAAGCATGTAGCTTTGCTAGTTGGTTTCCAAGCAGCGTTGCACCACTACGGAGTGTGCGGGTAGTCCTATTTATAGCGGCTTTCAAGCCTTCCTCTTCGAGTTCTCGATACAATCGACGTATCTGCTTGTCCGTCAATCCAGTTTCCAAGATGATGATACGTGTGACGTACCCCATTAGGGCCATTTCACGAGCAGTGACCCAGCGTTTCAGCTTACTAGATTCAGCAAGCTTGCTCATCTTTCTACCCCTCGCATAGTTAGCCCTCTGGTGATGGATCTCTGCCGAGCCGACATTGATTGTTGATATTTCCTGAAAAAGAGCCTGGCCCTCATAGGAGTCTCCCTATTCTCGATGAGTAATGGGAGCAGCTGCGATTCGAAACGCAGAGTGAATGCCGTCACTATAGATGTTGCTAGATGCCGCAATTGGTTATCAGTTGCCTCTGATACGGCCACGGCAAGACGCGGGCTTACACCAAAGGCCGTCGATGCAACTAGGTGATCCCGCTGAGCCATTCGCTTTAGCAACAACCAATATGCGGAATCAAACTCGGACCCAACTGAGCGCTGTAGCTGGATGGTCTGGTCATACTCTTTTCCGAGATGTTCGGTGATCTCCACTTCGCTCGTCTGGAGTCGGAAACTGATAAGAACACCGGAGGCAAGTTGCTTCAAATCGTGCTCTTTGGCGCAGGAGAGCGCCCGAACAGCCTCTGTTGTGAGGTTGAATTGGTGTTGAACCTTTTCGGGCGCTGCTTTAGTCAGGGTCGAAAGCAGGCTCCACAGCGTGAGGTCGAACTCATAGAGGTTCTGATCTGGGCGCTGTTCTGTTACCTGAATCGCTCTATTATCGAGCTCAGTTATCGAACTTTGCAGCATTAGTATTCTCCGGTGAAAGGTTTAACAGTTGTTGATATATGGAGAGAACCCTTCTGCCATAGGTTCGAGAGCGATGCTCTTCCGCCCAGTTGTGATAGCGACCTATGCCTAGTTCCAAGTCATTAGGAGAGGAGTTGATAGTTTCTCTCAGGATGGCAGCGCCAGTGTCCAGATTCTTCTCCGGATCTAAAAGGTCAAGTGGATCTTCGACCCGGTGCCCATTCCAGAACAAGTTGATCTGCAGGAAGCCTATATCAATAGAACTGCGCTCGCCGTTTTTAGCTATTATGTCCTGCAGCTTAACAGCCGCAGCCTCTTTGGTGGGTGCGTAAAGCGGACCTTCTGATGACCTCAGTGTCCAAGGCCAGGGCGAGATTGTGTTATCACCACGACCTGAAGCAGATTCAGCAAGGGCGACGGAATAAAGTAGTACTGGATCTATCCCATACTTATCAGCAGCTTTCTCAAACTGTGTCCCCGTTACATCAAAGCCAAAAGAGTATGCCGATACAACTGAAGTCGCGACAGCAGCCAAGGTTCTCAATGTCATTTTCACGCGACCGCCTCTACGCGCTTCTGGGAATAGGAATGAGAGTTTCTGGGTCGTAGCGCTCTGGCCAAAGTTCATTGGGTCTCTTCTCAAGGGCCTCTGCAATTACGTACTCCCATCGCGGGTTGCTACGCACTAAGGCTGTAGACACCGCTTGTCTGGAAGCGTCATGTCGCCTTGCAAGGGAGGCAATGCTTATCCCTCTGATCTTCAACTGGTACTTGATCCATTCGCGGCGTCGTTCGGGATCGTTTGGCACCCCTCCGGGTTGTTGGTTCTCATCACTCATTACTACGCAACTCTCAGTTCACAGTGTTTCGTGGATTCGCGGGGTTTCTTTCCTTTAATAATGCAGTGTCGCCAAAAGGAGACATCTTTGAATTGGTGCCTTTATAATGCCGAAATTGCATTTAGTCAATACCCAAAACTGCATTCAGAAAATAGCGAAACTGAAAGCGGAAAATGCAGTGTCCGCCTGGGTTTGCGGGCTTTATAGCGGTTTAATAGTGTTTCGTGTAGTGAGATGTAATCTAGAAATTGCGTTTTCGAAGAAGCGAAACTGCGTCATAGAAGATGATAGTGTGTATAGCAAAGTGCGCCGAAGAGGCAAGAGAATTTCTTGTTCTTCAACAACTTGCTAAGAGTGGACTTTAAGAGAGGTTCTTGCACAGTGCAGGGGGAAGATGCCTAATAACACCAACCTGCTTACATGTTATTGACGTTTCTTGCGTTCGTCAACCCTGTTCATGATTTGAATGGAAAACTTTGTTTTTATGTCGGCGGTGGTTCAGGAAAAGAAATATTTTTGTCGGTTGACGAGAGTTTGTACCGACAGAACATAATTGGGCTGATTGAATATTACTGGTCGGTAGGGCGATAGAGAATCTTTCACATGTGAAAGATTTATGATTGCTCATCTAGTAGCCAGTTGCATATTTTGATCCTGTGATATACTGAAGGTAAGAGATGGGGAGAAAAGATATGATCAGGTTTCGGAATTTTCGCTTATTTCTTTATTTTGTGTTTGCTCTCATGATTGTTTCTAGTGTTTCTGCATTTAGGGAGAGCGTTCTGCTAGGCACTGCCCTAATCGCTGTCCCTGCCATGTACATGGTAATTAAGATGTCCATGACGGTAAGCAAGAGCAAAGTTGGTTTGGCATTTCTTTTTCTGGGTCTAGGTATGCTGGAAATATACCTGGGGATCGCCAATACCTTGCCGATTTCCTGGGTGCTAGGTCTCGTTGGCTTCGTCGCAGTACTGGGTTTCCGCTTTGTCTCGGTGCTTGTGGTTAACTTTCGTAATGCTTTCCAGCGCGGCCCAAATGGTGAAGTTCCGTTTCCCAAGCTGCCTCCGCGCACTACTAGCTTCTCTTCAGCCTACGGATTTGGTACTTCAAAGGCTGGGGCAACCACTCGTGGAACCAGCGATTCTTTTGAGGACTCTGACCTCAATCGCCAGTTTGAAGGCCCGAACCCGTTTATTTCTGAAGATGACCCACATGGCGACTACATGCGATAAGGCTCGGGCGGCTACCGAGTAGCCGCCTGATCTCCCCAGCTCGACTCTTGGATCAGTCTGTTAATCCCCGAGCACCACGACCTGTCATGTTGTTGTAATGGGCAATCCCGGCCAAATAGCTTCCAGACATAGTGGAGCCAGACCTCGCAGACTCTGTGACAGTGTTGATCATATGATCAACGAACTCTTGATTTTGCTGTGACAGTACAGGCGCCCCAGACTGATCTCGTTTGATACTGCCGTCCTGGTTCTTTTCGGCGTATGTTGCAGCGAGAGACTGAATTGCTGCTTCCCGCTCAGAGCTGTTCCCCAGTGTATCGAAGGAGTGTGCGTATACCTGTGCTTGTTCATGGGTAAGTCCACGAGAAACTGCCTCCTCGTAAAACTCCTTTCGGAAGTCGGTTCCGTAGGTCTCTTCGAACTTCTTGACAGCGGCTTCACCGCCAGTTTCGAGCGCGTGGCTCATCGCGGCCTGGTAGACCATACCCTTTTCATCAAGCTTCATACCTTGAAGGTCATTGAAACGAATCTCACCTTTGGCCAGCTCTATGCCCGCTGCCGTTGCTCCCATAATCGAGCGCCCAGCGCTCGATAGACCGGACAGAATCTTACCGCCCAGCCCGGAGCTGGCCAGCTCTTGGTCGCTCATTCTGGCAGCACTCACAACCTCTTGACGGAGGGTCGGATCACTCTTTAGGGCCTCCAACCGCTCATCGAAATTAGCGTTGGCGACAGTCATGCCTTCACTTGTTGCGCTGAAGACGCTTTCGCCCAAGTTTTCTGCTTGGGTCATTCGGCGCTGAACCCAGTCATTGGCATTCTCTACGCCGCCGTAAAACTCGGCAGCACCCATACGGCTGTACGCTGGCCCGTTGTTGAGTAATTGGCGACGAGCCTCAGTTTCTGCCGCAGCATTGGTTTGTTGCTCCCAGGTGTTCGCGGTAGCCCGGACCGCAGTGTTGTTCGCTGCTCCTTCCCCTGAGATTACAGCAGGTGTATCCGCTGTCGTTGTGGGATCGCTATATTGAGGATACCCAGCAGTAGGAACCGCTATACCCTTCGCGGGCGCAACGCTCTGCCGCACTTGCTGAGCATTGGTTTCGGCCTGTTGACGTAGGTCACCGTTGTTAACGGGCGCTATTCCTTTGTTAACTGCATAGTCGCCAGCCTGGCCAGTGTTGAGTCCCATACCAAGGCCCACGGAGGCTACAGCAGCATTGAAGTTGCGCTGATATTGTTCGTCGCTTGTGCCTGCATGATTGTTTGAGTTTTGAAGAGCCTTGATCCTAGCAGCAGCAAGCGCTGATCGCTGGTCAAGACCATATCCACCTTCTGTGGATGGTGAGCTATACCGTTCATATAGTCGCTGAGCTTCCGATTTCGTTTCAGCACTGACCCCACCTGTATTCCAGTAGTCATTCAGTTGCCTCATCGCCTGATCATTGCCCGCAACCTGAGATCCGACATCCCTAAGCCGCAGGTTGTTCATCGAGCCGTACTGTTGGTTCATTGAAGAAGCGGTTGAATAACTCTCGCTGCTGCTGACGACATCCTGTGCGCTTCGGGTCAGCGATTGGGTGTCCGTTTGCCCAAAGGACTCACTTATTGCTTCCTTTTTGCCCGTTGAGATGGCCTGAGCCAAGTTGTTTGTGACTTGAGATTGCTCAGATTGGCTAAACTTTAGTGCGTCTGAGATCGCGGCGCTGTTAACATTGTTCGTGCTGCGAGTGTCAGCGGTTTCCTTATTCGCGCCAGCCGAAAGCCCAACATTACCTTTCAACCCCACACCAGTAGTCTTCGAACCTGCAGCCGTTCGTTTCGCTTGGTGTGCTGCGCTTCTGGTTCCCTGTGCTTTCGTTCCAGGAGGAGAGCCTTTTTCCGGATCAACCGGAATGCTCTGACTTCCACCTTCACTGACCATCGCGGACTGCGCAAGCTGTGTCAGGAGGCTTGTGCCTACTTCACCGGAAATAGCGCCACTAGCAACAGCCGACACAATCCCTTTAACTGCATCGGAGTGCTGTGAGCCAATCGAGCTGTTTTGCAAAATTTGATTGGTCCGCTCATTTACAACGCCCTGAGTCGTTCCATGCGTGGCGGAGTGTGTTCTACCCAGCGAAGCAGCTCTTTCATACGTTTGGTTGTCCATTCTCCCACTGGAAAATGATGAACCCAGAGACTGCGCAAATGACTGTTGTGATTGTGACATGCGCTGGTGTGCAGATGACGCCATGCTGCTAAGGCCGGTACCAAAGGAGATCGTGCCCATCAGACCTGCAGCACCGGACGCAGCCATACCCGTAACGTCATTGTACTCGTGAGAGGCTTGGTTCTGCATAATCGGGCCATTGCTAACCAGGTCTCTGCTCTGAACCTTCTCGTCAATATGGTCCTTGCCGCTGATGCGGCCTGCAAGACTGGTGAAGGCAAAGGTGGAGCCTGTTACTACGAACAAGGAGATAAGTGGTGTAGAAGCGGCCAACATACCGCCTGTCGCCACCCAATGTTGTAGTTGATCGCTTGCGGTGCTGAGGGCATAGATCGACGATATTTCGCTGCCAATGCTAGACATCTCATTTCCAGCGGCGGTATGGATGTAGAGGTTAATGATCGACATGACTGGCATCCAAAGCTGTATCCAAAGCAAGGTCTGGAAATAGCGGCCTGCGAGCCCGGCACCAAAGCTGCCAAGAACGATCAGAAAACCCATAAGAGGTGTAATCGCGTATACGAATCCTTCGAAGAAGGTCATCATGGGGCGGACTATCGTCATGAACATGGATTGTTCCGCTGCCCATTGTGTGTTCCTCTGCTGGATGGCCTGGTTGATCATTGTGGCTGATGCCATGTCTTGGAAATCCGCATATCGACCCTGAGCCGCCTCGTAATAGATGGGCTCAATGACAGCTGCCGTCAGGTACTTTGTTCCTGATGTGGAGGTAATGCCCAGCATACCCAGACTATTCGTGATTGCTCCTTGACCCGAAATTCCGGTGTAGGTGTTGTCAATTCCCAGGACGGTAAGTATGGCATCGGACATAGGCGCACTGCCGAGTGCAGTGTTGGTCGCATCCACCAGCCGAGGGTAGGCTTCCGAGCAGGTGTAGTCGGTACCGCCTGCACTACCAAGGTATAGTCGGGTGCCGTAAAGGCTCGAATTGAAGCGCAATGCTTCCGGGAGCTCCCCAGCCATCACATCATCAAGGCTTCTATCTTCCAGGTCTATAGCGGTAAGAGTGCATTCCCGGATGTAGTTGTTCCATGACTTGCGTACGTCCGCATCGCTACCAACCGCCATATTCATGGCTTGATACACTGGAGTGCTTGCGATGCGTTTACGAGCATCGTTCAGGATTTTCAGTGACTCGGCGAAATGGGTTTCAGTCACATAAGGCACAATGGCACCGTAACCCTGTTCGAACAGGTTTGTAATGTTGTACCCCACCGCAGAAATGATTCCGCCAGCCGCTCCGATTCCAAGGGGAACGTTGTCTACAACACGCACCTCGCCAGTATATGAATCTTCTATTAGTACAGTAGTGGTCGGAATGAAGAGGCATGCGTATAGGAGGTAGCCGACCAGGATCTGTTGGAAATTGATCTGTTTAGCTCCTTGAAACACACTTTGAACAAAGATAAAAATCACTCCGAGTAGAAGGCCAACGCTGACCATCTGCTCGAATGACCCCATGGAGGTCACCATGGCTACTGCCATGAGGATCTGCTCCAGAAAGGCCGCATCCCCGACCGAAAATATCTCAAATGACATGATGCTTACTCCTTGGTGCGCTGTGGGGATGTCAGAGTGCTGAGGGTGTACCGTTGCTTCCGAAGGTTGTCGAGCATGCTGTTGTAGTGAGTGATGAGGTCCGCTACGTCACCAAATTGGGCGCGAAGCTGATGGTAGTCGTTACGCACCTTGTCTTGGGACTTACTGATCAATTCAAACGCCTTGGACTGATGAGGCGCTTTGGACTGGCTTACCACTAGGCTAACAGCGCGGAACAGCTCTTCCGTCGTTGTGTAAACCATGGTCAACGCAATGCTGTTGGAAGCTTTGAGGGCGAAGATCCGTGAAGCGTCTTCAGATAGCACGGAAAGGTTACGGACGATGGTGCCTGCTCCGGCGGGCAGGTTGGATATGAATGCCTTTTCACTGGCATTCAGAGTTCCCTGATTCCGAGCAAATTTCGCGATGATGCCGATGTTCGATCCGGTGCCAAGAAGCATGTCCTCGACCTTTTTGCCAAGCCCTTCGATGTTGGCTGTTCGTTCTCCAGGCTCCAGACATTTGTCCGCTGTATCACAGTCATAGATTTTTACGCTGCCGCCTTCCAAGATTGCCCGCAGAATGTTCGGCTTCGCCGGTTTCGTTACCAATGGCAGGGTTTTACTGGCATCAGCAGGATCGCCAACATGGTCGGGATCTGCAATCGGGGGCTGGCGGATAATTGTTCCGGTGAGGCTCATCATGGTCTCCAGCAATGCGTCATCACCGTAGGTGAACCAGTTCTTTGCGTTCTGCTTCTTGAGCTGTTGCCACACAATGTTGCCAATGAGCTCCCGCCGTAGAAGCTCGCTCTCGCTCATCTGCTCTTCTGGCGTTTTTCCGGTTTCGGTCTCCTCGCGAGCACTGAACACATCCGTGACCACACCCGTGACAGTTGCTGCAATTGACGCATCTGTCTTGCCTTTCATCTCGAACGAAGAGGTCGTGTCATTCACGATACCTTGTGCAAGCTGACACGAATTGCCGAGGTGTTGGTTGAGCGCCTGAATTTTCTTCTGGAATGCCTCGATGTGTTTGGCACAGTCTGGACAGACATTATCGAGAGCAAGCTGAAAGGCATACCCTTTGGCATTTGCAGCTACCTGACGGAGCAACTGCACAATCTGTTCCGCCGAAACGAAGCTGAATGAGCCGTTGAACATATCGATGCCGCCGCAGCCACCTTTCCAGGAGGGAGGCGCGAAGCTGATCAGGTTCTCGTCGAAGATTTTTGATTTGGCGGTGTATCGTCCACCAGAAAGAACGCCGCGCCTCTGTGTTTCAAAAACGCCAGGTGTTGTGGTGTTGCTCATATCACCAAAGAAGCTGTCCATCTCGTCTTGGAGATCGGCACGGCTTATCTCAGGGACAGCCAACGTAGCAAGCGAAAATGCTATGCTGAACGTCAACGTTTTGATGCTATAGCGTATCGGTTTCATCTCAGCGCTCCTGGCGAAGTCTGTGCCTAATAAACTCACTCAGCTGATCTGGTGGGATGAAGTTACTCCCCGAGCCACTGACAGCTTTTGCCATATCGGAGATCTCGTAGGAATGAGCATCCAAAATGGCCGCGATATTGTTGTCCAGATTCATGATGGGCTTTGTTTTATTGAACTCTTCATCGCTAATCCAGCCTCGGCGTTTTGCGACCAAGATGATTCGATGCTTCAGGTCCGCCAGGGATAGAACACCTTGAGCGATAGGTTCCACTTCCCGCTCTGCCGATACTAAGTACAGCGCTGGGAATACTTCGGCTCCCAGCCTTTCGGCTTGCCCTTTGTCAGCCCGGAAGTTCGGATAAATACCATCGGGTAGGGGCTTTCCATCTACTGAGATGGGGAGAATCGTAAAGCCATCGCGCATTTCAAGCATCTTGAGGATTGGGGCCTGTACGCGACTGGTATCTGAGTCCGATCTGAAGAAGAAGAAAATGCCTGCTTTTTGCGCAATCTTACGAGCGATCTCGTCTTTCTGTTGTCCCGCCCACCGATCTAACTTTTGAGAAGCAAAGGTGGCAGATGGTCTGCGCGTTTCCTCGTCCAGAAAGGGATCCCCAACGACGGCAATCTCTGCGGTATCCGCAAATTGCTCACTTCGGTCCATAGCGTACCGTTGCAGGTACATATATGTGCGGACGTTCTCTATTGTTGGGTTATCCCAGGCCGCGTCACGGTACCTCGGCAGATTTTCCCGGAACCAGGCAGCGGAGAATACCGGTGGCCCTTCAGATGATGAGGGCGCAGGTTCGACCGATTGGGATTCCTGCTTGGGAGCTGCCGCCACCGGTGGCTCAGGCTCTTCGGGCTCCGGTATGTCCTCTGGGATCTCTTCGTTGTACCAGAACCAACCTTCCGATTTCCGTTCATAGAATCCCGATGGCTGGTCTATCTCCTGTGCAACAGCCACGGGGGTGAGCAGGCTCGCCCCCAGGGCTATCAATATGACTTGGTGTGTTCTCAGCATAAGTTCGGGCGTAGTTCATGGATGTTAGCTGAGAATGGTACTGGAGTCGCTTTGCTGGGCAGGCACCTCAAACCGCCCATAATGGGCGAATAGAGCCGGATGGTGTGTTTTTCTAAGCCGCTGGGGGTGGCCCCGTCAGCTCGCTTCCTGGCCGCGATGCCTTTAGCGTAACGTAGGATCAGTCCTACTGAATGATTTATCACCAAGGTTCTCATGGCCCTTGTACAAGCCACGTATAGAAGGTTTATCTCATCCTGGCGGTTTTCGGGCTCAAGCTCTGGGTCGAATATGTCAGGAAAATCATCGGCCAGTACCACGCTTTCCCATTCTAGACCTTTGCTGCGATGCGCAGTCGAGACCGTGACATCGGCATTCTGCTCATTCGTTACAGTCTGCTCCAGCATCGTGCCGATTAGTCTGGGAACATCATCGCAGCTCTTCAGGAGTGATATTGCCCTGAGCATCTCCGGATCTTTTGTGGCTTTGGCAATATCTTCGTAGTCCTCGAAATCTCGGTAGTCTTTGAGTTGCTTCGGGTTTCGAATATTGTCGAACTTGCGGATAGCGAACCAGAACAGGTCTTCCAGCTCAGCCAGTTGATAGGATTGTACGCCGCCCACCCAATAGACCTTTTTGCCCGCCATGGCAGACATCATGGCCGATTGTATGACCCCAATGACTGTCCTCGATAGAACAGTGTAATGACCGGTCTCTGGCGGTAGAGTGGTTACCACCTGATCTTGCTTTCCTCGACCAATGACTGGCTTGGTTTCTTTCTTCAGCATCAGGAGTGCATTGGCAACCATCGCGACTTGCGGGCCAAATCGGAAGCTGTGTGTGAGATACATTGTATCTGCATTCCGAAGGAGGGGGCTTGGAGCGCGTTGCTTGCACCTCGAAATCGGTAGATCTGTTGGTGGTCGTCGCCCACGTAGATCACTTTGCACTTTTGCTGGAGAACGATGTGATTGGTTACCGGGTTGGAGTCTTGGGCTTCATCAAACAGAATTGTGGTGTAGTGGCGAGCAAGGTTGGGCAGGCTTAACTGAAATAGCTTCAAGTATGCATCGTGGATGATGGGGAAAGGATCATCCACGTCGGTCATTCGCTGCCAAATCAGTTGCGCGCCATCGAGCACCTGAGCTTGATACATGACCTCGTTCCTGGTCTTCACCTGAACGCGCTCCGAGCGGCAGAAGTGGACATCGAGGATGCGTGGGTCAGCACTCGACATGAATGCGTTCATCGCCGCCAGGATGTCTTTTGCCAGCGTCCAGTTGGGCGACGGTAATGTCTGGGCGATGTCTGTTAGCCGGAGGTTGTTCTTCAGTTTATGGCTGTACTGACGACCGATGATTGCAAACGCGATCTGATGCGAGGTCTTGCAGTCCACATTCGCGGGGAACTTCACCAGAGCTTCATCTCGTATGGCTCTGTTGTAGGCCAGGTAGAGGATCCGCTCCTGCGGATTGCGGAGGGCGTATTTCACCAGTGTCGAAGTTTTCCCGCTCCCTGCATAGGCTTTGACAACCAGTCGTGCCCCTTGGTAGTCAGTGATAAGGGCCTGCTCAGGGGTATCAGGCGAGAGCTGTTCAAGCGTTACGCGGCCCACGTTGACCTCCCGGTAGTTGACGGTTGGCGGTGGTAGATTTGCATCGTCTGAACAAACTGCTTCACGCGAGCTTCGGCGGGCGGGATCAAAGCCTCGCAGTCCTCGTTTGACCACCAATTGGGAGCTGTCTTGTCGGATACGTCCCGGACCCACGCGTGCATTACCGTCAGCCAGTACAAGGCAGAAGGGCTGTGTCTCTCCGCCAAGGCAACAGCCACGTTGACCTGTTCAAGTAGCCCACCTGCTTGGGTGGCCCATGACTCGTTGTATTTTGCGTATCGCTTCCCACGGGGCATGATTACTCCTTCTGTACGGGATCATCACCAGACTCCTTGTCAGCTGCGGACTCTTTCTTGGCCTTGCGTTCAGCGGCGAGCTGAGCTTTGGTGGCGTCAAGTTTCTCGACGGTCTCCTCCAGCTTGGATTCGAGCTGTGCCGTCTGCCGGTCCTTTTCCTTGAGCTGTCCCGCGAACGTCGCATTATCCTCAGCGAGCGTGCGGATCTCTTTCTGGGCTTCCACCAAAGCCGAGGCTTTCTCGCTGTCCTGCTGTTGCAGCTGGTGAACCTGGTCAGTGAGAGCTTCATTCTTGCTCTTCTGCTCGCGGAGTGACGCCTCTGTATTTGCCTGTTTTTGGCTCAAACGCTCGATTTCCTGCTTTTTTTGCTCCTGGTCGCGATACAGGTTCGTTACCTCAGTGTTGAGCCGGGTAACCTCTTCCAGTTTGGCCTCATACTTTCCAGTGAGCGTGTCCAGTTTGCCCTCGAACTTGTCCGTGACCGCCTCCAGCTTCTTCTCCAATTTCGCCGACTCCTGCTCTGCACGCTCCAGAGCAGCGGTGCGCAGGGCGAGCTGTTTCTCGACTTCCTGTCTGGCGGCTATTTCACGTTCATGGGCTTCGCGGCTCATCTGGAGCTGCTCCTCCAGGTCGGCAATTCGGTTGGTCGCGTCGTCCGACTGATCAACGACGCGCTGGATCTCCTCTTCCAGCTCGGTTGCCCGCTGGCTCAGGGCTTCGCGTTCCGCCTGGAGTTCGTCGTGCTCACGCTGTCGGGCATTGAGCCAGAGCTTCCTGACGAAGTTATGCGCTTCTTTGGCGATCACCTCGGGCGTCTCTTCGTCAGTCTGCTGCGCTGCCGAAGGTGTCTCGGAGCTGCGCTGCACTTCCCAGGACTTGAGGTGTTTGCCGATGGTGGTATAGCTGCCGCGTCCAAGGATTCGATGAATGGCAATGGTGGAGGGCTGCTGCCCTTCCTCCAGCATCATCTCTGCCGCTTCGTAAACATCAGCCTCTGACACCAGCTTACGGGCCATCGCCACTCTCCTTGTTTTTAATAATCTTACGGTAATTACAGTAATTATTACTATTTTACACGAGTAGCGAGAGCGACGACAGCGATATTTGTGCTCGCGGTACAACATGCGGGATCGCCCGCGCACTGCCGGGACGTGAACGGAGGGAGGATATGGGGGAGCGATGCGCCTCCCCTCAATCGGGGAAGGCTTCAATCGTAATACCGGCGAAGGTGCCCAGTATCTCGGAGGCTACCCGGTCCGCTCGGGTCTTGCGCCGTGCCGTCGCGTCAAAGGTGCTGATCATCTTCAGCTTCAGATCGGCGTCCTGCAGCACGATGATCGGCATGGGCGCCGTGACCGTTTTCACCGCGCCGCCGAACATGATGTTGGCCGCAGGCTGAACTTTGACGTGTCGGCGCACCCTGAGGCGCGGCTCCGGCGTCGCGGAAACCTTCTGGATCAACTGCTCCAGCGGCAGCTGGTGATCGGGGCCTGAGTGCTCCAGATCTTCGTGGATGCGCTGAAGCAGCTCAGCCTTGTTGGGTTTCACCAATGCATCTTTACGCTGCCACGAGAAGCGTATCGAGGTGACGTTTTCGGTGCCGTAGCAGCGGATCTGCCGGTAGAGGTGTAACGTCATAATGCCGGGACACGCGGCCCTGAGCGCTTCGAACCGTTCGTTCCGGGTGTGGTAGGTGGTCGTCACGAAGTCCTCGATGGCAGCCTTTGCGCCGTTGATACGCTCGACCAGCTCCTCGATCTCGCGTTTCGCCCCGGTCTGGGTAGGGGAGAGCCAGAGCACCCCGACCGTTCGCCTGGCGGTCTTCTGGGAGTAGCGTGGATTGTTGTGCAGGTCCTGGTAGCAGGCCGCCGCGAGCTCGATGGCCTCGGTGCCGCTGTGTTCGGTCACGACAATCCGCTGAACCGGTTCGTGCTCCATGCCGCGAGGTGTATTGGGTAGCGGCGCCACCAGAGCCGCCCGGTGGGAGAGGCGTCGGAGGAGGGCGGTCAGTGATGTGAGGTCTCGGTCTATGGCCGAGTATTGTTCCGCAATGAAATCCGTCATGTTGGCGCGATCCTGTGCTGATGTGCTGTTGATAGACAGCACGTATTATAGGTACATTTTAGACCATCATGCAGAGTGGAGTAGGGCGGTGTTCTGTACCCCCCTGTTGGGCCTCCCCCTGGGCGACCCGCGTGAAATTAGATTGAGAAAGAGAGAAAAAGAGAGAGAAAGAAGAGGGTCGGGCTACTAGGTTGTGTGGGAAGTGAGCAGAGCTCGGGTGGCTTGTATACATTACCTTGCATGATGGTCTAATATGTCGCATCAGAGCATCATCCGGTGGTTGGTTATTCTGGCTTGCGGTGTTGCCGGTGTTGGTATGGCAGGGCCTGGCTTTATGCCAGGCCAATGGATGGGAGAGGCTTCACACAGGTCAGTAACTGAAGCCCATACTGCTCGGCCAAGTCGTCTGCTCTCATGTTAAGCAAATTCGCTACATCATAGATGCTGTACCCCAGCTCCATCAACATGATGTGTATGAACGTCGCTCTGGCGATCTCGAAGTTCAGTATCTTCTTGATCCCGGCGTGGGACGCCCATTCGCCGAGTTCAGGGTTTTTCCAATCTTGATGTTCCAGTCCCTCGAACACTCTATCAGGATCAGTCTTACGCTCCCCTATGCTCTCAACCGCTGGAACGCTCAGGTAATGCTTTGTTGAACCGTCTCGCCTCTTGTAGCCAAGCTCAATGTATGGGCATTTTTCGTCCTCTATCCGAACCTGGCTCCAGGTAAGTGTCACAATATCCAGCCACTCCACTCCCGAGCAGCACGCAAAAATAAATGCCCGAGAAAGCGAATTTGTTTGACCGTTCAAGGTGCTGCGAAGCCCCTGCAATTCTGCTAGGTTGAGGGCTGAATCTAGGCTCATTTTCATTGGGTTTGTCCTCGTTACCGTAATGAAGGCTACAACCTAACACTCTCTGAGAGAGTCAGGATATAGTTGCAAAACAAAAGCAGATAAAAGCAGCCTTATAGAACTGCAAGGGCGTTCCGTACCATCCAGTGTGCTTCCCGAAGCCGACCGCTCGCATCGGAAAGCCTCACCCTCCATGGGCCGTTAGTTCAGCTAGGTGAATAGCTCAGGTCCTGACATCTACCGTTCGGTTTGAGAACGATCAAATCTACGGCAATAACCGCCGTGTTTTGTGTTATCGGTAAACCATGTGCCAGTGGGGCATCACCGTCCAAGAGGCGCTAGGTGAACAACCGACATCCTGACATCAGCCGTTCTGTATACTTTGTAATCACTGCGATATAATGAAATCACATCAAGGCGAACGTGTCAGAAGTGTAGTGCCATGTCCATCTCAGCCAACGTCCTACAGCGCATACAGCGGATGAAGCGAGGGGTTCCCTTCTCGATCAGCCGGTTCTATGAGCTGGGCAGCGAAGCCGCCGTGCAAAAGGCCATGAGCAGACTGGCCGAAGACGGGATCATTGAGCGCGTGGCCAAGGGGATGTACGTGCGCCCGAAACCCCTACCCAGTATTCCTTCCATCAAGGTCAAAACCAGTGCCGTGACCGTCGCCCGCGTGTGGGCCAAGGAGCATCGCTACACTCTGGTGCCCCAGGGGTTGGAAGCGGCCTATCGCCTCGGCTTGCAGACTCAGGCGCCGATGAAGACGATCTTCTGGAGCGATGGCCCAAGTCGCACTTTTTCCGTGGGAAACGAGGTTGTTGAAGTGCGGCACATCGCCAAGCAGAAGCTGCGCTGGAGTGGCAGACCTGAGGGTGAACTGCTTCGCGGACTGAGTGTAACCCCTCCCACGGCGGTTGGATTGCCAGCGCTACGAAAAGCGTTCAGGCGTTTGGGCCTGACACGCTCAGAAAGCCATGCCGTTGTGGAACGGCTCAAGTCTTCGTCCTTGCCGAAAGCCTGGCAGGAGAAGCTCGCTGAACTGGAAACAAGGATGCCCGCCTGAATGGATGTATTCGAACTGTATGCAGATGCCAGCAAGCATGGTGAATTGAAGGCTCTAATCGAGCTCGGGGCACAAGAGCACCCCACCGGCCTCGCCCAGAGCTTTCTTGAGAAAGACATCTGGGTCACGGAGATCCTAAGACTGCTCTACGATGAGAAGCTGCTGGGTGAATGGGACATTGCCTTCAAAGGCGGTACCGCCCTGAGCAAGTGCTGGGGCGCCATCGAACGCTTTTCTGAAGACATCGATCTATCGATCCATTGGGCCGACCTGGCACTGGCAGATGACGAAGACGCCACCTGGCATAAGACAACAGAAAAACGAGCCCAACGCGACCGGTTCCGCAAAGCCCAGGACAAATTGCTCACCGCGTGGACCACAGAGTTAGTCGAACGACTGAATACCCGCTTGGCTGTGTATCGCATCGAGGGCCTCAGGGCTGAACTGGAAGCGGACTCTGGCGGTGAAAAGGTTGATATTCATTTCCCCCGCGTAACCGCTAATGACAATGCCTACCAGCTCGATCATGTGCTGCTGGAGTTTGGTGGTCGTAATCGGGGGCGTCCTACATCTCCACACACCATTCAGACCTACCTGTCTGAAGTACCCCAGATTGCTGAAGCACTTGCACTTCCAATCGGGACAGTAGTCGCGTATGACGCCGGTTACATCTTGTGGGAAAAGCTCACAGCCCTGCACCAGTTTTCGACGCAAGAGAAGACTCCGAATTTCAATCGTCTGGCACGTCACTGGTACGACGTGAACTGCCTGCTTCAGCAGGAGGGATTTGCCAAGCCTCTCGACGAAGAACAGGCCATGAAAGACGTGGTAGAGATGAAACGCCTGCGCTACTCGCAGAGAGGAGTCGATTACGAAGCCGTCCTTAGGGGCGGGCTCCAGCTAATACCGGACGATGCCCGATTGGCAACAATTAGGGAGGATCACCAGGCCGCTGTTGAGGGGGGCATGTTCTTCGCCGAACCTGATCCGTTCGAAACCATTATCGAGCGCCTGCGAACGTCACAGGACACCATCAACGAGGCGCTATTCGACACCGACGAGAGTTGATCTCAGCCCCCGGACAGGTCTCGGAGACGCTATTTGGGGCCTGCATCCACAAGAGTTCAGAGGCGCAGCAAGAGGATAGAGAGTTGAGGAAAGGAATGCTCGCCCGATGGGGGCGGATTATGGGTACAGGGATGATCTTTGCAGTGCTGGGAGTGCCAGGTAATGCTGCGGCCTTTGAGCTTGGTGTATGGGAATGCAGTTACTCAGATGGTATCGGGGCGACGATTGTTATCGCTTCTGACCACTACATCACAACGACCTACCGACGAAGTGACGAGAAAATCTTGTCCACCAAAAAACAAAGTGGCTCACCGAGTCCTATGATGGGCCCAGTCTCCAGCTTCGTAGCTATGAAAAAATTGGGGATACCGATGTGATGAAGTATGAGCAACTGCTCATCATGAAGGACCAGAAGGCGTTTGGCTACCAACTGGCAACCATTGCGCAGCCCTCTTGGGCCGAACCATCAGAGTATGAGCTGATACGGTCAGCTTACAACCTTTATACGGACTGTACCAAACAGTGAACCAACTTCCGGCTCTCCCTCCCGCATGTCGGTAATAAAACAAATCATCATCACCCCTTATGATCCACCCCAAGCTTTCCGCCTTTTCTGACGCCTGCAGTACGGCTTCTATGACTTCAGCCTGACAGTCCGCGCCCTTGGCGGGTGACTATGGGAGGCGGCTTGGGAGATGTGAGAGGGGCCGGTGGGGTTCCCTGTTCTATCTGTACACAAAGCTGAGGCCGACGCCTACCAAGGTACCCAAGGAGAACCACCAGACGGTCCCAAGCCGGATGTTGAGTGATTGGAGTATTTCTGAAAGCCTCGACTCCAGCGAGTCGATGTCAGCCTTGGTCACTGGCTCGCCGGTCGGCGAGAACGTCGTAACCTCTTTGCCCCCAGCCCACTCCTCAGTCGGCGCCAGCTGCTCGATATCAGCTTCTGTTAGAGGTCCACCGGGCGGTGAGGAGCTTTTATCGTCTTCGTCCTTAAACCAGTCAGGGTGTTTCTTGGCGAAGTCCTCACGGACGCCGTTAAAGAGATTTGCCGCCATCAGATCCGCGTGCTTGTCGTTTTTGACGACCGCCCACGCAACATCGTGCAGTGCCTGCCTTGTGTCCGCCCGCTGCCACATGAAGTGGTTATGGAGCATCTGTTGGAGGGCGAGCTCGCCGTTCTCCTCGTAGGCCATCTGGATCTGGTCGGGGGACAGGTCGGTGAAAGCGTAGACGGCGGCCTGGAACGCCACATCCTCGCTCTCCAATAGCGTTGACTCCAAGTAAGTAAGGGTCTTTCGAGAGGGCGAGCTTCGCCAGCCCCTTGCGGACACCCTGGTAGTCCGACAGGTAGCCCCTCTCGTTATGCTCACTCTCGCGCTTTGAGGACTCCTCGTCCTGGGGGAACCAGCGGGCAGCGAGCTCAAGCGGTTTATCGATGGAGTGAGCTTCGGGAAACACTTGGTAGTAAAGCTTGCTCAGGACAGAAGCCCATTGGCGCGAGACGGGTGCGGTCGCTGCCAGCTTCCATGCCGCGCCGAAGACTTTCTCGTAGCTATTATATTCGGCGAAGCCATCCATATAGCTATCGTCGTAGGGGGTCTTCATCCGGTCGTTCGTGCTTAGCGCGACGAGGGCAATTAGCCGCTGTCTCTCGGAAATGGCCTGCCAGTATGCGCCACCTTCGAGAAAGCCCTGCAGGAAGTCGTCCTCAAGCTTCGGGTTCTCAAACAGGGCGAGTAGCTCCTGATCACTTGCTGTGCCGAGATACGACGCTAGCTGCCCGTCATGGTCAAACAGGATTCTGGGGAACATCCCCAAATCATCTCTGCCGATCACGCGATTGGACAGCACCGATAGACGTAGAGCCATTTCGGTCGGCTCTTTGAAGAACAGGGTTTTAGCGGTATCTGAATGCCGGCAGTGTCTGGCAAGTGCCAGTTCGATCAGCGTATTCTCTCGATCCAGCAGGGACTTCTCAAACTCCTCGTCGCCTTCTTCTGCTAGCTCATCAGCGGAGAGCCGAGAACCACGCTCCTTCAAATATGCAGCGACAGCCTCGGGGCTGCTTGCTATCAGCTCCGCTTCCTTGATCGTATCTTCAACTCTTCTCACGCCCGTTCCCTATGGTTTTGATTACGAAAAATTAGCCTTCCCGTCATCAAGGAGATGGCATTGGCACGCTCCATGAGGGGTCAGCCTGACGTGCAGCACTCCTCTTTACCATGCGTTCTGATGTTACAGATTTCGGTCCATCCAGGCAGCTTGCCGGAGCAGAGCGATCGCATCGGAAGGCGTCACCTTCCAAGCTTCTGAGAGGCGCCTGACAGCGAAAACGGCCAGCTCTAGTCGGTTATCTGGTGTCAGGAAATGCTGCAACTGGTGGCCGCGCTCCGCCATCACAATCGCGGCGCCGTCTTGGCCGTTGTTGTAGACGGCGATGCTCTTATTCCGAGCGTCGCCGTGGTACGCGCCGTTCATCTGCTTTCGCAGGCCAAACAGCACGCCACAGAAGGCGACCAGCTCGCCCCGTGTAAGCTGGACAATGGTTTTCTCAGCCCAGTTCGGTGCAGCACCAGGTTGATGGATGGGGGCAATTTCCACGCTCAGGGTCGGATATTGCCCCCGCGTGAACGTGTACTGAATGTTTATGGCCGTTCGCTTTCCTGGATCAGGGTGGCGGTCAGAATAGAACTTGAGGCTCTCTCCAAAGCTGTCAGGGCTCATGTCAGGCATCATTGCGGTGTCATCCTATGTCCAGGCGCTTGCTCGCGGCACGGAGCCGCTCGTTGCCTCGGTGATCGTATTTCTGCGTCGTGGTCAGACTGGCATGCCCCATGGCGTCTTTCACCGTGATCAGGTCTTCACCGTTTTCCAGCATCGAGGACGCAAAGGTACGCCGGAAGTCGTGCGGAGCGCATTTCTCAATCCCGGCCTCGACACGTCTCGTCTCCAAGATGTGGTAGATCGCCTGACTGCTCAGACGGGTGTAGGTGAGATCGTCAAAGCGGCGGATCCGGATGAAAAGTGGCCCAGGAATGTCCCCTCTAACGTCCTCCACCCACAGCTCCAGGCGCCGATAGGCCCCATCCGGCAGATACGCAATCCGCTCCTTATTCCCTTTCCCGATCACTTTTAGTGACCGTTCCCTGGGGTCGTAGCTGCTGTAGTCCAAATCAACCACTTCAGTTCGGCGCAGGCCACAACCCAGTAGAATCCCGAAGATGGCTGCATCTCGGACACCAATAGCCGACGAATCGCTTTCACATGTGAAAAATAACTGACGGATCTCTTCCGGTGCCAAGGCCCTACCTTTTGAGAGCCGGGAGCCACGGACATTCTTGATCTGGCGGATGTGCTGGTAGGCGTCGGTATCGATCTGTTTCAGCGTCCACGCCTCCAGCGCGACCCCTTTGAGCGCGGACAAGTAGGTGTTGATCGTCGCTGGTGCTCTATCCGCGTCCTGGAGCATCTGCCGCACGGCCTGGACATGGTGACGCCGAAGCATCCCCCAGGGGCACGTCTCAAGGTTCTCGAAGCCCATCATGCGGGCGGTGTTGTTGAGGAACGATTTCATCGTGCGCCGACTTTGCCGAGACCCCAGGCTGATCAGGTAGGCAAGGGCGGGATTTTTCTCAACGCTCGCCAGCTCAGTCGCTTCAACGGGGGTAAGCAGCCCAGCAGATTGTTCCGCTGGGACAAATTCAGGCGCTGGATCAGAGGGAGTAGGTTTCTTCCCGGCATCGACCGACCCCGAGGCGGGGACTTGGCCCAGCAACCCACTGGCATCATCGTCCAGGGCAAGCTCTCTCTCTAATTTGTCATGTTGCGCCATAGTTCCCTCTTGATCCCTGTCGATACCCGTTCAACTACCATATCTTGTGCAGCGGTGGGCGCTACGGCTCTACATGTTGCGCGTCCTAACTCTGTTCCATTGCATCGTAGTTAGCAGGCGGCACTTCGTACCGTCGCAAATCCGTGTTTGTTCTGACGCAGCAAAGCAGCGGCGTCGCGCCTTAACCCCCGAGGTGGTGGCGGACGCGTAGACCTCAGTAGTCGCTCCCTGCATAGATCCAGACGCCGGTTAGTCCACCGTCCTCGCTCGTCCAGTAGCGCCCGTAGAGCGCTATGACGGCTGAGGCGAGCAGCGAGACAGCCGCCACCAGGCGAAGCGGAAACGCCGCCTCAATCATGAACAGCTCACCGCCGAGCTGTCCGGTAAAAAGCATTTGTGCCGGTGCGACAAATAGAAGCAGTGCGGCCACTGTGAAGATCACCCTGATCATGAACCCTCCTGAGGCACGAGACGGCCTGGACGTTGGACTACCTCAACTCGTGCGCTGAAGTGGCAGTTCGTTGGCTCTCACCAGCCAAACCTTATTTCAGAAGCTCTACTTTATCAAATCACCATTTTAATAAGTAGGAATTATAGCAGTAATTACAGTATTTATGGTAATTACCAACATGTAATCGTGTGACGCCACTTGCCTGATCAAACGCTGTGACGACTCTCCCCGGATTTCAGGCAGCCGCCTTGGCGAACGCAGGTGCCCTGACACATCCTGAGACTAGCCAGGGGCCTGCGGGTATGATCGTAGGTTTGAAATGATGTGGGAGGTGCGCAGGGTACCGAGCGCCTTGCTCCCATCATGAGCCAATAGACTTTTCTTTCACATGTGAAAGAAATTCGGGCGAGCCCGGTGGAGCCCACCCAGCTTCGAACGGGCGCTCGTTCTAGATCAAGGGCAAGTACCTGTATGCCTGAACATACTGCTTTTTTATACAGATAAAGTAAGGTAGTATATTTTTTAAGCATCCAGATATGTGGTCGGATTTCGTCGAGACTCAACGCAGGAGTGTGCTCGCCCTATGATCTCAGATGGACCTAACGCTGCAGAAATCAAGACAATCACCCAACTCCAGGAGCTTTTCGACATAGATCCAGAAGGGGCTTTATCGAAAGCTAACTTCAGCCACCCGCTAAAGTCCTACCGCCTGATCAAGGCCGATGCGAAATGCCAATATGTGCGCGATGCCAAGGTTTGCGGGCAATATCACCAACACGGCTACATCGTTCAAACGAAGAACGGGATCAAGCTTTTAATCGGCCATTGCTGCGCTGAGAAGCACTTCGGAATTAACGATGATGAAGTGAAGAGCGCCTTTAGCCACCTACGGAAAACCGAATACCTCCAACGTCGTCAAGACAAAGCTCGGCAATTCCTATCGAATAGAGAGAGACTTATAGCCCAGATCGATGAGCTGCTCCAAGCAATCGATAACCTCTACAACGAAGCCGCAAGAATATTGGAGTTACTCCCCCAAAAAACGGTTAATTCGCTTATAGACCGGCTAAAAAGAAACGATGTCAGAATCACCTGGGAATACTCTATCGTTCAGAAAGAGAAGAATGAGATCGGTCGTACTGAGCCCGTAACGAGCTGGTATCCAGTGGACTTTGGCTTACTCAGAGGGTTGGGGAACTGGCTGCGGCCTCGTAGCTCTTCTCTTCTCTCTGACGTTAACGCGATTCGTAACCAGCTGGATACGCTTCCGAAGGTAGCACACCTGACTGACAGTGAATTAAAAGCTGCTGAGGCGGTCATCAAGCAGTTAGAACGGCTCAAAAGCATTAAAATAGAAGTAGCGAAGCAACGTAGTTTGATCAGAGAGTTTTGCGCAAAGGACAACTTATGGCTGCTCATTCTGCTGACTTCCAACCATGTTCTTCGTGCCGAAACTGCAAGCGCTATACATGCGATATTGGGCGAGCCACTAGAGTCAACAGCAGCTCGAATAGTAACTGATTTTGACAAGTCGCTGCGTGAAAAATATCGGGCGTCCGGCCTAAGAATTGCCAGCTAGCCCGCACCGACGCAACGTGAAGGGAGGTAAGCGGCTTCCTCGCCATCATGAGCAAAGAGGCTTTTTCTTTCACATGTGAAAGAAATTAGTGTGCATCAGGGTACGCACCTGTTCTCGGGGTGAAAGTAGAATTTGGGAAATGGAAATCGGATCGGATAGATCACAGTTACATCAATCCAAGGAATCCACCAGCGCCCGTTCTGCGCACCACATTTGCTTACCGGCAGACTTGCCTTGAGTGCGTTCTACCACCCAGCCATCACCGTCGCGCTCGATCAGGCGTACCCGATTGCCACTCTTCGTGAAAATCTTGATGTCACCTGCTTTCATGATTCCTTTCCGCTCTGTTGGACATCAGGCGTCAATACGACCATCAACATCCCTGACAGCATGCCGTACTTGCTCTCTGCTATTAACCTGGCTGACAAATAGGTTCCCGACCTCTTTGTCAGTCACGCCACAAAAGCGGGCGCAGGTGCGCGGACAGGCTGGCTTTAGTAGCGTTCGCATTGGCCGCAGGCCGATGATGAAGCATCCCTGCTTCATGTATTAACCCGCCGGGTTAATAACAGAAACACCGTCGCGTTCATCCAGATAACCCGACACAATCAAGAACGTCGCCCCTGCAGAGAAAAGCCCAAAGACCATCCGACTCAATCGATGCGCTATCTCAGCGTCCACTCCAATTGAACCCAGAGCAACAGCAATCGTGTCATTACCATACCCTGCAAGGCCAAGCCCGATGAATATGGCAATTCCCTGCAGAGCAGCACCGAAAATTATTTTTCGCGAGGTAACCATTTGACATCCCCCTTTCCCTTGAATTGGCATTCGGCTTTTTCAGAGCAGTAGGCTCTTCAATATCTCGTTTGCCCGCTTTGTCGTAACAATAGTTACAGGCGGCTTTCCTCGCTCTCGATTGCTCTCATCATGCGGCAACTGAATTTTCTTCAGCAGTCCTGGACATCGAGAGACCATCCGATTTACCACCATACGCTCTGTCCCTATAGATTCTTCGATCTCTGCAAACCTACGAGGGTGGCGGACATAGACCAGCAGTCGCAGAGCGGCGATACTGGAGATCCCTTCATCGAAGAGTTCGGCCAAGATAGGGTCTACATGCTCTAGCTTACTTGCCATAACCCAGCCCCTTTCCGTCATCTGGTGCAGCGTACTGTAATAAATAGTCGTTGGACTTCGGCATACCGACTTCACCGTCCTTGTTTACCTGGGCAAAGAATTCAAGAGCCATCAATCTATCCTTTACGGTTCGCTTCGCTCAAACACAGTCACCAAGACACGATCACCATTGTCTTCACGGAGAACCTGATACACGAATACAGATGTTGGGTGTCCCCAGAATTCTACGTTGTCAGAGCGGCCATATTTTCGCGCTTTGTGACGAAGAACTTTTTCGTCAACCTTCATCATCCGAAGCTCGGGATGCATCAGGCGGCCAACGAGAGAGGCCCATGGCTTTTTAGGAGAGCCTGAAGTGATCCGGGCCTGGTACTGCTCAACAGCATGCTGCGTGACAAGGACCCGGCCCATGGCGGGCGTCTCAATGGCGTCGTAGGTATTGGCGTAGACCTCACGCTCACCACCCAGCAGTTCCGGCTCGACCTCATCCGGCTTCGCCATGAATTCGTAGTCCTGCGAAACCTCAATGGTCACGCCCTTCATACGATTGCTCAGGAAGGCCGCAAACTTAGTAGCGTATGCCTTGTTTGATTTGCCCAGAGCCAGTTTGCGGATCGCCCCCTTCGAGACAACTAGCTTGTACCCGGCGCCAGCACCAGGCTCCCGGTCGAAAACCTTCCTATCGAACAACAAGTGCTGGAGAGCAACGAGCTCAGCTATGAGTGCGGAATCTGCATGTGCGAAGTCCAGGGTGACATCAAGGATACCTCGCTTCTTTGTACCAGCCCGCCAAAATACACGAGCCTCGGTATCGCTCTTTTTCTCAGAAATAGTAGTCAAAGTCATCATTGCTCATGTCTCCCGTGTTTTGTGAGAAGCAAATCGGGGTTACCCGTCTGCTTCTCATTGATCTCGATTCCAGACTATCACATTTCTCGAAAATGCAACCCTAGGCTATGGCTGATCTAACAGAGGTGCTGGTACGTCGAGAGGTGCAAATTGTTCAATCTCTTCCTTGCTTAGAAGTTCAGAACGTACAATTCGAATATCTTTATCTGACCTAAAAGCAAAAGTCACTTGAGTGCCTCTAAAGGTCTCAGCGTAAACTGAAACCTGTTCGCTAACCTCAATGTTTCTGTTGCCAGACTTGTTCAAATGGTATTCCTGAACCCTTCCATCTGGAAAAAATAGAGTTACATGACAAACCTTGTCTACTGAGCTCCTGATGAGCATCCAGATTCGTCCATGATTGCCCTGATCAATTAAAAAGCTTTCACCAGGGCGCCGGCTCAAGCGAAGCCGCCAGTTGTTATCATTTTGTGACATTATCAATCTCACTTACATACCATTATCCAAATCGTCACGCTGGAATTTGGCTTCGAACTTCTCTCTTGCGATTCTCCTTTCTTTGATCTCCTCAGCCTCGACATACGCACGCGCTTCCTCTTCAGGAACATTTGCCAAGACTACTCTGTCACCTTTCCATACGCTATAAGTCGGTGTTCCTTGATCACACCCTTCGTCCTTCTTTACAACAAGAGAAGAGCTCAGCATATATATCCCCCAATTAGTATCAACGGCTTTGTTTTAAACCGACATTAAAAACATGAAACAATTACACCATGAAAATTATTCACGCACAATACCAATTATCTTTTCAGGATATAACTCTTATCGCGGAGCCGCTTCAATAATACGAGGCACTCCTTCACAGACCACACCATAAACACCAGCATTCACCAAGCACCCTTGAACATAGAACCCCTGCTCAATTGTGATACGCGGAGCGTGCAAATCATCACCGGCCTGGTAGGAATGCAACTTAAGCAAAACGGGGCGCCCCTTGCGTTCTGCATGGAAGGCTCTCGCTGCATCAAGTTCGATGAAGCCCCGCCAACGCACAAACCTCAGTTCGCCGTTCCGGAGCTTCACTCCTACCGTTTCACTTGTTGGACTGTTATCGAGACGTACCTTGCGGTAGTTCCGTTGGAGGTAACAGACTGCCACTGTTCTAACTCCCCTTCCGCTGTGACCAACATAGGTCAACCGTGGTTGCTGCCGCTTGTGAAAACGGAATAAATTATCGAGTTCGACTAGCAGATTCAAATCTCCAACCTACTGCGAAATTGTTGACTTCTAGTGACTCTGGCAACGTGATATCCATCCTGTTCACTATATTGAAGTACCAAAGCTGAAATCGATGGAGCACAGTATGATTTTAGAGACTATTAAAAACTCAAAAATGGAGATTGCTCCGCCGTTATTTCAAGAGTTTTCCTCTGAACACGGAGGAGAAGCGGTTTATTTTATCGATGATCAAGCTGTCGAACGATCCTACCGGCATGGATTGACTATTTATGTTAACGTTAGAGCGGAGTATTGGAGAAACTACATTCAATTTGGTGTAGAGTCTTGGGAAGAGGCAATTGTTATGAAGTTTCTACATGAAGCAGGTCATATATATTGTGGACACTCTGGTACTCTTGACGAAAAAGGAGACGGTACCTCCCTATCGAGAGGCGCTTCTAAAGAATATCAAGATAAATGTGAAAGGGAAGCGTGGCAGGCAGCAATAGCTTGGAAACAGAGCAGATCTTTTGAAGATCTCGTTTGCGCTTTTAAAGATTGGGTTTCTACGCATCACTATAAAAATAGGACGTGGTAGTAGCTCGGACCGTATGAGGCTCAAATAAAAAGGGAGACGAAAACCGCCTCCCTTTTATTTTCACTTCTTTGTATCAATCAACTAGCAGTCAGGAGTGATGAGAGATCCGATATAGCCCTACTCCCAAAATGATGAAAGTAAGTAAAAGTGCTCCGGTGCCTATCATCTGGACGCTATTCATTTTTCGTCCCCTCCGTCGATGTCCTTTGATACTAAGAATGCTACCACAACAGACGCCATTGCGAAAATAGCGGCGAAGATCGCCTGTATCGCGCCTTGGATCTGTATCTCGTGGCAGACTTCATCTGAGAAGCCGCAAGGGCCGTAGAGGTCCTTGATAGCCCCGATTACCAGGTCAGGGATTAGCCCAACCAGGAGGGCGAGCAACACCAACTCGGTGATCACCCGCTTAAAGGTTTTTTTCCATATAGCCTCCTAACAGCTATCAGGAGGCAAACCATCCCCAATGGGGTGGTTTGCCCCATGGGGTTGGTTAATGTTTGCAATCAGCCAGAGGAGGTTAAAGGCCCACTAACTGATTGATCCTACAGATGAATATCCCGCATCCCTTTCGTCGGATAGAAGATATCCATCGCTCGATGCCGAGCCCGACTGACTTGTCCAGTCAGCCAGACTCTGCAACGAATCCAGACGCAAGCTGGACATTCGCGCCTACTGCGCACACCTTCGTGCAATGAAGTTACGAAGGTACTTGGCCCCAGGGAAGCCAAGCTTCCCTTGGCTCATGAGCACGTCATTCCAATCTACCCCCTTCGCCCGTATAGGGACTGGGAGCTTCGGAACCAGAACGAATACCTGAATGCCCATGCGTTCGAGACGTGCTTTCAGCACATTCGCTGATTTTTCGCCTGTCAAAGACTTGTCTTTGTCCGCCCAGATCAAAACCGTGTGAACACCATCCGGAACCTCGAAAGACTCCATCAGGGTTGCGTTCACAGTCGCCCATACTGGGATCTGGGTTCCCCGGTAGGCGGACAAAGCCGTTTCTACACCCTCCGCCACACCAAGAATGCCTTCGGTCGGATCTCCCAAGCGAATGGCTGCCCCCGTGACTGTGAGATCATCAGGAACAGGCATCATTTTCTTGGGCTCCGGCACTTTGGCTTTCTTGCCGGTCGGCGTCAGGTAGATGCGGTGAAGCGTGATCAACTGTCCTTCTTTGTCGCGAATGGCGCACACGATGGCTGGGAACTTCCCAACCTCGTTGCCATCTTCGTCGTAGTAGGACAGAGATGGATGGAACCGCAGACAATCACTCGCCTCGACCGGCTTCCAACGAAAAATCAATTCTCGATTATGGAAGTAGGCCCGCATCGGCTCAGTCAGATCGCTGGACATGGGCAAACACTCCTCCTCCCATACCCGAGCGATCTTCTCGCGGAGCTTCGCGCTGTACTCTCGTTGGCGTTCTGCGCGACGCTCCATCTCTTCTTGCAGCTCCATCAGCCAGGGCTTCGACTGCTCCCGAAGCAGAGGAATCACTTTGGATTCTTCAAGCGCGGGAGCCGGTTCAGCCTTAGCTTCTCCAGTGGGAGCTGGTTGGCCATGACCGCAAGCCGCCACCTTCTGCTGCTGACACGTTTGTTGCCGTTGCTGATCTTTCCTGGACAGTTCCTTTTCGACGCCGAGGAATTCACCGACAGCATCCAGTGCATCCTTGAAACTCCAGTTATTGAGCCACATGAGCAGCTCGAAGCCATCATGGCGTGGGCCGCAGGTATTGCATACAGCTCCGCCAGTTTCGAGGAAGTTCTTCTTGAACACGCGAAAACCGTCCTTGCCACCATGGACCGGACAGGCAACGTGGCGCCCTGGTTTTTTCAGGGCTTCTTCAGCATGAGGGGCAAGCGCCGACACAATGAAGAGCCAGTTACCAACCGCAGCGGCTCGAACTTTTTCAGCTTTGTAGTAGGACATAGTTCTCTCCTTTTGCAACGGTGCCCCGACATCGAGGCTTCCGTAAGCCTCCGGCGACAGGGGCTTAGGGAAACCCCAACACCGGGACTGCATCAGGGGAGATCTCCCCTCGGGGAGGGACTCCCCGTGGGCTGATTAGGATATGACAGCTCCTTCTCGGATACCTGCCATGTTTTCAGGAAAATAGTATCCCGAAAGATTCTGGTTATGAGAGCATGACGCGCTTATATTCCGAACTTTCGGACTACCCAAGTCGTACTTTTTATACGCCAGAGCGATTGCCTGGTCTTCAGTTTCCGCTATGGCGTATCCGTAGATAACGTCGGTGAAACCGAGACCAGACCCGAAGGCGTAGACCTTATCCTCATATGAGACTGTCAGAAAATAGATCTGAAATCCTGATTTAAGGCTGTATCGGGTGACCATCAGAGCGATCCTCCGTTTGGAGGGCGCAGTCATCCCGAACCGGGCGAATGCGCCCGGTGGGCTTCAGACGTTCATTGAGCGATGAGGGCCTCTTCCGAGGCCAGCATGATCACAACGTCCGCGTTGTAGGTCTTGATCACAACTTCTTCTGGCGTGAAGGAGTCGTCAAGGTTTGGCATGGGATAGTAGAAACGTGTCCTCTTCCAGCACTTGTTGTCCGTGATGGCTATCTTCACCTGCTGGGCACAGGTCCGCAGGAACAGACTCAGACAGCCATCGACAGAGTGTTTTCCATCCGCTAGGAACACCCGGTCGATCAGGCGTGGGGTCACGGTTACCTTGAACAGGAACCCGGCCTGATCGGAGAGATGATTCATGGCCATACGACCTTTGTTCTGAAAAGCCATGGCAGCGTTAGAAGAAACAGTCATTGCAGTCATCTGGTGAACTCCTGTTGAGGGGTACACCAGCCCCAGCGGGAACGGTATACCCGATGAGGTTAATAAGAGTATTTCAGGCCAGCTCGATACGCCAAACGATGGTAGGCGGAAATGAGTCGGCGACGCGCTTCACATTCGCATAGAGTGTGTCACTGAAGATACGTTCCAGGCGACGACCACCTTGATTGTAAATCAGCTTGAAGTCTTGAAATTTATTTTTCTTGGATGCCTCCTGATTCATATCGGAAGGCATCTCCAGCAGGAGAATGCCTCCCGCTGGGGTTATTTAATATGCTGTTTGTTTTCAGAGGCCAGCTACCTACATTCACTCTCAGTGAGAGCAAAACCTTCTTACCGTTATCCCCGAATTCAGAAATAATGGTAAGAAAGCTATGAAGAGCAGGAGGGGTGTCCCCCTCCTGATAGTCATGCTGCCTTGGTCGCCAGACGGTTTATGAATCCTTTGGCGTCTTTAACGGCGTATCTGACTAACTCTGAGCGGTACCCACCGTAGCTCTTGTCGTCAGTAGCATAAACGATCCCGTAGAGAGAGTCTTCACCTAATACCGTTTCGGTTTCCCGATCCAGCACTTCGGCCTTCAATCCCACTACGCGCTCTTCCCCGTCGAGCATGCTTGTCAAGGTGGCGAGCTTTGTGTCTTCGTCCCACCCATCCATGTCGAAGTCTCGACTGGGCATTTCTGAAAGGCGGACGATGTAGTTTTCAGTTGTAAACGCCCATACGACCACCTCTTCATAGGCCATCGCCTCCAACAGTTTATAACCCTCTTGCTCCAGGGTTTTCGATGTGTCAACGATGTCCTCTTTAAGTGCTTGGTAGAATCGTACCCATAACTCTCCCCACTCGGCCAGCATCGCTCGGTTCAACCCAGCTATACCAGTTATCTTCTCTAGCTCGTCATCCTCGTCGTCCGCAAAGACATCGACTATGGACTCCGACTCATCATTGAGATCCATGGAGTTGTAATGAGAGTAGCGATTCCCATGGCTATTCCGGGCTATCTCCAGAGCAACGCTGGTGTACTCCCGAATCACAAGCAACAGATTGTCTATGTGCTTGTACGCCATGAGGTTCCTTACCCGCTCAACGGCACTACCTTCAATCCGATTGGGAGAAAGCAGACGTTTCATGAGTTTCTCGGCCGAATCGTCGTCAATCCTCCCATAGAACGCTACGCCGTCACCTTGGCAATACCCCAGGCTGTACTCGACCGTGAAGTCTTCCGGATATCCCAGGGAAACCAGCCGATGTTGGAAATAGTCTTGAAGCATGTTGCTCATCGCGCATCTCCTCAAAATTAATTTGAGGGGCATTCCTCCCGCCAGGGGAGTGCCCCTGACGGGTCAGATGAAATGATGCTCCCAGACTGCAACGTCTGGGAGCATTGCTTGCACAGTCAAGCTACTGCGCTAAGCGCACATATGCTTGGCAGTCTCTTCGAAACGGGGGCCAATCAACACTGCTGTTTTCAAGGCTTCATAGTTACGCGGATAGCGCGACTTGGTTACATTCCCGTTTCTGATGTCATCAGCTTCCTTCGGAGAAACAAGCTGATGTCCTTCACTGGTTTCAGCGTAGAACCACCCGGCGTAGCGCTCATAAGCGTGTCGTTGGTACTCCTCCGTTTCCATGTTCTTCCGGATAGCATCGCTCAGGGCCTCAATCACCTCCGAATCTTTAGAGATGATATTGAACACATGCGAAACCGTCAGGAAGTTGCCAAAGAAGCGTTTAGCCCCCAGCCATGGCGTGAACATCGCTTCGTTGCGGCCCGTCTTCAACAGCGGGCTGAACGGATATGCCCGATAGCAGTGGTATCGCTCAAACATCGGATCTAGAACTTCTTTGCCCAGGACATCCAGAAGGATCTGAATGCTGTCCGGAGAAGAGCCTGCCCATTTGCTCCCATTGCTGAGGATAAGGGTTTTGCCGTCAGTACGTTCCAGAGCATCTTCAAAAATAGACATAGTGCCTTCCTCAAGTTGAGGGCGCACCACTCCCCCTCGGGGGTGGTAGCCCGAGTGGGTTATTTTTCCGCCAAGTTGACCGCATTGGGGGAATCCGGTATCCGCCTTGGCCGTGCTCGTTACTCCAACCGTCAAGTCCATACGGATTATGACCGTAGGAAGAATGGCGGATCATGAGGACCTCAATCACATCTCCCACCATACGGTGAGAAACATAGTATTTATCGGCCATTAGCGTGCGAAGCATGCTCCGCTGAGCTTCTGTCATAGGTGCTGTCCTCTTCTAAAGGGCGCACCACACCCCCTCGGGGATGGTGGCCCGAGTGGGTTTCTGTTAGTTGGTAGGGGGTTAGCCGTCGTGTCCGTAGATAACGGCGGAGCCTGGCTCCAGCGCGACTACCTGAGCACTTCCACCATCTATAAGCTCCCGCATATACCCTTTCTCAGCGTCAGGGCAGTTCTTGCAGTGAAGCTCCCAGCGAAGGAGCAAGCCTTCGGTGGCTTCTACTCGGGTGTTATCCAAGCCAATAAACTCAAAGCTCCCAGTATCGACGATCATTACAATCATGTTCTTTCCACCTGGAAGGCTTGGTTAGAAATGGGTTTCGGAGATGCGATCAAAGTCCACTAAGGCTCCATCGCCGTAGCTTTCCCGGATCTCACCGGTATCGCTTACTGAAACAAAGACCGTCTTAGTCAGACCATGTGGCTTTGTTGGATAAACGATAGTGACATGCATCCCTTTGTAGTCCTCGGAAAGCGCGGTTTTCAGCGCAGCAACGGAACCGAAAGAACGGTCATTCCCGAAGTTTTTCACTTTGAGCGGGCTCGGCAGACTAGGCGTCTGCGCCTCAAAGGAAGGACTAGGCATGGTAACCTCCAATAGCACATAGGAGGTACACCAATCCCAACTGGGATCGATGCACCCCAGTTGGGTTAGATTGAATGCTGTTTCGGGCCAGCTACCACAGAACGCCAGCAACTGCCGACATTAACCAACAGAATAACCCTCATTTTTTTATTCAACAACTCTCTATTTGCCCATTTGGGTCGAATAGCCCTCTTTGTCGAAATCTTTCACATGTGAAAGAAAAAGGCCCGGCGTGAACCGGGCCTCCGCGCTCAGGTTACCGGGCCGTCACGCTCGATGACGGGTCGCCCGCATCGTCGTAACCAACCAGCTCCACCTGCGGCAGCGCGTCGTCGTAGCTGCTCTTCAGCAACGTCAGGCGGTTCGATTGCACCGATACCTGCTCGCCGTTCACCTTCCACTCGAAGGCGTCCATGTCGCCGTCCACGTCCTCGCACTCCGCATACAGCCGCCAGGAACTGTAGCCGTCATCCACGCGGATCGAGCACACCGGGGGCTGGTTCTCCGCCACGTCCACCGTCATCGTCTTGGTGACCTCCTTGCCCATCTGCGAACGGATGGTCAGGCTCACCTCATGGCGGCCCTGCTCCAGCACCGTCCGGGCGCTGTAGCCGCTGCTCTCGACCGCCTCGCCATCCACCTGGTAGAGGCGCTCCACCACCCGGTCTCGCGGATGCCCGCCCGTCACATACGGGCGCAGCCGCAGCTCCAGCGGCTCCCGGCTGTGGTCGTTCGACGCACTGTAGGTGATCGCCACCTCATACGGCGGGGCCTCGCCGATCTCCAGCGTCCCTTCGACCACGGCCACATTGCCTCGGGCATCGCTGATCGTCACCCGCACCGGGTAGGTCCCCGGCGCCGTGATCTGGAGCCCCCGCATGTCGTCCCAGCGGTCCTCGGTCACCGTGAACCCGTTTCCTTCCGGCAACTCCCAGCGGTACTGCGGCGCGTCCAGCTGGCCCCGGAACGCGATCTCGCGCACCCGTGCCGTCACCTCCGCTGGCGCCATGCTCGCGCTGCTGCGCAGGTGCAGGTTGAAGTCGGGCCACACGTATTCCCAGACCCGCGCCCGGATGTCCTGCTTCGCCTCGGTACCGGCATCGCGGTAGCCCTTCACCCAGGCCGTGTAGCCCAGCGCCATACTGCCCGCCGCCAGGTCGGCTTCGGTCGGGCTGTAGCGCAGCGTCTCGCCGTCCACGGTCTCGCCGTTCGGCAGCGTGAAGTAGCCCGCCAGCTCCACGTCCATGCCCTTGTACGGCGGGCTCAGGCGCACCTGGTAGTCGTACGCCTTGCCGGTCTCGATCACCCGTGGCCCGGTCATGAACACGCGCGGCCCCTTCACCGGACGGAAGTCCGCATACGCCCGCTCGCGGGTGTACGCATAGCGGTCGTCATCCGGGGCAGTCGCATCGCGCACCCAGGCCTCGAAGCTGAACCGTTGCGCGGTATCGCTGTGCAGGGTCAGGGTCGGCCCTTCGTGGAAGAAGGTCTCGCCCCGGTCCTGTGTCCACTTGATGACCGCGCCCTCCAGCGGCGCACCATCCGGCCCCGTCGCCGTCGCGGTGTAGCGGGCCTCGGTGCCCACGAACAGGGTCCGCGCCCCGTCGATGGTCACCTGCGGCGCGTCGTAGGCGATCACCTCCAGCGTCTCGGTGTACGACTCCGCGCCCGAGTTCACGTTGATCACCTTCGCCCGTACCCGATACTCGCCCTTCTCGTAGGTCTTGTACCAACGGAACCGATTACGGTCGTTCGCCTGATGGCTCTCCCAGCTGCTGCCGCCATCGGCGCTGACCTCCCAGATCACGTCACCGGTCGCAGCGGTATCCGCCCGGTTCTCCAGCGCCAGCTGCAACACCGTCGCGAACGGCGCCGCGCCCGACAGGCGGCGACCTTCCAAGCTGGCGTCAATCGCGCCACCGCGTAGCACCGTCAGGAACATCCGCTGACTGCTCTCGACCCGCTCGTAGCCCTCGATCGGGCTCTTCAGGCGGGCCTGGGCCACCAGGCGCACGGCCCGTTCGATACCGCTCAGGTCCAGGTTGAACTGCACCTCGCCGGTCGGCGCATCCACGTAGTCGGTCATCGGCACCACTTCGTCGAACCGCTCCTCCCGCACCAGCCGGAGCTGCCATTCGCCCATCGTGGCCGCGTCGTAAGCGGCCTCCGGCATCAGCCGGTTGCCGATACGCACCGTGACCGGCAGCGGTGCCGTGTCCAGCGCCTCGCTCACGTCCACGTCGATCTGCGGTGCGATGTCGTAACCCGGTACCGCCACGGCCCGGACCCGCTGCTCGGTGCCAACCTCCGGCAGGATGTTGTAGGCCGCCGCGATGTTGAACACCGTCTCATCCCACAGGTCCGCCGCCTCGGTCACCATGCGCCGGAACACCTTGTGGCTGACGCCATGCCCCGGCTGGAAGGTCTCGTGGGTGGTTTCCTCGCCGTCGCGGCTCATCCGCACGTCCATCGGCGTCAGCTCGCCCTCGATGATGGCGTCTCCCAGATAGCCGCCTGCCATCGGCACCATGTACAGATCGTCGGCATAGTGGTATTCCGACAGAATGCCGATCTCCGGCGCCGGGGGATCCACCGCCTCGATGGCATGGCTCTCGGTCGCCAGCGTGACGCGGGTGCCGTTGCGGGTGAAGATGCTCACGCGCCAGCGCAGCATGTGCGTCTGCTTCTCGCGCAGGGCACCGAACAGGTTCGGGCTCTCCGAGTACGGATCCTGCTGCATCCCGTCCGGGATCTCGATCCACTCGAACAGACAGGTATTACTGCGGCTGCCGATCTGGCGGTTCTGCGCCGCGTCCTGCGCCTGGAGAGCATCCAGGGTCAGGGTGCAGGCTGGCCCCAGGGTCTGCTTCATCCGCACATCGAAGTCCTGGATCACCCGGTACACCTCGGCCAGCTCACCCAGCGGCTGGTACGCCACGGCACCGAACGCCGAACTCACCGTCAGGATGTCACCACCACCGCCGACACGGATCTTGCGGCCATCGCCGCTGAACAGGTACAGGCTGTAGCTCACCGGCTGCTCGCCCAGCGCCACCGCCTGCCCTTGCAGGGAGGTCAGCTTCAGGCCTCCGGCCTCGGCCTCCACCTGCTCCGCTTCATCCGGGGTCTGCTCCCACTCCAGCAGACACACCGGGTCGCGCACCGGGTCCGCTGCACGGGCAGCGGTCTCGTCACTGGTCAGGCGGCAGACCACTCCGGCCTCCGGCGAGGCCGTAATGCTCACCGGATCGATGACCTGGCGCACCGCCCACTTCTCGGCGGACAATTTGGCTTTGCCGACCCAGGTGTTCACGTCCAGCACCAGCACCGGAGAGTTCGGTGCCGAAGTCATCACCAGCAGGTTCGAGGAGCCCTCGACCCCGGCCACCGCAGGCCGCAGCGGCAGGTTGATGCGCCCGCCCGAGCTGGCAAAGTTGTGCTGGCTCATGACGCTCATGGTCTGGCCCGGTTCGATGCGGATGCCGTTGACCACCAGCGGCACCTCCGCATCCGAGCGCAAGGTCGCGAATACATCATAGGTACCGGAGACCACGGCCCCGTCCGACAGCGTGAGCGGCTCGGTCTGGATGATCTCCCCACCGCCCTGGCGCTGGAACTCCTGCGTCACCGCAGGCACCATCAGCTTGCCGTCCATGCCGTCCGCCAGTGATACCTGGCGAGGGCTATAGTCGAACCGGACAGACGCTTTGGCCACGTTTTGCTGCGCGTCTTTTGCCTCGATAGAGAGGGTGTACGCCTCTCCCGCCTTGAGGGAAGGGAACATCACCGGATACTCCAGCTTGTACTGCGTATCTGATACGGCACGAACCGCTAAGTACACGTTGTCCGATGCAGGACCACCTTTTAGGTTGACCGTGGTAACTGTTGGCTTAGCTGTGAGTGCATCTGTCACATCGATGGTAATCTCATCCAGTGTCGCCACAGAATTCCCATTAGGGATAGTGATTGCTATTTGTGGAGGTGTCGCATCAACAGTTAAGTCCTGGATTATTCTCGTCTTTTGTTTATTGGATGAGCTCGTATTAAACCCATCCTCGACATAAGCAAAGACATCGTATATCCCGTCAGCCATAGTGTCATAGTGGAACGATGCCCAATACTCATCCTCCTCTGCACTGATTGGCTTTACAGTCTCAGAATATGGGTTAATTACTGTTTCCTGACCTGTCCCCTTGTTCAGAAAGATCAGATCCTGTGTAATCACCTTGCTTTGACTCCAGACACGCTGCTTGTAGTCATTCTTGACTCTGTAGTGTATCCACTTTACTTCCGGCGTTTTAGTCACATGCGTGATCTGTGCTGGTGAGCCGTCGTACCGCCAGACAGGAACAACCTCTCTACTCCTTAGCTGCCCGGTTTCATCAGTAACCACAAATCGTGCATGATGCACATCGACATCGTCACCTGGGAACGGCAGATTAATATCGATCAAGCAGATAGTTCCGCCTGATGGGACCTCACACTCACCGAGATAGGTATTGCCATTTCTGGAGAGATTAACGGAAAATTTCTGCACATACTGTCTAGGTTCAACTGTTAACCTGATCTTCGTAATGGCATCAGAAGTGCCGCCTGTCTGCCCTTTGCTGATGTTATAGTTGGACCCGATCCACTGCGCTAGCCCATTTATATAAGCTTCAAGCTTAACCGGTTCGGGCGGGCGAATATCATCAGTTGCAAAGTTAACAGCGAGCCGGAACAAATGGGGCCTGTAGCCTGACGGCCCATGAATGTAGGTTCTAGTGACATCTATCAGTTTCCCATCGGTAGCCCCCACAATATCAAGATAGAGATAGTCGCTGTCTGAACTGATAACTTTAGATGTATTGGCACCATGGGGAGGATAGACCCAAGCCCCGTAAATATCGGCATCTCCACCTCCGCCGTAATACTCTGAACGAGGAACTCGATAGATAACCCGTACAGGGTTGTGGTAGATATCAATTCCTGGCTGATATGCTTCAAAGCCATCCAGCCCCATGAAGCTTGTAGACTTTCCTGTATATACAGCCACTGGTTCTGGAGGCGTAGGAGGATGCTTTGTCGCAACATAGACATCCGTCGAAGCTCGGGTTTTATTACCCGCTCTATCGTAGATATCATAGTGCCAACGCATTTTACCCCAGAATAGCGGCATATACTTCCCATTGATACTTGACTGAGTATCGTTGCCGATTATTACTCTTCCATCTGAAGTTATGTTGGCAGGAACTTTATCAGCATAGACCTTTCCTGCATTCTCACCATCTAAATAAACGGAAGTGAACTCAGCTCGGTAGACCCCCGTGCCTGAGTCTGTAACGTCGGTGAATCCAGCATCGGACGCGTGAGGGAAACTCACAATCCAGTTCCCGTCTGTATTCTTCCGATGATAGTCATGCCAGGGCTTCCAGTAGAACTCACCTCCGACCTGAGGCGGTGTCACGTCAATGTCGAAGCTGAAAGTTTCAGTCTGTATCGAAGCCCCTTGCGAGGACACAATTTCTGCCTTGAGCTGGTATTCGCCTTCTGGCGGGGCAGACAACGATAACAATGCCCCATAATACTCATTGCCGCCCACTGTGATACGGTCGTTTGCCCCCAGCAGCTGACTGGTCTCGCTGCTAACCACCTGTCCAGTGGGCTCCAGGATGGAAATCCGAACTTTCCGATCAACACCTGCGCTCAAGGCGAAGAATAAGGCACCGGTTGGGTTCGCGTAAGTGGTGTAGGCGGCACTTGGCTTTAAGGTACGCTGTGTGCCCTCCGTTCCCGTGAAGGAATACTCTAGAAGATCGGCATGGGCCGCTCCCCCAGTCAGCAACGCCAGCGCTCCTGCTATGGCCATTGCTCTGCGTTTGAGTGATTTCATCGGTTTCTCCCTTGCAAGGTGGATCAATCCACCGTCAAGGCTACCGAAGAGTCACCTCAACCCACGGGCGTCCAATTGCCCTTTTAGGGCGAAAAGGCAAGGAAGTGCTAGATTGACACGTCTTCTTCACTAACAGCCTCAAGCCTGTCTTACTAGCTTGATTCTCACACCATCTGTATTTAAGCGTCCGGGCACCCCATCTTTAGCGCCTGGCGGATAGCGAAACCCCATCTCAGGTAGTGCTTGGCATAGTCGTGGCTGCCTTTCAGCAGGGTCTCGGCCGTGGCCACGGTAAGCACCGTGTCGTCGGTAAAGCGCGAAATTTTCGAGAGAGGCGGCAGGTTATGCCCTCTCAGATCAGCGTGCTCATAGATGCTACCTACGATATCGCCGGTTACGGATCCCCACATAATTCCTTCCTTGATTCGCCGAAAGGCTGGGTGCCCGCACGGTGGATGTCTGCAGCCGCAACCACTTTGATCTACCTGGCAAGAGCGACACACAGTCACATCGATGAGAGGTGATGTAAGGCGATCCGTCCTGGGCTGCGTACACATCGCTAGTTTCCTTTCGATCTGCCGGTAGCTCGAAATCTGCTGCAGAAGATGTCGCAGCGTCTTGTCACAATAGCGGGAACTAATCACATAACTCCCACAAATGTTCCATCTAATCGCTTTTGTCGTATCAGGTACCGTCTCAAAATGCTAGAAACATTGACCGCAATTAGATCTAGTGCTAGGTCTTATACTTAATGAACTACAAGGAAGTAACCGTTATGAAGAGGGTACCTTCGCTGATTTCCCTGCGGTCATGCATGATCATCTTGGCCCTCAGCACCAATCTCACAGCCTGCAGTCTCCTTAACCCGTATGTAAATTCCTCGGAGTTGAAATTTGTCGACCCAAAGGCTCCGGATAAAGAATCGCAGCCTTGCTCGACCTTGCCCAATGATATGCAAGAGGCAGTGAATTGCGCCCATGTAGTTCAATCCAAGTATGTTGAAAACATGGGCGAGCAAGCCATGTTGTCCTCTGTGAGCGGGGTAGGACTAATCTCCCTTACGGCCTACACTGCCGGCATTGCGATTAACGATGCTCACACCACTAATGTGACCGATTTCGCCCTCGGCGCCTCAGCTATTTATGGTATGTCACAGTGGCTCTCCCAACCGGAGAGAACCAAGATATACGGCCTCGGTATTAAGGCGGTGCAGTGCGCCGTGGATGCGTCGGTCCCATTCCAGACAAACTCTGCCAACATGAAACAGTTTGACACAGATGTCAAAAACCTCCGAACACAAATCAAATATACCAGCAGGGACCTTGAAACAGTGAAAGTCCTGCTGGATAGTAATACCCAAACGGTTACAAAACTCACGGAGTTGGATAAAGCAAAGGTTACCAGTGCGAGGCAGTCCATTGACGAGGCGCGGACATCCGCCACAACTGCAGGACAACTCATCGCGTCCTACAATCATGCACCCTTTGAACTGGTGGCCACAGTGAATCGAATCAATGCCTCCGTAAATGCTGGCCTAGGTGACTCCATTCAATCCATGAGCGCGCTACCAGGTACGCTCAGCGGCATTCTGGATATGTATTCCCACTTAGAGAGCGGGTACGTAGCCCATGGCTATAGTCCAGAAGGTGAAACCAAGAATGGCGGTGCCGAAACAGAGATAAAAAAGGCGGAGATACCTGGCCTCGCCAAGGCATTATCCAATCTTGATAATTCCCTTAATGAACTAGCCGCTATGAGTGCCGAAGTCGAACTGGGAATTGCTACCTATACACCAAAAATTCCCAAGCAATCGGCGGAAGCATGTGGTGTAGACCTGACCAATCTACGAACGGCTATTACCTTCGTTCCTACCACAGTTACCTTCGGTAACGACAAATCTCCTTTGCTGTCAGTACAGATATCTGGCGGTTCAGGCTCTTATGTTTCCAGTTACGATGACTCAGCTCTGGAAATCAAACACGTACCACCCTTCGGCCCCACCCTCCAGATCAAGCCTAAGGATAAAGCGTCTCGTGGCACCTATAACGTGACCGTCGAGGATACGGGAGGGGGAAAAGGTATTCTGTCTGTCATTATTGATTAAGGCAACGAGTTCGGGTACTTAAGCTGTAGACCAGCTGGAGGCAGCTGTGGCGTTCTTCCAGGAGAATGGGCTACCGATACGCAAGCTTGCTTACCAAGCAGGCGAATCGACGCGCACTGTACCACAGACCAAACGTACGCCGATCTAACGCCAAAGTGGGATTAAGCTATATAACCTGAAGACCCCATGACCCAAGGTTGCCTGCAGGAGACCTCGGAACCTGCTGCAGGTGATGACATTACCGATATCCTTTCCGGATCCGACCAAATAACTCATCCACCTACTACTTCCCTCCGAAGTTCTTGGCAAAGTAGTCGATTACTTTTGAAGCCTGGGTGCCTTGACGGAGTCGCTTCTGTTCTTCAAAGTCAATCGACGGGACCATATGTATAAACTGGTGTTCGGCGTATAACGACATCACATGTTCTGGGTCCAGCAAAGCGGTACGCAGTCCAGTCAGCCCGTTTGCTGCCTCAATGGCCGCACCAATCATGACATCTGCAATCTGCACGGCGGGACTGACCTTTGAATCCACTTGTGAGACCGAGGTCAGCTTGAGCGGGAATTTAATGCTCGCAATATCGGATTGCCTAAACTCTATTTCATTCTGATGATCGATTAACCGCTGAAGTAAGGAGTGATAGTTCCGGAGGTTCTTGGACTCATCGTGTTCGATGCAATACGCTCCGTCCGACATGATCTCCGTTCGGCTTATCAGGGATTGCAGTACTACCATAGCTGCGTCTGTAGTTACTCCCGGTGTTGCGATGGCAGCTAAGCATTCCGGCGAGGCATACGCCAGCGGCCCCAAGGCTTCTGGCAGCTCTCGCCACTTCAAGCGATTGGCCGCTTCTACCAAGGCGCGTACCGAGTTATCAGACTTTACCTTCACGGCATGCTGAAACGATGCCAGTAAGGCCTCAAACTCCTCTCTTCCAAATAGACTCGGCCCAACGGTGTAGAGCAGCGAGGCTAATGAGTAATTTTGGCCATCCTCGTAAAAGTCAAAACCGCGTTCGTAGTAGAAAGGCTCTACGGCATAGTCCAAAAACATCAGAACTAACAAGTAGCGTTTATTACAAACGTAGGTCACACACTTATGCTGTGACAACACTGTACCGATTAGTTCAAGAAGAGGCTGGCGGTAGGAAGATCGCTTAACAAGCGACCGATACTTCAATTCGGCTGCCTGCAGCTTAGGAAAAAAATGCCGGATTAGATACTCAGCATCTTCATTACTGAGAGCGATGGCCGTGGCTCCCTGGAAGCGTTGTATGGGGTTGAACAGATCAAACCCCGTGTACCCGCTTTCATCGATCCGATAGCATTCCATATGAATCACCTCCGGCATTCAGGCTAGTAGCGTTCCCTTGGAACTACCAGCTACTCGGAAACTGCACCATTACCACTACATGTTGTGCTTAGTCAATCGGCGACTATCACCACATATAGTATGTGATTGTGGTTCTGGAGGTCGCGTGGTTGGGAATGACAGAAAAGGAAATCATTAATGAGCGAGAAGGAGCTGTATCGTACAGCGAGACGAGAGGATGCCGGCTGGTACGTGATCGCGTTGATCGTGATTGTTGTAGGATTCTCCATCACTGAGTTTTTAGCGCTGCCTCGATCATCCCGCCAGTGGTGTTGATTGCCTGGGTTCGTCGGGCCAGTGCTTCGCCTGCAGTTTCCTTCAGATTTCATCTCGCGATGGACACCCTTGCCGTTCGGCTAATCGTTCCCCTTGCCGGGCCGATAGCGGACTTTCACCGCCAAGTCATCATGCCGCCACCACGCGTACCGGAACAGCGCCAGTCAAGGCGCTTTGCGCCGTGCCTGGCGCACACAAAAAAAGGCCCCACTCGCGGGGGCCTTTACATATCAGCTAAACAAGTCAAGGGTTACGCTACCCTCCTCGTTGGAGGGCTCCAGCTCCGCTAGAATAGCCCTGTGCTCGTCATCGCTGATGCTATGGTGCCTGACAAAGGTTCGAAGATCAGTTTCTCCGAGGTTGCTTTGCAACCGAGTCCAATACTGCGCTCTTCTGAGAATCTCATCGTAGTCCTGCGCACGCCCCTTAGCTAGCTTGACTAGACCACGATTAAGATAGAATTTTGCAGAATCACTCGGTGTTAAGCTCTTTGCTAAGTCATATAGTTCTTTATCAAATTCATCAACAAAAAGAAGCGCATCCATGCTATCTACAGTCAACTCATCTGCTTCTTCGTAATACACGATTCTGCGTTTCGAGTTGGTGTATTTGTCTCGAATCGTCCGCATTGGTGGTCGATCAGGATAGCGATTATTGTTTGTTGCTTCGAGATAAGAGTCCATCAAGCCGTCTTCATGAACTGGGGAGTCGTACTCCTCAAATTTAAACCAAAGTATTGACGGAATTTCACCTCGCTCGAAGGGCTCGATATCCGGAATCGGATACCGTTTTCCGAGGACACGAATTTCGTACCACTCGGCTAATGCACTAAACGCATGGTCTGTTCCGAATGACATTGACCAGGCAAAGTCGATGGCCACAAGCATTTTGGGAGTGATAAACTGAAACATCGGACCGCATAATGTTCGGTTATCCTCTGTATCAGCAATCTCACCTGTGGTGAAACGCCCGTCATGCTCTAGCGCACGTTCCTCCTCTTCAATATCCAGCGTGAGCAAGTAACGGAGCAGATCACGTCGCATCGTTGCCGAATATGCCGTCGCCGTCACAGCGATGTATCCCGCAGGGGAAGCTCTACGCCCTAACCAATCGCGACGGGACATATCCCACCTTGTTTTAATCAAGAAATCCCTTAAAACATTGAGACCATTCAGGTATCGATATTTCTTAGGATCAGTTTCGATCATTGCCGTTAAGCTACGATCCTTCTCTCCTGTCACGGTGCAAAATACGCAGCCAAATCTCGCACCACAAGAAGCTTTATTCCCCCCATCTCCGGTTATCACGGCGCACATTCCGTCATTGGCATCTCGATAAAGATCCAAACACCAGTTAAAGTTCTCGACAAATGTCTGTATGACGCCTCCCCTATTTTTGTCGCAGGCCATAAGCAGCATCCATACATCGTCCACTTCCCAATCCGCAATAATAGCTTGGCTCAGACTACCATCGTCATTCACTGTGACTTTGGTGGCACTGTCTCCACGCTCACGCATAGCGTTACCACGAGATCTGGATTCTGAGAATCGGGTTCCAACCAGTGTTACCAAATCCCCAGGATTTTGAAAGGTCTTCAGCAATTGCTTAACAGCTTTCCTTTGTGGTTTGATTTTCCAATCGACGCTGCACGAGCGCTGGGCTCCGACAAAGACCGGCAATTTGCCGCGACCAATCGTTGCATATTGAAACGACCCCGAAAGAGAGGGCTGTACCTTCACGGCTTTTACCGGGAGTTGATATCGCGCTGCAAACATATCAAGCTCAGTCATCATTGCCTCAGCGTAAATATCGAGCGCGGGGTTTTCAATGCCAGTATTAGCATGTGACACAAACATGGTTTGCGAATGCGATCCACGTTCAACACGCCGCTTTAATGCCTCAAGGACCAGGACCAGAACAGCGGATGAGTCTTTGCCGAAGCTACACGCAACCTGAATGGTTCTGTTCTGCTCGAACAAAGCATCGATCTGGGCAATGGCCTTTTCAGCTTTCTCGATGATCTCTGAAAAGCGTCCAGCATTTGTTCTGGGCGCTGCGGAAACAGCGATCATGTTCATAATAGCCTCCAGTACTCAGGAGGAGGCTAGCCCCTATCAGGGGACAGGCCCCCGGTAGGGTTAGTATGGAATGCTGTTTGTTTGTGGCGGCCAGCTACCGCACATAAGCGCCAATGGCACTTTCCGAAAAAGCCTCTCCTGATTAGGCTTTTTGGAAAGCGTGGGGGATCTCCCCCAGCGCTTTTGGTATCAAGTAGTGTCCCAGAAAGCGGCAAGCTCTCTAGGGTTGGTTGTGCATCAAGTTGAAAAACTCAATGGCATCCTCGCTATCACCCAGTTTGATATGGTAGATCGCGCTATCTATCAAGTTTACGGCATCATGATGCCGATAGCATGGAATTTCGTCATGAGTTCTGGCCCAGTAGTCACCGAACGCCGAGAACAACTCCCTGCATTCGATGGTGGAGCCGTTAAGCAGAGCTGACTCCATTTGACGAGCATAGTCTTCCTCCGCCTTAGCTTTACTGTCAGCCTTTTCAAGCAGAGAGAGAGCTTCTGGCCTTTGAATAGCCGTCAGATAGTGACGCAGCTTCTCAAGCGTTTCATCCAAACTGTATGGGTTTCTCAACTTTATGGAATCTTGCATGCTCCTTCTCCATGAAAGCAGGAGAACACGGCCCAAGAGGGCTTCATGATCCCCTTGGGTTATGACGCAGGGCAAAGCGAAGCCCACATCGGGACTCACTTTGCCCGATGCCGGCTGTTACTGGCTTTATCCCAGAATGAGAGGGATGACGCCGTTTAGGAATCCCATGATTCCCAAAACGGCACCAACAACGCCCAGCTTAATTGACAGTTGGACACTCTGATCTGGGTGGTACCAGAACCATTGCCAGACTTCCCAGCGTTTGGCTCTGCGAACCTCCAGATTCACTGTGTCTTTCGACCGGATACCTAAGGCATCGACCGCATCGTAGTCTAACGCTACAGCGCACTTCGGGATCGAGAGATGCCCCGGATTCCCCATCGCATATCGAAGAACTTTGGTTCTGCTCTCGGGGTTTACGATCATCACCGGCTCTCGACGAAAAAAACGGTTTCGATCTTCCCTTCTTGAGTCGATGTTACGGTTATTCAGTCGGACGATGCTGTGCTGAAGACCGCTGTCCTCCATAGGTAGGCGAACTACGGTATCAATTTTCATGATGGCCTCCATATAATGGGGCCGGAGCACCTACCTTGCGGCGGCACCCCGGCTGTATCAGTGGATCAGCTCAGCCGGAACCTTGATCTTGCCCTCGACAGTGAGTTCTGCCGGGACGTAGTAGCACGGTTCGTAATCTGAACTGGTTTGTTTCCCCTCTGGGTCATAGAAGGCGATGTGGCTGCTCTTGCGTCCCATATCCACCAAGTCGAAGTTAATGGGCATTCCCACCGCCTCTGCTGCTGGGGAGAGCTTAATAATGCCCTCTCCATCCACCAGCGCTGTGGCCCAATGGAAGTCTTCACCACCGATTACCGGTTGCTCGACATCCAGCACCTCGACCATCACTGGTTTGAGTTTCCGCCAACGCCACAGGCTGTTCCCAAGTTCTTTGGCGACCGCCAAGAACGCGGGATACACAACCGACTGCCCCAGAATCTCGTGGGCGGTGGTGTCAGCCAGGCCATTGATGGTCCCTTCTGGGATCCCTTTCACACGACAGTGCTCTATCGGTGTAAGGATGCGAGACAGCTCAGGATTATGCTTGCTGACGATGAACGGTTCGGTGCTACGGCACTTCGCATACGCTTTGCCGATAGTGCCGCAGAACGTTTCTTCACCAGTCAGAAGCTGACGAGCGAACCCTTTCCCAGCGGCTTTGTCTCGTTTCTCCTTGTTAGCCAAGTAGTCGAAGGACTTAAATCGGTCGGAGTCGGGCGCCACAGGCTCCAGGATGTCGTTCAGACAAGCCTCTTTCTCCCGCACCGGCATGACATTTTCGAGCTCAAACCCCTCAATGCCTTTCGATACGGCTACGGCGCAAAGCCGTTTCCGTTTCTCCAGTACTCCAAACTCATTCCCATCGAGGATACGTTCTTGAAGGGTATATCCAAGAGACCCCAGCACCGAACGGATCACCTCCATTGAGGCAGTATTCACGTACTCGGGAACGTTCTCGGCGATGACGATAGAGGGATTGAGAACTTCGACGAATTGCAGAAAGTTGAAGAAAAGTGCGCCTGCCTCATCATGCGATTCGGCAAACTCCAGCATATTCTTGCTACGTCCTGACTTCGATGCTCCCGTACATGGAATACCTGCAATCAACAGGTCCACCTGCGGGGGATTCCGGTTCATGTTGACAGCCTGGATCGGTGATTCGATCACCATGGAATTGTCATCCCACAGCTCCGGGTTGTTCCGAAGAGACGAATCCAGGTACTTGCCTTCCATCTCGACAGCCACGGCAACCTTGCTGGTAATTCCGGCCTCCCATAAGCCTTTGTGGAGAGCCTTGTCTACTACGCCGCCTCCATGAAAGAGGCTGCATACCGATAGGGGCTCACCCTTCTCCAGCTTGCTGACCAACCGTTCTACCCGCTCCTTTACCCGCTGCTGCTGGTGATGGGAAGATATGACGATCTTGCCGCTCTTGATTGCGACTCGGAGCATCTCGACGCCATCGAAGATGTCCGCCAGCTCCTGTACCGTCAGGTCAATGATCGGCGAAACGCGGCCATTCCGTTCACGCTTGCTGACAGTAAACTTCCCAGCCTCTTTAACATGAAGCAGAACCTGAGAATCTTTTACTTCCAGGTCATACTTCATGCCAGGACGGTAGCCTTCACGGACCAGCTTCTGGCCTTCTAGCCAGACGCGCTTTTTGCCACGGTGCTCACCGAGTCTTGTATTGACGATAGTAGCCATAGGTTTTCCTCCAAAGATTGAAGGGCCACCTGTTCCCAGCGGGACAGGTGGCCCGCTGGGCTTTTGCGTTACAAACGCAACTTGGGCATCAGTCCGCGTCCATTGAGAGCAGCGCTGAAGCGTCTTCGATAGAGCCTGTTGTCATCAGTTTATGGAGAACAGCGCCGATGTTTTCACCGGTTTTCTCCACCACCTTCCGATATTCCAAGTAAAAGTCATAAAGCTTTTCAGCTTGCTCAATGTGGGCTAGCGACTCAACAGGAATGGTGTTCCCAGGGTTGCAGTACCACTTTGTTATAACTCTCTGGACAAACCCTTTCTTGTCACCAACGAACTTCGAACTACCGAATACACCGCTAGTTGGCGCTCGCTAAATAACCGAAACAGGATTTGCGAAACAGGCGATTTTTTTCATAGCACTCTCCAGAGTGAACCGGGAGGCTGCCCTTACGGGGCAGACCTTCCGCAAGGGTTATTGGATACCGGTGACCTCTTCTATCCTCATCTGAAGTTCTCTGGAACGCTTCTGCGGGATGAATCCAAGGACTGCTAGTCCACCAGCATTTTTCTTGGTTCGAGAAAGGTACTCAGCCGACAGGGGAATCCACTTGGTTTTCCCTATGCAGAACTTCGTGTCTTTGCTCAAACCCTCGATTTCGTCCTTTCGGAACGTAATTTCACCTTTCCCGTTCTGCTCCACCCGCTGACTCGTGCCATAGGCCAGACAGAGGCGTTTTCCAGATGGATCGGCGTCAACTACAAGTACCGGTCGGAACTTGGGGCCTGGTCGATGGGGATGCTCGTCCTCCGGCAGCCAGGCAAACAGAATGGCCCCTACCAGGGCCGAAAGGTTAGACATGTCTACCTCCGAGCCCTGAAGGGCAATTAGTGATGTGTTAAGACTACTCTTCCTTACGGACCCTGTTTTTCACCAGGAAGTCGTCAAGGGACTCTCCCGGTGCGGCAGAGCCTTCGTCGGTTTCGTAGTCTTGCATGCCAGTGCAGATGAAACGCTTGACCAGCTGCTCAACAGTGATGTCGAGTTCCTTGGCTCGGCGCTCCAGCAGCTCTGGAAGCGTGTCACGCTCGCTAAAGCGGATTTCTATGGTTGGCATACGTGCTTGCCTATGATTCGTAGTCACAGGCAATAGTAGCACTCCGTTGCTTCCCATACCCTTTCACCTCCTTTGATCTTCCGTCTGTTGATTCAAAACATGCTGAAGTCGTCGAAAATGGAGACCTCTTCCCGCTTCATCCTTGTCAACAGTGGTTCTACTTCAGACTGATGGAGATAGGTTCTTTGTGTGCCCATAACAGAGCCCCACGACTGATCATCATCAGTCTCGCAGGGTTTGCGCAACCACCGGTGGACAAGCTCGTAGCGAGCCTGCTTTCCGTCCTTCCGGCGAACCGATTCTCCAAGCTGAAACAGGGCCATGAAATCACTCCCCATGCCTTGAGCTAGGATGGCATGCGGGAATTCATTGCTGTAATCAACTATATACTGCTCTTGGAACATGCTTTCTCCTGAAAATTACAGGCGCACACGTCCCATACCGGGCGATGCGCCCGGTGGGCAGGTAATTAATGGATCGATGTACCGGAGAGATCTTCCCCAGAATACACATGCCCGATTCGCAGGCAGTCAAGGACATGCAGATTAGTCACTTTGTCCCGGCACCACAGATCAAACAACTTTGACCAGTCACTCGGGTAGTGCCCTGCACATGCTTCACGTTGCTTACGGGTTTTGGCTTTTTCCAGTTTCGCCTGATACGCGGCTTTTGCTGCGGTCTCAGACCGCTTATACAGCTCATCGTATATGGCGTTGAATTTAGGCTCAGGCAACTGACTTGCATAGGCCATGGTAGGTTCTCCGGCTATGGCGGAGATGTCCCCAGCAGGGCATCCCCGCTGGGTTAATTGAAAAGCTGTTTGTTTCGAGAGACCAGCTATCTCATCTTCGCTCTCAGCGAGAGCAAAACTGCTTTTCCGGCTCACCCGAAGCCAGATGACCGGGAAAAACAGCTCAGTTTTGACGATTCTACCTACCCTGGAAGAAATGTCACCGCTCAATTTGCCAGTATCGGTTGCAGAAGGCGGCAGCGCCCGTAAAGCCGGAGCTTTACGGGATGCCATTTTTCTATCGGTGTCTCGACTCCCAGGCTGCCTGAATGGCCTTATGCCATCCGCCAAGGTGGCGAATGGCCTCAGGCTCCTGTCCTGCCAAAGCGCACAAGGCTTCCAGTTCGGTCAACTGGCAATGCGCTCTGAGCGCCTTGAGTAAGCGGGGATACCGCTCGGCCACAGTTCGCGGTCTGGAGCGCTCCCAAACCGGAAGTACACCCAGAATACTGCCAGGACGGCGATTCGGGATCCCTTTGGCGGCTTCATGGGCTTCCTCGATGGTCATGAATACCGCAGCCTCGCCGGTTCGTATAGTCGGTTGATCCACCAGCCGACCATCTTTACTCAGCACAAGGTCGCAGGCACGCCCTCCGAAGAAAGGATCGCCGTCGCCGTAGAACTCCATGACCTCCATCGAGTCAGGAAGAACCCTCCAGCGCTTTTTCGTCTCGACAACGTAGTTCCAGTCTTCAAGACTTGGGAGAACCCTGGCCTTTTCTGTCTGGCGTGGAGTAGTGGCAAGAACTGATGAACGGTTAGCGCAATTCATGAGCAAGTGCCTCTACTTCGACGCCAGCTTCACTGCGGAGGAAGTAAACTTCCCCGCTCTTCTTCACCACCTCATAGACACCGGATGAATGCCCGTCATCGGGATCAATCCAGGTCACCTCCTCTCCTATCGAACGAGGAGCAGGTGCATTCAGCGGAAACGCCGACTGAATGAAGTGATTGAAAGCTTCAACTGCGGCTGCGTCTCTGGTCTCATGCGAAATGTCCGAGCCCTCGGACCCGTCCGTGAAATACCAGTATCCCGGTAGATCACTGTCTTCACGCACCGAATAGCCGATGCTTTCAAGCTGCTTCTCTGTCGGGACATTATTCATTGAAATGATAATGCAGCCCTCGAAATCAGAAACAGCTTTCTCTACAACGTCTCTCAAGCTTTCCCCAAAATTGAGGTACACCAGTTTCTCATTGACATCACGTTCAGTGATGATCAGTTCATATCGTTTCATGCGAATCTCCAGGTTGTTGGCCGGAATCCGCCCCTTCCGGGACGGAACCCCGGTAGGGTTATTCACGCTTACTATGAGAGAGCGGAGTTGTATCCAGCTGTTCCGCCAGTGCTACCACCAGCCAGCAAGGAGCATCTATGAGAGCAACCAGACGGTTGAACAGGTAGATAGCCCCTTTCTTATGGCCCGCGTTAATGCGCTGCTGGACCCGGTACAGGTATGCCTGCACCAGCTTCCGGTTCTCACGATAACGTTTTGCATCACTCAACTCCTTGGCACCACTGAGATGGCAGAATAACGTCGCGTCATTTCTGTCCAACCCTCGCCAATTAACATCGAGATACATACTTCCTCCGTTCGGTAGCAACGGGAGCCCCCACCACACTGATGATCGAACGCCCTGAATGGGATCGAATCTCTGTATGAGTGCAGGTGATTGTGACCGTAGAGCCCCCATTGGTAGGAAGCCCTGGCAAGGCATCGTCCCTTACGGGAGTCTGTCCCGCAGGGCAATGTCGCCTGTTCACTCAGGAAGGCCCACAGCGCTAGCCATGGGATTACGTTTCGTGCTGTTTGTTTTAGGTGACCAGCTATCACACAAAGCGCCTCAGACGCTTTCCGCGTCACTCTGTTTCTTTCACATGTGAAAGATTAAAGAGACCCGGAAAGCGCCAGAGAGAAGCTCATTGGCACTCTCCAACGCCAACCCAGGGTCATGCCTGACGGCTTTCCCTAACCTTAGCCCTTTCCTGTTGATGAAGCACTGCGAGGGTTTGTTCTCGGAGCTCTGATGACAAATATCCCAGCTCCGAACAACAGACAACGAAGGAGAACGGGTGTATGTCGTCCGACATCAACCATTCCATCGTTTCCTGCTTTATACCCTCTCCGGCTCTACCATCTGCCAGGACTTTCAGGCTATGCCATAACAGCCCCTCACGGAGCTCGAATATGGCTTTTTCATCCCACTCGAACCGTGGCTCAAACGGGATGACTTTGGCTGGCTTGCTTGGCTCGGTCGAACCGAACAAGTCGAGCTCCAGTTGCACTTCCTCGCGATATATAGGAAGAGACAGACGCACTGCATCCATGGGGATCTCCTTCTGTATGCCGTCGAGGCCCGAGATCCCCCAAGGGAGTCGAGCCCCTTGGGGTTGCAGTAAGCCATGAAGCTACAAACTTAATGCTTGATAAGCTGCACGCTTTCCCGGTTTAGTCGGTAAAGGAGAGGCCCATTCATCCCCACAAGGGGTGAGAAGGCCCCTTATGGGTTAGTTTCAAGTTGCATGAGGGTCACCGCCGGTTGCAGAGATGACTACCTGGTTACCAGTAGAGATTCTCGATCATTTCATCACCAGAGGCTCCGGGATAAGCGATTGCATCGGCGGGCTCGTCCACGAACTCCAGCTCAGGGTGAAAGGCAGGATGAAAGCTCCGGTTCCAAACAGGCTTGTTGCTGTCCAGGTCGAGGTAGCAATGCCTCTGACTAAGCGGGTGATATGCATAAAGCCATCGCCGACCACTGACGGTAAACGGCTTCTCTGTACCACCACACGCAGGCACAAACATATCTGGACGCGGGCTGTCAGCCTCCATTTTGCTCGACCTCTTCCTGTACAGTCAGTCCCCGGAAAAAAATCTCAAACGCAATGTCGGACTCCGCCTTCCCCTGCCAAAACCATTTCTCGGCCAGTTCATAGGCTTCGCTTGAGGGTCCGCCACGACCGTAAGCTACCACGTAATTGTGGATCAGCTCCCGGTCAAAGGTTTTCCCATCGGCTTCCATGAACCAGCGGAGAGGGCATTCCAGAATGCCATGATGGACAACATCACGCTCTTGGTACCCCTCGCGGATTGCTTGCCTAAGGTGCTCGTTTGAGGTTCCCGGAGGCGTTATAGCCTCCAAAAAATCCCGGAGCTCCCCGCAAGATCGTCCCGGTATGGCAGTCCTGCTAGGAGAAGATTGTTTGCTTTGCACCACTTGATGGTGCGGATCACACCTTCCTTCTCATCCTCTCTGGCAGACCTCTTATTCAATTTCATCATCACGACTCTCCACGTAGGGTAAGCCGGGATGCGCCCCACCGGGGCAACGCCCCGGCAGGGTTTTAGTTCAGCTCATACATCCAGCAAGACATCGGTGACCGCTTTTGCGCAGCACACCAAAACCTCGCCCATTGAAAGACAGGCCAAAGGTTCTTTCTGGTAAGCTACCTTACCTTTCAGAAGCCTCGCTCGACACATCCCGCAGATTCCGCTACGACAGTGCGTTTCCACCGGAATGCTGCTTTTCTCCATCTGGGCCAGCAATGTTTCGCTGCTGGCGCTAAGTTGGATTTCCATAGTCATTCTCCAGATCAAAGGGGAATGACTATCCCGTGCGGGGCGTCACCCCCACAGGGTTGTTGGGCAATTATTCAGCCAGCGCATATACGCCGGTCTCAATGCGGTTGAAGAATCGCTCGTCCTGAAGCACCTGACGAATCTTGGCTTGCCAATGATTGTTCTGACGGTGCTTTGCGAACGGTTCCATACGCGCATAAATCTCATCGAGCTTCAGCGTCTTCCCCTGAAGCACACGGCGCACAGCGGCCTTCCAAGTGGTTGCCACCATGTTCACTGCTCTTCGCTGGGCTTCTATCAGAAACACCAACGATGAAGCACCGTCCCGACGAAACACGAGCAGCTTCTCGTGGGCAATACGGATGAGACGACCCGAGTAATACGACTTGCCATCCGGGATGGCGAAGAAATCGCTGACAGAAGTCCAGGCTGTCCCCAAGCGGGAAGTTGAAACGTTCCATCACACAACCGTTTTCGGTCAGCTCTGGTTTGACGTTACCAGTCTTCAGTCGCTTCTTGACGATGCGCTGCACCTGGCGAAGTCTTGCAAACAGCCTGTTGCTGTCGTCTTTGTACCAATCCGGCTTACGCTTTCTCCAGTAGAGCTTTGCGTAAATTTCCCCGGACAGCTGCTGCATCTCGTTCTGGTTAAACGAACCCAGCAGTTGCCGCACCGATCTGTCATCGAACAGGACAGACTCAAGAGCAGAAAGGTTGTTCATCATTGGATGGTCTCCATTGGCCATGGAGGCCACTACCCCCTCGGGGCTGTGTGGCCCCGAAAGGGTGGTTACAGAGGACGGTTATGCATTGCCATCGAGAGTGATAGCAGCTACTCCCAATTCCTTTCGCTTCATTACCTCGATCATCGTTGCCTACCTTCTCAGGAAGCCTTGGCGCCAGTCCCAATGTTTGCAAAACGAATGGCTCGGCCCAAAAAATCAGCCATCAGACGGTTGCCTGTGGAGCTGAAGTAGGCTTGCCACTCACTCCATCCACCAACGGCTGGCACCGAGTTGGGTGACTCAAACACGCCCCAGATCCGCTGCTCACATCCACGCTCCAGGACGGCGTTGACCTGTTCGATCAATGCTTCCCGAGGCATGGCGGAGCTGAGGTTGCAGGGCTGCTCCATGATGAGCTTTTCCGCTTTCTCGAACGTCGTCTTCTCGACGATCCCGGTCTGGGTATCGACAATGAAGGGCACGACTTCTTGGCCGTGATTACCCCACAGCCAGTGCGTGATGTATCCCGGATCTACACCGAGTTTCGCGGGCACCAAGACGGTACCACAGGTTCTCAGCAGCCAGACGAGCTTTGTGCCGTTGAACCGATTCAGTGAATCGAAGTCCATGGCTAGATCGTTACGGTAATACTCAGGCAGCTTGAGGGAAGCCGCTACGGTTTCCATAGTGGCTTTAATGCGATCAAGATGATCTACGTGATGGGTCATAGTGCGTCTCCTAACTCTAAAAATTCGGGGCGCACCAGGCCCCCACAGGGCTGATGTGCCCCATGAGGGTTGATTGAATTGCTGTTTGTTTCAAGAGACCAGCTATCTCACCTTCGCTCTCCAAGAGAGCAAAACCATACTTTCCAAGAGGCTCTAAATCTTTCACATGTGAAAGTTAAAGCATCGTGGGAAGCAAAGTTCACACGATATTAACCCAAGAAAAGAGTTTGGCGCCACGCTAGTTTTGCCTTTTCTGGGCGCACAAGGTGGGGTGATGGCAACGTCGAAAGAAAAAGAACTGTTTGAATAGAGGCGGGGCGTGATGCCCCGCTCTTTACCGCATCGCCGTTGGTATCTGAAAGCGGCACTTGTCGTCGCCACTCGGGTTGTGAGGCACGCGGACTTTCAGTATGGCCAGACTGCGTAGGCAGTGACGTGCTCCGACGCACTCGGTGGCATTGCTGCAACCTGCAAGGCTGGTAGCCTTGCCATCGATGATTGCGGAGTACGGGCCTGTCACACGATTTACGTGCATAATTCCCCCCTCTAGGGTAGCTGGGCGCCCCTCCCCGTCCGGGAAAAGCCGCCCTGTTTCACTTCCCTGTCAGGCTGCGCTCGCGGTCAATGACCGCTCCATCAGCCTGAACAGGGTCCGTTGCAGCTCAGCCGCATCGTCAATCACGATGTTCTTTTGGAACAAAGAAGACACGGCTGAGGTTTCGACGCCAATGCCGACCATTTCAATCTCACTGCGTTCGCACAGGTCGATGACTGCCTGGCACGGGGCAACCCGGTTGGGCTGTCCATCGGTCACAACAATCATCACTTTCCGATCCTCTCTGGTCTTGCTCAGTTCATAGGCCGCGTACCAGATGGCCTCAGCCATCGGCGTGTTGCCTCTTGAACCAAGCATAAAACGCCCAGATTGGTTAAGAACATTCTCCCCATGCTTCACAACACTGAAGACCGGTTGGCTACTGTCACCGCAGAAGTAGGTCACAGCAGGGTTTACCCCAGGGATTGGTTCCAACGCCAGCGCCAGTGCAAGAGCAGACTCCCTCGCCACCTGTTCGCGGGTTTTCCCTTGCGCTTCAGAGCTGACTATCCTCCTCATTGATCCGCTCATATCCACCAGGATATGGACCGCTGTGTTCGGTCGCTGCCGCTCTACAGGAGAACGGAACACCCGAGTATCACCGGCAACCACACGATGGAGGCTACGGGTATCCAGGCGCTTCCCTGACCGCCTATTTCGGTTTCCAGTTCGCTGGCTGGCTTGCACCAAGCCATAGAGCTGGCTCCGAATTTTCGATGTGGTGCTTTTAACGGAATCGACCAGCTGACGGCCCATCGGATGTTTCGGTGCTTCCACCGCCCTCCGAACCGTCTGGTAGTGAGTGTCCCCACCCTGCTCTGCCGATCTTTCCAGCTCTGCCTTCAGTGATTTGTGCGCGTCTCCGAGCAGCTCATCGCCTTTGGCATTTAGCACCTGCCGAATCACTTCAGCGGCGTTTTTTGCCTTGTTATCGCCAGCCCCTCCTCGGGTTTGGGCAGATCCGTCCTTTTGCTCACCTTTGTCTCCGTTCCCGGATTGCGATGAAGCATTGTCCGAACCAGTCGGGTTTGACTGAGCTTGGTTTGTGGATTGCTCCTTCGGGTCATCCTTGCCCGCATTTCCAAGCTGCTGCCCGGAAGCACCTTTCTGGTCGCCCTGCGCTTGATCAGCACTATTCTGCTGATCTCCTGGCCGTCCTTCTGGTCCTGCTGGCCCTGTTGCCCTTGGGAGTCGCCTTGCCCATCAGACGAATCGTTGGAGCCCTGCTGCTGTTGCTGACCCTGATTCGCCTGTTGTTGCTGTTGTTGCTGTTGTTGCTGCTTTTTCTCCTCCTTTTCTTTCTCCTCTTCGAGCATCTTCATGACCTCTTCCGTAAGAGCGACAGCTTCAGCCGTGGACTGAGCATCCACCACTTTGCGCAGGAGGGCATTGAGACGAACAACAACGCCACGCGGGAAAGTTTCTTCTAGTGCCACCTTGGCAGAATCCAAGTATGGCTGTAACACGGTCTGACCAACTGCCTGCGATTGCAGCCAATAGAGGCAGAACCCCTCCAGGATGGAGGCCGGTGAGCTGTCCTTCGTGACGTGCTGATAATGACCAGCTTGGGCCATGTATCGAGCCACTTCACTCAGGGTTTGCGCTGTACCGGGGTAAATACCAATCATACCTCTCTCGATCCGGCAGTCCTCAAACACGTTCGAGAGGTCTGCATGAAGACCAGGACGACGATTCACCGTGAAGTCAGTGAAACGTACATGACCTGCCTCGTGAGCGAGATACCCCCAGACCGCATCCATATTCGGATAGTTGTCGGGGATCTTAGGAACCACGATAGTCTTGCCATCGGTGTAGGCAGTATCGCCGCCGATGGCAACTTTCACTCCGAACTTCTCGCCGTAAGCCGCAGCCACGATCGGAAGTGCGCTGTAAATGGTTTTGCGTTTTGACATGTCTTTTCTCCTTCACAGAAAGGGACGAAGAGACATGCCACCCCCAAGAGGGGTGGCTGCCCCTCCGGGGTTGGGTTGCCTTAACGTCAGAAGTAGAAATCTTCGTCGTCCGACGTATCAGGCATTACCGGATGTGCTTCCTCTCCACCAGCACTCGCTGGCTCAGATTCCGCATACTCCGGCTCGTTTACAACATCAGGTTCTGCCTCCGGCGCTGCCGTTTCTTCAACCTCAGCTTGTTGTGGGGCTTTCGTTTCGACGGCTTCCGGCACCGCCGAAGCCTTAGCTTCGACATCACCAGAGAATTGCTGGAAGAACCTGTCCATATCAGCGTCGAGATCCTCAATCGGGGGCTCTTCACTGTTTGCGGCTTCAACGGTTTTACCTTGGGTCGATATGCCCTCGGCTTTCTCGTTTCCGACAACCTCTCCCCGTTCTTCAGGCGTCAGCGGCTGGTAGGAGAGGCTCTCGCCCTCCGCCGCCTTCCCGTCCGGTTGGATGGTACTTTCTTGCGCACTTGCGTCCTCAGCTCCCTTTGCGCGATGCTCAGGGGTCACTGATTCAGTCATGCCGGCAAGTGTTACAGCACCGTTGGCATATTCTTCAATACGCTTCCGGTCGCTCATGATGAGCACGGCTGCAACTACCTGGTAGAAGAAAGGCGCTTTGACTACACGGCCCTGAGCATGTTGCTCATACCCACGCAATGTTTCATCCAGCAGGTTGACCAGCGGGATGAAGGCGCCGTTAAGAAACGACAGGCCATCAACTTTGTCGCGGATATTCTTCAACGTGATGCGAGTGGTAACACCGCATTCTTCTCGACCAGACAGGTTCTTGGAAAAGAACTTGGTGGCCTCTTCAGTGACTTCATCCAGAAGGTCTCGACCGAGGCTTTCAACCTTGCGGCTCAGGCTCTTAGCCGTTGCATCGTCGTCACTGATGGGTTGGATCATGAAGACCTGATACTCAAAGCCAATCCGCCTTTCGACAGTAGACCTCGGGAGGGCTCCCGCACGAATCGCAGTTTCGTACTCCGGGTTTTCAAGAATCCACTCTTCAACAGCGGCGTTGTAGCCTATGATGAAGTTTTGTTTTAACGCATCAAACTCAGCACTGATGTTATTGAGCTTGTCGCAGATATCGTCTGCTTTGCTGGCAGGTACAGCAAAACCGTTCATGAACGGCATACCGTAACTTAACAGCAAGCGACGGGTTTCTGTTTTCAGGCGATTGAAGCCTTTGAGCTTTGCCGGATCACAGATCTTCTTCGAGCCAAGCTGTGCCACCTTCTCAGGGGGATTTCACCACCCTCACCCAGCTTCAAATCAGCAGGGGTCAGACGGGTCTGTCCACTCCAGATGTCGAAATCGACATGGATAACACAAAGGCTGTCGAGATGTTGGACAGTGTTGCTCATGATGCACTCCTTACGGGTGTAAAGGGCGCACCAGTCCCCCACCGGGCCAGTACGCCCAGGTGGGGTAAGTTCAAATGCTGTTTGTTTTCAGAGGCCAGCTGCCTCTTTCACTCTCGCGTGGAGAGTAAAACCTGCTTTCCAAGTTATTTGGCTCGAAACAGCCAGAACGACTTGGGAAACAGGCTTATTTTCATATTACCCCAGCATTAAAGGGGGTGCCACGCTGTAATCGCCGTTTTCGGGCGCAAAGCAGAAATCCTGCCCCGAAGGGCAGGATTGATGGGTCAGTTTGCCCCAGCCGACAACCCGCTATACGCGCCAGCAGGCAGCATCCACGGTTGTTTCTCTGGGACAAAGATTGGCAGCTCGTACTCATTGCGACTTGCCTGGCGAAGTGCCTGCTCGTCAGCAATTTCCAAGGGCTCTGCCATTGCCGCTCTCTCGATGACAGTTTTGCCGTTCCGGCTAATAGCGGTCCCGAATTCTTCCTCATACTGAGAAATCGCTTGGGCTCGCTCCGGCCAGTAGTGCTCTATGGTTGCCCATATACGGTCACCGTTAAAGATGCAGGTCTGGCAACTGGATCGCCCCCACCCGAGCCGGTATGGCACGGGAGGATTGATGCGCCAGTCACAGAGCATCTGCCACACTTCCTCTTCGCTCAGGTGTAGTACCGGCCTCCACGCATCAACATGACGCGGTTTCAGCGGCCTCGCACTTTTGCGAACAGTATCAGTTGAATGTGGCTCCAACTGATTGTACTTAGCGCGATTGCTAGATTCCTCGCGCCGCTCCCCTGTCACGAACAACACCTTTTTGTCGATGAATCGTTCTTGGCAAGTTACAGCCCTGCGGCCTACATCTATCTTCAATGCACTGGAGCACCAGCGGGTTTGAAGACTGGCCGCTTGTTGCGGGAATTTGCGTCGAGTTGCTTCCTTAGCTGCATTGCGGATTAACTCAACAATGCCATCCGGTGTACCGACCATGTGTGAATGGCTCCGGGAGTTGTGCTTGAGCATCTCTCCCTTAAAACCATGTTTTAGCCATGAGAAGTACAGTGGCATATTGAGCGCATCCGCCAGCTTTACGCAATAGTCGTCAATGAACGGCCAATCCATAAAGCTCTCGGCGGCCTCCTGTCCATCTACCAGGTGGTGCCACAGCTCTATCCGGGACGCCGGGAAGCCTCGGTCCAAAAGGTATTTGAGCGCCGCCAGCGAGTCTTTACCACCGGACATGCAGACTACAGCGATGTCGTAATCAAGTTCGATGTCGGGAGCGTCGAAAAACACTCCCGGCATGGCTGGTTGACGCGCAATGATGTCTTTCGGTTCGAGACCAAAAAGGCTCATCTGAGCGTCAGGTATTACCACGCGGTCGTCGTATGAATCTGACAATGCGCTATTCATAAATTGCCTCCATGAGTAAGGTCCACCAGCTCCCGTCAGGGGCCAATGGACTTGCTTTGATTTCTCCCGAGGGAGATATGATTAAGGGACTCTCCCCTGTTAGGGAAAGCAATGCACTAAGATGGGTTCCCTTGGCCGCATGGACGCTGGGATATGGGTGTGGTATGTGCTGTTTGTTTGGAGAGGCCAGCTACCTCACTTCACTCTCGTTGAGAGTAAACCGCCTTTCCATCATAGACTCACTGATGAATCTACGCGGAAAAGGGGGCATTACGCCCCCAGACCAGTCACCTCTAAAAATAAGAGGATTCGACTTCTTCCGACATGTAGTCGAGCGGTGCAAGCACCTCCTCGTCTACTATGTACCGTGGCTTGACCGAATCGGTCACCGTGACACGGCACCGTTCGCCAGCTTCGTCTCTGTACTTGTCGATATCGTCAGGCTTAACACCGGACGCCTTCTCTTCAAGCAGCTTTTTATAGTTCACCCGACCAGCCACCTTGTAGCGAGTCACCATCACGCCGCCGTAGTCAGCGTGAAAGTATTCACCCATCAGTGACTTCATGTCGTCCAGTAAAGGCTTTTGCTTATCCTGAAGCTCGCTCAGTCGCTGTTTTAGCTCCTGAATCTCAGCATCATAGATTCGGTATTCCTCTGCTGCACTGATCCATCTCTCTGCCTGCTTCCCGTGGGGGATATACAGATCGCGCTCAGGATCTTTCTCGGGTTCCTTACGTTCCAGCACTTGTTGCCAGAACTCCTTGGCTTGCACCAGCAGTTCATTGAGCATGGCTTCATCACGAGTAATCACAAACTCCCGGATTTCACCTTCGTACCAGAACACCAACCAACCCTTTGCCGCGTCAGTAACCAGCAATTGATGCTGAACCTGTGCGTAGTAGAGCTGATAAGGCTTGCTGTTGACGCCGTTCGCACAAACGTCCTTCCAGACGCTCTCGCTCGGACACTTCAGCTCGGCAGGCTCCCCATCTCCAGTTAAACCATCCAAAGAGGCTCGCATGAGAGGGTTCTGTGCAGATTCAACGCAGGCAGGAAGAAGCAAATCATTGTGCTTCGCTTCAAATGCCTGACGGGCCTTGTCTTCGTTCTGTACCCCACGGCGAACCAGGGGATTCAAACTTAGATCGACCTCACGAGCATAGCCCGTTTTCTCTGCCCAGAGTCGCCACCGAGTTTTGTACGGTGACCGGTTAAGTAGAATGGTCGCGTCGGTAGCAGTGATGCCACCTCGGCGCCATTCCAACCAATCATCGTCTCGTTGAGACAAGTTGATAATTTTCATGGATCTCTCCTTTGGTTCAGGGGAGATCCCCCTAACAGGGGGGAGACTCCCTCCCATCAGGGGGATGATTCACAGCTGTTCGCCCTCCCCTTCGTCACCAAAGAAGTCATTTTCTCCGGGTAAGGGCGGCTCTTCAGCGGCATTTCGGTGGCCTTCTGCCGGGATAAAAGTAGCGTTACCTTGCCCCTCGGCGTCTTGGTTGCCGTAGTTCGGCTCAGGTGGCTCCATCGCATCCAGTTCTCTGTCACGCAGGAACTGAGTGGCGTATTCCAGCTCTGCACCCTTGAAACGTTCTTCAGCATACTGGTGTGCGGCACTCCAAGCGTTTGCCTGGACTGCACGGGTTGCCAGTTTCTGCAAGATCGGATCCATTTTCTGGTGATCGATCTGAAGCGGCTGCCGAGAAGCTTCCTCCTTCACATGAGTCAGACTGGCAACAGCCGGGTTAATGGCTGCGGCCTGCTCCATCTCACGGATGCGCTCCGCTTCATCCTGATCGTAGATCCCACAGAACCCAAAGGCTACGCGGGCGCACTGGATCAGTGATTTGTGACGAAGCTGACGCTTGGTGTGAGTCTGCCAGGGGCCATCAACGGTGTAGGGACCGTTGCTACCATGGCCCTTGAACGGTTCTCGGTACACTTCATCAAGGAACTCCCTGATTTTGATTGGACGCGACCGATCCTTACGGTACATCACGGTCTCTATCCACTCGGGGCACTCCACCTTGGCACTCTTCATCTTGACCATGCTGTCCGAGTACACGAACTCGACGCCATCGTACTGAGAATGCTCATTGATGATGCGACTCCAACCGTCAACACCCACCACAGGGATGATTCCGTTTTGCTTGTCGGGAAACGCGTAGATTTCCCGAGTAAATGGATTCAGGTTGTACTGCTCAGCAACAACCAACAGAGCCATCATCTGCTCATTAGAAGGGGCCGAACCGTCCCGTTGCTTGAACGCCGTTGCCTTCAGCGTTTCGAAGAACTTGTTGCTGTCCACGCCATATCGCGAGGCGATTCGCGTAACAAGGGATTTGCTATCTGCCATGGTATTTCTCCTGTTCCAACGGAACATTGGTAAGGAGGGGACACCATGGCCCCTAAGGGGCAGGCGCCCCCGACTGGGGTTAGATAGAAGGGATGTCAGGAGACGCCGAGGCGTCCCCTGACACTGATCAAAAGAAGCAGTTTTCGATATCGGACTGGATCTCAGACCAATTAACTTGCTCAGTAGCCAGGCCGAGTTTCACGGCATCACTCCGAACAGTTTCATAGTCGAATCCCATCCGCTCGATGGCGTTTTCCAATGAGTTGAAGTTGGAATAGCTGATGGTGTTGCCTTGCTCATCACAAAGCGTGACCAGCGGCTCAGTTACATCCGGCCACTCAAGCTGGAACCGCTCTTGCAAGCAGATCATCATGAGCAATGGCCGGTGCCCGTGCGCCGAAGTGATCTCCCCTGCACCCTCCAACGTGCTTGGGTGCAAGGTGTTTTCTCCGAACGTCGAGCAAACCTTTAATTCAAATCCACCAACCGATGCCATTAAGACATCTGGTACGGGTGAGTCTGAATCTTTCTTCATCTCAACCTCGAATCCCAGGGCCTTGCTGCTCTTCACGAAGACTCCCGTGATGAACCCCAGGAGGAGCCGCTTGGCATCCTCCTGCTGCATTGCCTTGGGCGGCGAGATGAGCCAATTTGCCGTACCCAGGGTACGTTCTTCCGCATCAGAGTCAGACTCGACTGCGTTTACCATCGCCTCGTCCAGACGGTCTGGCTGAAGTTTTGGATCGAGCTGTTCTGACACTGCAAAGTTATCGGCCATATCGCTCTCCTTAACGCCATTGGTCACCAAACACATCCTTCGCAATACGCAGGATTGCCTCACCTTCCTCTTTAGCAGAGCGGATCAGCAGTGCTTGCTCCAACGCATATCTGAGCGTATTCGGAGCCCCCGGAACTGGAGAGTGAGCTTTGCCCAGCGAACCAGAGTTCGCGTAGACATCGTGACGCCAATCTGTCCATCATCGCCGTTCTCGCCCATGAAGAGCTTCCGAATCTCATTGGCAGTCTTCACCATCCCTTTCCGGATGCCTTCATTGAGCGTGGGGACTACTCTGCCAAGAATACCCAGCTCGGTAGTCTCGTCGGCATAGCCGACCTCAATAAAGCGATAACGATCCATGGCGGCGAGATTTTGCATCATCACCCCTGGTACAGACCAGAGGCATCACCGGAACCCGTTGAGTTGCCAGTGACGACCACACGAAACATCGGGTGCGGCTTGATGATTTCACCACCATTTTGAGCGATAACCAGGGGACGACCTTCCAGGACATCATTGAGGCCTGCAAGTTCGGCTGGATCAGCCAAATCCACCTCGTTGATGAGAAGGATATGTCCTTTCTTCATGGCGACAGCCAAGGGGCCATACATGAATTGCATGACGGGAGATTCACCCGGCTTCGGCGAGACCAAAGCATGATGCCCGATCAGGTCGGTCAGCTCCATACGGCCGTTTGCCGTAATTTGCTGAACCGGCCAGCACAGGCGAGCCGCGACCTCGGTGATACCGGAAGTTTTACCGGAGCCGGTAGGTCCGGTGACATACAACGCATCTCCGAAAGGACTCTTCAGAAAGGCGGAAACCTCACGAATAAGCTCTTTCCGGAAAACATAGTTGTCGTCTTTTGACGGGATAAAGGGGTCTGCGCTGGGAGCATATCCAAGAGTCGTTACCGCCTCGGGGACACCATCCATAGCAAACGCCTTGCGGATTGAATATTTAACAATCTCAGTCATTGGAGCACTCCTAATATTCGCAATCAGGGCGCACCAGTCCCCCACCGGGCCAGTACGCCCACGGTGGGGTAAGTTCGACTACTGTTTGTTTTCAGAGGCCAGCTACCTACTTTTCGCTCTCAGCGAGAGCAAAATCTGCTTTCCAATGACTCACTTCATTGGGAAGCAGACTTACTGAGTGTGCGGATGGACGGCCCCGGCTGGGACCGCCCCTCCTCAGATGACAAATGCTGCAACATCGTCGTCGGCTCCGATCAGGTTCCTACCTTTCGCCCACTTCGCTAGTTCGCGGATCGCCTGATCCACACTGGAGAAGCATCTCGGGTTCACGCTAATTTCCCGCCCGTCAGCCAAATACAGTATTCCAGCATCATCATCGTACACATGAATATCGCCATGCATTTCCGTTTCCTCTTGGCCCACCCACCAAACAACACTGCCGGAATGCTGTTTGGAGGATGGGCCAAAAGGCCCGATGGCGAGAAGGAGGGGGATGTCCCCCTCCTCTGGTTATCAGTACCCCAGATCGCGGGCGATCTTACGGAACGGCTTGGCAACATACCAGCCAGAGATCACGCAAGCTGCGATTACAAGTTCCATGGTGTTGTTCCTCATATTGAGGGGGCAACACCCCCATCGGGGAACGTTGCCCCCAATGGGTTTTGATTAGAAAAGAAGAATCGTCAAGGGCGATCCAATTGTTTACCACACAAGGGACTTACCCCGGCGCAGATAAGTTGGAATGTCATAAACATCCCAGTCCACCTCAGATTCAGATCTTTTCGGCATCTGAACCGGAGCCGGTTCAGCCTCAACAGACTTTTCAGTCTGTTCGGCAGAAGCTCGTTGAACGATGACGGCCTCTACAGACCGTGTAGCAGATCGTGCAAACGCGAAGGTCCTCTTGGCGAGGTGTACGGTCGGGACAAGCATCCGATCCAGCGCGAACACGATACCTCGATGCGATTGGTGACTGAGGTAGACGAATGCCCGAGCAAAAGCCCAAGCTCCGAACCCAACGATGCCAACAACGACAGCGAGAGCGACTACAAATAGAAGAAATTGCATGGTGATTACTCCTGACTTGATCGGGAGTACCACCCGATACCGGGGATACCCCCGGAATGGGAAGGTTATGAAGACCTGCGCCATACGGCGTTCATTCAAACTGCTGTTTGTTTCTAGAGACCAGCTATCTCATCTAGTCGCCGAGCGACTTAGAGACTTCACTATACCCCAAAATTTTTTTGGGTAGAACGCTCTATCTGTCCTTTTTGGGCGGAAAGACGTTTCTGCTCCCAACAACTTAGTCAGTACGCTTCAAGGTGCGTTTACTTATCGCCCAAATGACGGAGATACACCATGGCAGAAGCAGCAACCGCACAGAGCGAACAGCCTCAGCAGCCTCAAGCGAATCGTCAGCCCTATTCTCGTCCGGTCTTTCGCCAGAAGCTTACCGTGAACAGCCTTCAGGCGCAGCGTGTTATGGAGCGCAGTTTCGACCGTGTTTCCAACGCCCTCTTCTCCTTGGACGTGATCTTGCGAATTATCGGTGACCAGACAGAAATTAATCAGGTGGAGGAGATCGTCCAAGGCCATATCGAGCGGGTAGCTGAGGACATGGCCAAAGCCATGGAGCAGCTCAAGAAGGTCATGTCTGATAACGGCATCGAAGCTGTCCCTGGATACAGTGCCCCCACGGAATACTCCATTGAGATCACTTCACCGCAGATCGCCCAGATTGCCCGCCTCATTCGCAACCTGGACGAACTCATGAGCCTTGTCGATACCCTTTGGCTCAACAGCATCCTGAGCAGCCAGCAGCGCTCTGATGCAACATACGAGTGGCAGCAACGCCTGATTAAGCTGGCAGGCCGAATCATCGGCATGGAGAAACGTGCTCGAATCTCTGCGCACTCGAAGGGCAAGGACAAGGAAGTAGCGGAGGCTGCTCCCGAGCAGGAGACGACCGACCCTGAGCTGTCCAGCGAAGCTGATGTGCAGGACAATGAAGATGGGGCCAAGAGTTCCAAAAAAGGCAGCAAGGAGTCTTCCAGCGGGGCCGAAGCAGCGTAGACCGCGTAGCTTCCAAGGCTATTTCCCCTCTACGGAGGGGATTTTTTTATCTGTTTTTCTCTCACGGTTGCATATTCTGATGCCGTGGTAATATGGAATCAGAAGCGGAATCACATTACTCAGATGGAAACGACCCAATGAAGAAACTGCTCACTGTCGCTACTCTACTGTCCACAGCCACCCTCTTTGGTTGTGCCACCAGCACATCTACAACCACCTACAATGACAACCGCAGCGAAGCATACAACATCGCCCAGGCCGGTGGTCTCGTTACGGACATCAGGGACACTGAGGTGCCCGCAGACAGCATAGGCTCGATCACAGAATCCATGCTCAAAGTCGGCTTCGTTGGTGCCGGTTATCTCTCCCCCAGCTTGGCATGACTAAATGGCAAACCGCAGGGGTCAACTTTTTGAGTGAACTGGTGGAGCCTGACTCCCATGGCGCTCGCAACAGCCTTATGGCTTGGATGCCGATGACAGATGCCGCCACCGCCAAAGAGGCACAACTCAAATTTCTTTCACATGTGAAAGATTCTGTGGGGGCAGCGATGGATGAGGTTGGAGCTGAGCACGAGATCATATACGACAAGAACGGCACACTGGTCATTCAGTTCATCAAGAGTGACTGGCAATGCCCCGCTTACCAGGCTGGTGTGACCAAGGCCGAGGACCTTTGCCGCGTCCGAGCCAAAATCTTCGAACCCCATACCGCGGCCTCCCCGGCCTTCATCACAGGCACCGAAGAACATCGCTACATCTTCTCTTCCGGCCATGGCCGCAAGTATCAGCGGCTGAATCTACTGATCAGCGACGACAGCACCGTACCGCAGGACAAGCTCTATGCCACTATCAGCAAGCACCTGCCTGAGTGGACGTACTTGTATCTCGCTCCGGGCAAAGTTGCTATGGAAGACGGTGAGGTTATCGGCTTTCCCTATATACTGAACGAAGGCGAAGCCAAGCTGTTTGTTATTCCCAAAGCATGATTGAACAGTGCCTATAAAAAAGCCCGGAACCAAAGATCCGGGCTTTTTTGCGCAATTACGTATGCTCTTAGATTTCAAGTGCCATCCCCAGGGTCTATTTGGATCATTTCCATAGCCTCTCTGCGTTTTGCATCCACGTCGATATCATCGACTCGGTCCATGGCTCGCTGATCAGCCGGTTGACGATCACCGTCAATGTTGAACACGCTTCCTGAACCAGTCAGAGCATCCATAGAGACATTATCAACCGATGGCAATTGCCCATTTTGCTCCAGAATCCCAAGCCACTCTGTTAAATCTATTTGGCTCCAATCAATGCTCGAAATTTCATCTAGCGGTATACCTTCGCATTGAGGGCTCTCTGCATCACCAAAATCAGTTCCCAGCTGCGAACGCACCTGCTCTTGAACGATCCGTGAAAGAGGAGAGTTGAAGCAACAATACGCCTCGCGCTCCTCGATGCATGCGCCAAGCACTTCTGTCTTGCAATATGAACCTACGTAGGTGCAGCTCTTCAGGGCTCGCTTTGTGTTCATCTCCAGCTCCGCCTGCTCACAGGCCCACACAATTTGAATGATAGCCACTGCCACAACATATATCGTGTAGATCGTCATAGCGGCCCCAAGCATCGACGCAGCTTGTGTCGCCATTTCATTCACCATTTCTTCGGCTGCCTGATCAGCTGCGGCAGTAGCAGCAGCTTCCGTTGCACTGTCTTGAGCCAGGCTTCCCATGACATCCTGCAACATTTTCTTTGCCTGCTCTTTGAGCTTTTCGATGAGCTGTTGTTTTAGTTCCTCGATGGGTGACCAGATTTCTTCGACAGCTCCAGAGATATTATCCATATGGCTGGTGAATGGTTTTGAAACCTCGGTCCAGGCATTCATTACTGGCTGGCGCAAGGTCTGATACGAGCTCTTGATGACATTGGTGTCCTCCAGTGCCAACACCGCGCCATCAAGCTTCGGTACCGAAGTAATCATCGTTAGGTAGTCAGCCAAGCTAACGTTGGATGGCTGCTCGCAACAATCCTGAACACCACCTACCGCGATCTTGCACTCACCGGCCTCGCCGCTAAAGGCTCGGCAATAAACATTGGTCTCTCCTGTTACGTCCTCACAGGACATATCCTGTGTCATGAACTGGGCAGCATTCAGTAGCGCGCTAGCACGCGCAAAGTCCGTGCTTTGTGTCGTGGTGACATCCAAGCACTCATCACCCATACAGCTTATGGGGCCTCCACACTGATACTGTGTTTCCTTTTCTAAGGTTGGAACCTCAACATCTTCACCGCAGTCGTACTTGTTTTTATATACGTAACAGGTTCCTTCGCTGCCGGTCGCACCATCGACACACTCGGAACTAATATATCCGCACTGTGGGTTATCTTCGTATTCCTGACATTGATCAACGTCCTGATAGTTTTCAAGACATTGCTCGTTTCCCTGGGGGTCTGTCCAACAAGTGCCCTGCCCCCTATTGAAATCACATTGGAGCGCGGAAACATCAACTGTACTCGCCAGCTTTGGAACATTAGGAACTGGAGGCTCATCTAACCTCTCGTATATTGGGTCGCCTCTACATACCTCAAAACCACTGATATTGACACAATCATCATCGGTAGTAGGAGTTGGGGTGTAACTTCCTTCACAAAACTCTTCTAATGTCGCTACGGCAGCATCAACACACTCCTTTGGTGACCAGCTATCTTTCACAACAGTTAGAAACTGCGCGAATTTTAGAAGTTTGGTACCAGAGAAATAGTCAGCCAAGTGTGTTCCAATAGAATTGGTTTCGTTATTGTCATGAAAAACGTAAAGTTCAACGCTGTTAGCGGCTACTCTTTCAATAGCATTCTCTTTGTCCCCACCAACATCATCATTACCTACTAGGATAATAATCCTATGCGCGTCATCTCTCCACTCAAAGTGATCGGCGGCCCATGCTATAGCATCAAATGGATACGTCGGTGCTCCATCCGTTCGAATAGCATCAATCCACGCACTAAACTCATCAATGCTGTAAGTTAGGTCAACATTCCTGGTTAGATAGTCGTCTACACGGATTGTTGCTCCGCCAAGGCGAAGATTCTCACTGTTGCCCTGTGAAAGAATCTCAGCAAAAGTTCTTACATTGTTCCTCAAATCAGAAATCACTGAACCCATCGAAGCTGAGTTATCAATCAGGAATACAACGTCTGCTGGCTCAGTATCAATCTCTATTATATGGCTAATTACACAACCGCCAGTGGGTTTATTAACCGTGCTACAGGTGTAATAATCTGGTACATGTGCGGTAATGCTGGCCTCATTTATGATCGTTTCTGCGGAACAGTCACCGAACCCCTCGGCTATCAGATCTATATTCTCGTAGGTGTCTTTGGTAAGGTTCAGCACCGGATCATTGGTAAAATCAGGTCGAGATCGATTGGCCATATCAAGTAGCACCTGATATGCAGCACCGGAAATGGATGGCGAATCACTGGAGGCATCTGTCCACAGCGATCCCTTGGCCTCTGTTCCAGCATCATCCATGAGGTCATTTGAGTCATGGATTCCCTGAAGCGCACCAATGTCCGGCTCGGCCCCGTCTGGGAAATATTGGTTCTTTAGGCTGGAGTTCGAAGGATTGGTACCAGGGTACAGTTCGTTAACATTGAACTGACTCCCACCTTGATACTGGAGGACTCCAGCATCCCCCAAGTGGGAATTGTGATCTGGCCATTTTGTACCTGTGCCGAGGTACCGTTCAGTTCGCTAGCGAGTTCGTTTCCAAACACCTGCCCTTCGCGGCCTATCTGCCGCAGAAGGTCCTGGGCATTCACATCCGCTGCGTACCCGTGGAAGGGCAACAAAGTGATAGTTACAGCCAGCAAGCAGGCAATCGCCCTGATCAAGCAAGGTGCGGTTCTCATCGAGACCCCAAGAAAGATACATTCAGGAATGTGTCCTATGTTACCGGGGATATTGATGAACCCACCCACGCCTAGTTGCCCATTATGGTAAAAAGTAGGCTGCTACCTATGCCTACGAGTCAGGTAGTTATGGGTGAAGTGGCTATAGTTTCCCGGACACGCAGGAGCAGGTAGAATCACCTGCCCATTAAGGTGTGTGTCATGAGTCAGAAGAAAACCAACTCCTATACAGTTGGGTTCAAAGAGGCCGCCGTCAAACTGGTCGTGGAGCCTGATCAGCCGGTCACCTGGACCACCAGATAGCTAGGTGTCAATGTCAATACACTGCATACCTGGAAGCAAGTATCACGGCAAGTAGGCTACCCCTGATGATCAGCACCTGTATGAGGATTTGAAACAGCTTCGGCGAGAGAACGCCCGACTCAAGGAGGTGCGTGAGCTGTTAAAAAACGGCCATTTTCAGGTTCAGGGCCCCAGTTACTCCGCCTGATCGCAGAAGCGGCGAGCATCTACTGCTGCAGAACGGGCGGAGCGAAGCCTGAGCCAGGTACATCCGAGCGACGGGTTTCGCTGTGGCAGATGATCACATAGCCACAAAGAACAGCTGCAGACGGCTACGCCAGCGACTGCCCATGCTCTAGATAGAGCACCAGCTTTTCGTCCAGATCCGCCAGCCAGTCGCCGTCCACCAGCGCCTTGAGGATGCGCCGAACCTCGAAGTGGTCTGCCTCCTTCATCCGTTTCAGGAAGCCCAGCTTGACCACCTTTTCGATATGGCTGTCGAGCTGATCGGCCAGGCGGGCTTCATTGTTGAGTTCGGCGAAGAATACCTTCATATCGTTGTGGATCTCGCTGCGACTGACCACCAGCTTGAGGTCGCCGCCCTGGTGGTCCGCTTCCGCCAGGCGCTTGCGCAGCAGCACGCAGAGCAGGCTGACCGGGTAGCTCAGGGATCGGCGAGCCACCAGGCGCGGGATCTCGGGTTCGTCCTCGTTGGCCACGCGTTGCTGGAGGAAAGCGAAGCCCTCCTCTTCGTCGAGGTAGAGTTCCAGCCCTAGGATCGCCAACTGGTCGCGCAACGGCGCTTCCAGATCATAGAGCAGCTGCCACAATTGGGTGTGGGTATCGCGATACAGTATTCCCTTGAGCAGATGTACCAGTAGCGGGGTCAGACGCTGTCCGCCGCTCAGCGGCTGAACAGAATCGTCGGCAGGGTAGCCTGTTTCCATCGTTTGTCCTCGGTTTGCCAGCGGATCTGGATATGTTGCGCGTCGTCGATCAACGCGTTGTCCTGTTGGCTGGCGAGATTCATGTAGGCGAGCAACTCGGCCAGTCCCTGCTGCAGCGGGAACTGTTCGCACAGTTCGCCGAGGCCGACCTGGTTGCGCTGCTGCAGAGCTTGACGGATATTGGCCTGCAAGCGGCTGATATCCACGTATTCCTGGTCGTAGAGCGCATCGGTGGAGAAGTCGTTGCTCCCTTCGGTAGCGGCCTGCAGATTGACCGGCGCTATGCGGTCCGGACGGAGCAGCCCCCGGCTCATCGGCAGGTCGATGGCGGCGCGGGTATCGTCCAGACGGCCGAAATCGGGGGCGTTCGGCGGGTTCTGCTTGCACTTCACGGCGCGGCGCTCGATCTGGCCGATCAGTTGCAGTATCCGTTTGTTCTCTTTCCAGGCCTGGTCGTCCAGGTAGCGGCGCAGTTGTTCTGCCAGCGAGGCGGAGGTGCGCTGTGCCTTCTCGCCCGCTTCCAGCAGACGGTGGTGCAGGCGACGCAGAAAGTCGTCTGGCTCCAGCTCCCGCACCGGATCCAGGGCGAAGATGGTCTGCAACCAGTCGGCCATCTGTTGCTGTCGCTGCGGCGACATGATCAGCGCCCAGAAGGCACGGAAGCTCTTGCCTTGGTCGGAGTCGGCGATGGCGTCCTGGTCGCCGAAGATCTCCGCCAGCAACTCCCCTTGCGTTGGTCACTGAGGGTGATCTTCTCCCGCACGCGGGCGTCCAGATCGCGGAAGTTCTGCTCGACCTGCCGGAAGTCGCCCACCAGCTGGCGGGCGCAGTCTTCCACCTGGAAAAAACGCTCTTTGACCTGGGTGGCGTCTACACTGAGCACCGGCTGCCGTTCCAGTTCGGCGATCTGTCGCTCCAGCGCCGCCCGTTGCTCATGCAACTCCTGTATGCGCACCTGGGGATCGGTCTCGGTTAGCTGGATCAGTTGCTGCAGTTGTTCCAACAGGTTCTGCAGGCGGGACTCGGTGCCGACGAACTGGCGCTGCTCCAGCTTGCCGATCCAGTCCACCGCCTTTTCCGCCGCCGGCGACAGGTCGAACTCAGCCTCGTCTCCGGCGCGGGGGTAGTATTTTCGCAGGTAGGCGGTGTCGGGCCGTGCCCAGTCTTCCAGATAGGCTTTGCCGGATTTGGGAAACAGCTCCTGACCTTCGGCTTCGCGCAGTCGGAACAGATAGTCGTCCAGCTTGGATGCCAGTTCGGATTGCCCCATGGAGCGCCGGTTCTGGCGCACGAACACCCGGGCCAGAAAGCTGAGAATCAGCGGCGCGTGGTCGGCAGCCAGCAGGCGCCAGGCGGGATGAGTGGCGCGCAGTTCGCGCAGTTGCCGGAACTCCATCAGATCGCCTCCTGCTCCAGTTGATCCAGCTGCTGCAAGTGCCGCTGCAGCCGGGAAAAGGGGATGCGCTCCTGCTCGAGGCGAAGATTATGTCCCCAGCGGTTGTGCCACAGGGCATCGAGCAGTGTTGCTTCGTCCGCCGTCAGCGAGCCGGTATCGAAGTTGCGTTGCGGCTGCGGTTCCTCGACCCAGAGCTCGCGCAGCTCCAGCAGGGTGGCCTCGTCCATCAGCAGGGAGCGGGTCTGCGGCAGCTGTTTGCGCAGCTGTGCCAGGATGTTGAAGCCGTGGCTGTCGATATCGCCCCAATAGTGGATCTCTTTCTCTTTCAGCCAATCGATCCGGCCCAATTGTTCCACGCCGTAGCCCAGACCGAAGATCACCAAGGCATTGAACAGCGGCGGGAACGCCAGGCCGTTGATCTTGTTCTCGGTGATGAACACCCGCGCCACCGGCAGGCGCAGCTGCGCGAACTGGGCCAGGGCACGCTCAGGTCGGTCAGGCCACCCAACGCCAGGCGCTGATCCAGCAACCGGAAGCGGATCGTGGACGGGTCGTAGCGCAGGCCGAACTTGCGCTCGAAACCGTGCTGCGCGAGCCCGGTGACAGTGGCGTCATAGCACTCCGGCGGGATCGTCGCCACCAGCAGGTCATGAATCAACTGCCGGTTGTTTTCGATGAACTTGGTGTCTACGCCGGGGATCTCCAGTTCGCGCAGGTAGCGGTCAGGCCAGGGGTGGGCCTCGAACCAGGCCAGTACGGCACAGAGGGCATCGATATGCGGCGCCAGTGCCAGCAGCCGGAACGGCTGGCCAGCCAGCGTGGATCGGCATTGCGGCCAGCGCTCGGTCAGCCGTTCGACCAGATGCAGGAAGCGGGAGAACGCTTCGGCCTCGCCGATCCAGCCGAACAGAGCTGTCTCGTCGGCCAGCAGCAGTTGGCGCGGCAGGGACTGGCGTCCCATGCGCTGGTTGTTGACCGTCTGCATCTCGAGTTGGAACGGTTCCTCTTGCTCGGCCCGTTGCCAGTCATCGGCCCAGGCGCTCACCTCGGCGAAACACTCGCGCAGTTCGCGCGGGGTCGGCCCCTTGATCGGCAGGCGGACGGGGAGAGTCAACTCACCCAGCAGCCAGCCTTTCAGCAGCCGCTGGCTTTGCCACCGCTTGCGCAAGCGGGCGCGCAGTTCTTCAGGCCTGCTCCAGCGGTTCGTCGGCATGGTACTGTTGCTTCTCCTGTCGGTACTCTTCGATGCTGAGGTTGCGCACCATGGAGTGGCTGCCCAGTGGGTTGTATACGAAATTGACGCTGCGCACATAGTCTTCGATCACATGGATCTTTTGCAGCGGGGTGACGATCAACAACTGCAGGTTGAGCCCCGGAACAGTTCCAGCGCGTAACGGGCCGATTCGTCGGAGCCGCGCCCGAACGCCTCGTCAATCATCACGAAGCGGAAGGAGCGGGAGCGGGTCTCGCCCCACTCCAGGCCGAATTGGTAGGCCAACGCCGAGGCGAGGATGGTATACGCCAGCTTCTCTTTCTGGCCGCCGGACTTGCCGGAGGAGTCCGAGTAGCGCTCCTTCTCGGTCTGGTCCTCCTGCCAGCGTTCGCTGGCGGAGAACAGATACCAGTTGCGCACGTCGGTGACCTTGCGGGTCCAGCGCTGGTCTTCTGCGCTGAGCCCTTCGCGCCCCTTAAAGCGGTCGATCAGCGCCTTCACCATCTGGAACTTCTGTTCCGAGTAGACCTGGTCGGCGCTGCCGCCCAGAGTGTCGCCCAGGCAGTTGCGCAACGACTCGCGGAAGCCACGGATATCCGGGTCCGGATTGAACTCCTGCTCCAGACGGATATAGGTGCCTTCGTTGTAGTCCAGTGCCGACAGGGAATGGTTGATTCGTTCGATCTTGTCGACGATCGCTTCCCGTTCGCGCTCCAGTTCGCCGTTGAGCAGTGCCATTTCGTTGATGGTATTCTCGCGCAGCATGCGCTGAAAACGCTGTTGGTGGCGTGGCAGGTCGTCGTCGCGTAGCCGTTCGAGGATCGCCTGGTACTCGTGGGCAGCCGCCAGACTGACATCCAGCTCCTCGGTGTCCTGAGCATAGGCGTCCTTGAAGGTGCGCATGCGGTCGATCAGGGTGTCGCGCCGGCGTGCTTCCTTGTCGATGGCGGATTTCAGTTTGTTGTCCCTTAGCCAGCGGGTCATCTCCTGACGGCGCTGGTCACAGCCCTGGATGCTGGGGCGCTCGGCGCTGAACACCCCGGCCGCGGTGGCGCTGCTGCGCAGGGCTTCGATCTGTCCGAACCAGTGCTCACGCTCGGCCGTTTCCAGCGCTTCGAACGAGGCGCGGGCGTTGTCGAGCAGTTGCTTGTCCGATTCCAGACTGTTCTCCACCTGGCCCTGTTCGCGGATCTTGAGATCCTTGCGCTCGCCAAGCTCCTTTAGCCGCTGCTCCAGCTCGGCCAGCCGCCCGCGCAACAGCTGCAGCTGTTCGGAGCTCTGCTCCAGTTGCCGCTTCTCATGATGCTTGCCGTCGATGGCGTGGGCCACCGAGGGCCAATCCAGGTCGGCAAAACGCTCGATCCTCTCCAGCTCCTGGCGATCGCTGCGGCCGGCATCCAACGCCTTGTGCTGTTTCTGCAGGTTGTCGATCCGTTCTGCCAGGTTCAGCATCCGTTGGCGCAGGCCTTCCAGTCGCGCTTCCAGAGCCTCGATCTTGCCGGCGTTGGACCAACCGAGTATGTAGCGGGTGCGATCGTTGATGTTGTGGCGGTCGTCTTTTTCGTGGCGCCCCTTGCCGCTTTTGATCTGGCCGTTGCGGGTGATCGCCTTGGGCAGGCGGCGGAACTCCTCCAGCCGCTCGCAGCAGCTGTAGTCGAACCGCTCCAGCAGTTCCTTCTCCAGCCAGGGGTAGAATTCGCTATCGGTTTTCAGCTCCACCTTGCGGAACAGGTGATCGGGCGCCGGTTGACTGTGCGGCTGGTTGACCTGCTCAGGAACGCGGAAGTAGACCAGACGCCCCCGCAGATGGGTCTGGTCGACGAAACCGGCTACCTGCGCGTAGAGCGCTTCCGGCACCAGCAGGCTGAGGCCGAAGTTGTGCAGCACCCGCTCGATAGCACCCTCCCACTCCATCTCCTCCTCACGTACCTGGATCAGTTCACCGGCAAAGGGCAAGGCGGTCTCGTCCAGTTCCAGTGCGTCACAGATCCGCTGTCGAATCGCCAGCACCTGGCTTGGAATACTGGTCTTGCGGGCTTTGAGCGATGCCAACTCTTCGCCGAGGCGGTTGCCCTCATCCTTCAGCCGGGCCACCTCGACCTGCTGTCCGACCTCCTCGTCGTGCAACACCTGGAGTTGCCCTTCCATTTGCTGCAGCTGCACCCGGCTCCGGCGCCGGTTGGTGTCGAACTGCTCGGCGTCTAGGCGCTCATCCAGTTCCAGCCGTCTGCACAGTGCCTGGTAGCGTTCCGCCAGCCGCTTCAGGCGTGCCTTCTCCTTCTCCAGACGTTGGATATCCTCTTCAAGCTGCTGGATACGGCCGCCCCCGCTTCGACGATATCCATGCGCAACCGGTTCGCCTGACGTTGCCCTTCGTCGATCTCGTCGGTCATGGTTTCCAGTAACCGATTCAGGCTGTCCAGTTGCTCGGTATGCCGTTCGATACGCTGCTCCAGCAACTCCGACTTGAGCCGGTTGAAGAACGCCTCCAGATGAGTGAGTGCACCGTTGTAGAGGTCGATTTCCTGTTGCAGCTTCAGGCAGGCGCGCCACTCGTCGGTGAGCGGCTCGAGGTGGCTGATCTGACGCTGCGCCTTGAGTACCGCCTGGTGGGCGCGGTCCAGGTCATTGAAGGAGCGGATCGCCTGTTCGATCCGCTCGCCGATGGTGGACAGCTCCAGCATATGGGAGCGCACGAAGTCGGTCAGGTTGCCCACCGCCTTCATCGACACGGTCTGGTAGAACAGGTTCAGCGCCTGTTCGCTCTCAATCCCCATATGGCGGCGGAATTCGGCGCTGTACTGGTTGAAGCTTGGGAACAGTTGCACCCCGTCGGTCTTGCGCAGCCGTCGCTGCAGGCTCTGTAGATCGCCCCCTTGCCGCCCGCCCCTTCGGAGAAATCCGCCTTGACGCTGAGCGGCCGGTTGGCCACTAGATAAAAGCGCTCCGGGCTGCTTTCGCCGGGCTTGAGCCAGAACACCTGCGCCAGCGTCAGCCACTGGTCGAACCCCTGGTTGTAGAACTGCGCCAGCAGCACGCTGTAGCTGCCGGGCTTGCGCAGCCCCACCGGCTTAGCCTTGTAGCTGCTGTCGTCCTTCTCGCTCTTGTAGTAACCCAGCACGTAGGAGCGCAGGCTGCGCTCCTTGCCCTCGGCGCCCGCCGCCTTGTTGAAGGTGATCTTCTGCGCCGGCACCATCAGGGTGGTCAGGGCATCCACCAGGGTGGACTTGCCGGAGCCGATATCGCCGGTCAGCAGAGCGTTGTCACCCTCCGAATTCAGCGACCAGATATGGCGGTCGAAGGTGCCCCAGTTGAGCACCTCGAAGCGGTGCAGACGAAAGCCGGCACGATTGTCCGTATCGGCGAAATCCAGCAGTTGGCTTTGCATAGCGGAGGTCAAGTTTACCTCGTTTCTCAGCGGTCACATTACAGAGCTGGAATGGTAACCGCGGCAGCCGGAAAATGTATAGGTTTCAGCAGCGTATCCAAGCGTTCAGGATTGCCGCAACGCGTTCGTCAACTGCTGGCGGTTGAACTCTAGCCAGTCGGCCAAGCCGCCCGGGTATGGTTTCGCCAGCGGCTGCACCGCCCAGTGGCCGGGCCGGGGCTGGCGCTGTTGTGCCTCTGTTCGGCGAGCTGCAGTGCATCCGGCCCGCACCATTCCACCGATTTATGACTCCTCGCCGTTTGCACGGCGCCAGATTTCGATTTCAGGGACAGGTTGCTGCCATATATCCGGCCTGTTGTTGAAGCAACACTTGTGCCTCTGGCTTTGATTGCTCGAGCATCTTTTGCACCACGCGCACATCGTGCGGATCAATCGCGAGAGCTATCGCCTCAAGGATAAACGCATAGCCCGCGCGACCCGCTCACCGACCACGGCAACGGCAACGGCAACGGCAACGGCAACGGCAACGGCAACGGCAACGGGGAATAGACTGGGCCCAGCGGGTCATAACAACTTCGGCGTGTTACGCCCAAAGGGGGTCAGTATTCAGTCGGCGTTGACAGCTGGTCCGGGGGACGGTTGTCCGGAATATTGAATCCCACCACCGGAAACCCCATCGCCAACGCTTCTCGAATGAATCCCTTAAGGGCCCTTGCATCGAGAATCGGCACCGCAATTCCATCGGGACGGGACGCGATGGCCTCTTCCAGATTGCGCTCTAGCTCCTCGATGCCGGGCGTCAGCCCCCTATGTATTCGGTAGATACATTCGGTTACCGCTTCTCGAACTCGGCCGAGAGAGCGTCTGACAGTTCATATTCTGATCCTGGACCGCTATGTGGGATACCATTACAAAGCGGTAGTCCCTTGCCATAAATTCTATTGGAATCAGCACCATGAGCATGCTGATCAGAAAAGTACTTATTACCCCACTGTCTCGGAAAACTCGTTCATGACTGTTGGGACGGCGGCAGATGCGTCGATGGCTGGTTCGAAGAGGTTGCGAATGCGGAAGAGAGTCAGATCTCTCGCAGCACCCGCATCGGCACGAACAGGCGCATGGGATCACGCGTAAAGGGCTCAAAGATCTCAAACTGCTGATAGAAGCGCAAAGCAGCGTCATTGAGCACATCCAGCGTAACGCCGACGGCGGGTAAGCCCGTATCGCTAAGCCTAACTGCATGCCGCAGAGCTGAGATGAGGGACTTCTCGCCCAAGCCCTGATTCTGGTACCGGACGTCGACGGCCAGTTTAGCCAGCAAGGTCACAGGGATCGCATAGGGCGGAAGCTTTTTCTCCGGAATCTGGTCCCGGGTCACGGTGGCCGAAGCCAGCGTATAGTACGCGGCCAACCGAGTTTTCTCTTCTGCAGCAGCCTCATCAGTGGGAAGCCCCCAGGTCGCACTGATACCGAGTTTCATATCCCGGCATGCAAAACGAGCGAGGAACTGGTTCATGCCTGGCTCGCCACAATCAAACGCTTTCAGGTCGTGTTGCTGTTGGTCGACGAATACGAATCCTTGTAGTACCGACAATTAGAATCCCTCGTCGTCCAAACGTTTGGCTGCTGCCAGAATTCGAGCGCTGGGTTTGCGGGTTTCGTCCTGACAGACCGCCATGAAATGGTCGAACTGCTCGTTGGTCAGCTGGATCGAGGCCTGGCGCTCGAGTATCGCTGGTGCATTTTCACGGATTAGGCGGGTGATGAACTCCGTCAGGGAGGCGCAACCAAGTGCCGCAGCGGCACGTTCCGCCATCTGCTTGGTCTCTTCATCGACACGCATATCAATGCGTTCGCGTGCTGCAGCTGCCATGACAACCTCCTTCAAGCCACCAGATGTACGGAAGAACTCCGTACACAATAGCCATTTTACTACAACATGGGCCAATAGCGAAATGTCCGACAGACCGCCGCCATGATGGTCGGTAGCCAAGAGACACCGGAAAGCTGCAGCCTGCGATCCACCAATCGTGAAAGTACTACAATTTTTCTTCTGTCCAGGGTGGTCTATGGAGTCGCGATACTTGGATTGAACTTATGCCTTACGAACTGCTGGCTTGCAGGTTCTTCGCAGGTACGGTCCTCTCGCCCAGCGGCAGCACCCGGCACAGAGCGGCCTTCGAGACATGAATCAGCAACGTGCTAGATCGTATTCCAGCTCAATGTGACTGACCTCTGGCACCCTCCTGAATCGATAGTTACGCAGACATCCTCCAGCACGTAGGGACCGAGCAGGCAAGTGTGACTATCGATCCGGCATGCCAGCTACTCGTTGCAGGTCTATGCTTTGTTCTGAATAAGCATTTTTTACGTCCCGCCCAGCCACCCCAACCCTGCTGACAAGGTGGGACTTTTTTCGTTCACACTGGTATCGTCGTCCTACAGGCCGCGGCGATTGCGCCCGAGCGATTTATTAAGACTCAACTGCTGCAAGATTCCAGCAGCAGCGAACGGCAACTGGTCGAACAGATCAGTTACAATCTGCTATACCACTGCTTCGTCTGGCTGATCAGTGATGACCCGGTGGGGCATCACTCGAGCTTCAGTACCAGCCGGGCGCAGCTACTGGAGCACGATGTCGTGACTAAAATTAATTATTATTAGGAAGTGGTCAACTTGGCGCGGGAGCGCGAACTGCTATCCGACGACCGTTCCAGAATCGATTGCACCCTGATTCAAGTGTGGGCATCAAAGTTTATGGGAGCACTACAGTCGGGATCCGCAGCAGTACCCGAAGAGCCCAGACGGCAGCCAGCAAAGCGAGCAACGAGATGACGATTTCCCAGAGTCACTACCATCGCAACCGACTGCTCCGTGACCGGATACGCAAGAATTAACAACATCACTGGCGCCACCCCACCTCGGCAGAATCCGAAGCTCGCACCGATGATGACGAAACATTCACCCTGCCTGACTACTTCAAGCAGGTGGCCAAGCCCTCCAACCAGAACGAGCAGCTCACCGTAGCCGTTATCCTCTGGGATGAAGTCGCCTGAACCCGCAAGATCCGCTCAATAGCCAACTTAGTAATCATGCATGAATAATTACCAGACTGTCAGTCATTCTCTGTGTTGTACATCAACATCTGGTCGCCAAAAGATTCCATGAGTACGTCATCGACGTCTATCTTCAGCGCGGGTTCAATGGAAGTCGAGGGCTTGGGACGAGGCGTAGCGCTCGATCGAGGGCGATTGATGAGAAGCCTCCACGTCAGGCAGCATAGTCCGCACTTATACCTCCTCCGCCATCCTTCGGAATGGTCACACGCCTGACCGGACGCGCCCGATAGCGCTTCTCCTTCAGTTCGAGTAGCAGCCATGACAGCTCTCTGTCCAAATCCGCCTCAAACGCACTCAGGCTCTGCCCATCGATTCCGGCCGCGCCCTTGTTGCGTTTGACTTGTTTGAACGCTTCGAACAACGCTCGTTTGTCCAGCAGTCGTCCGTAGAGACTGTAATACTTCCTCATGACCTGCTCGTTTCTGTGTTCACCCGTCTGATTGACTCAACACCGGTGGCAGTATAGTTCAAACGTCCCGCGCAGGGTGCTAGCTCATTGGCAATCTGCTGCACGGTGCCGTCCTACTCCCATGGTGCGGTTTCGTCGTCCAGCGACCTCGTTCCCAAGGCCCCGGACGGGAAGACCCCATCCCGTCGAATGGTTTGTGCATCCCACCTGGGTCGGCCAGTCGGGCCGATGACGCTTTACTGTTTACTTCACCCCTTCGCATCCTGAAGCGGCTTTTGGCCGCCCCAGGCCCCGCTGGACCTCCGCCAGCGGTCGTCCCGGTTTTACCCTCCAGTCGGTTACCCGCTTTCACCGGCCGGGACTTCATCACTACTACGGGCTCATCTGCCACCTCGCCCCCCGCCACTCTCAAGATGCCTCTTGAATAGCCGGTCTTGGTTCCCTGCCAAGATGTGGTACCAAGCTTCCCCCGTTACTACAGGCTCCCTGTAAGCAGCCCCATCCTGCAACACACCACAGATCTGACCGAGTATTGGACTTCGCTCTATTTCGCACGTTTGTCGCCTCTGTGGTGCCGGCCCAGGTTCACTAGCGTTATGTGCCGCTTACTTCCTATGGCTTCCTTCAGACCTCACCGTTGCCAGCGACGCCCTTGCCTACCCCTCGGTCGGGGTGACGCCCTCTTCTTTCAGAGGGCCGGGTTTGCCTGCTTCGCAGGGCAAACAAAAAAGCCCCGCAGAGGCGGGGCGAATGTTGAATCGAAGAAAAGGGCAGGACTTAGAATTCGACGTTGACGCCCAGCGCGATATTGTCTGAGCCTTCGTCGTATTCGCCGGCTTCGGCCCAGAGGTTGACGTTGTCTTTCAGCTGCTTTTTCAGATTCAGCACCACCAGACTGTTGTCGACGCCGGTGTCGTCGTTATCGTAGTCTTTATCGAAGTAGCCCAGCGAAGAGGACCAGCCCTGACCAAAGTGATATTTGGCAGCGACACCGAAAACGTCGGAATCATCGCCGCCGAAACGGTCGCTGTTGCGCTCGTAGACGCCGCCCAGTTCGAATTTGCTGAAGTTGTAAGCGAAACCGATAGAGTCGCGGTTATAGTCGTCGTTGGCGCTGGGCGGGCCTGCTTCCTTATCGACGTTCACCCGGCCGATGCCGATATTCCAGTTATTGCCCCAGTAAACCGCACGCACGGCGATAACGTCGTGGTCCTCGTCATTGTCCTCGTTGATCTGCAGCGAGGCACCGATCAGCTGAAAGCCGTTCCAGTTTGGCGAAACGTAGGCCAACACGTTCTGACCCTCGTCCGGTTGCTCGAAGACCTTACCACCGGCAGCGGGGGTACTGGCGTGGGGTTCGTTGTATTCGAACTTGCGCAGGCCGCCGTAGATATTCCGGAACTGGCCGCTGACGGCGCGGGGCGCTATCACAAAGGCGCCATATTGGGTCCGGAAAGCGACCGAGGCCTGGCGCACATGGATCTCGTCCTCGCCGTCGATATCCTCCTCGGCATTGGCGGCATCGGCGAAGTCGGCCAGCAATTCGTACGCGGCCTTGATGCCTTCGATGTCATAGACGCCCTTGATGCCGAGTTCCAGCTCATAGGCTTCGGTTTCGAAATCTTTCTCGTCATTAAGTGCGCCGACACTCAGGAGGCCGAATACCTTGGGGCCGGTGTCCGCGGCGGCGGTCATGGAAAGGGACAAAAGTACAGCGGAACTCAGCAGACGGGTTGGCGTTGTGATTCTCAAAATGTTTCCTTATTAATGTTATTGGGTTGTACATCAAGCGAAAGATGCTTATCCCAGAACGCTGCAGCTGACGGCTTAGCGTGGGGCAAAGGGCGGCTTCCATCGTTTTTAACGATTGAAGTGTGCTGGCGGTGGAAGAAGCCGGGATTAGGCGTTGCTTTCCATCCGGGTCAACCCCGTCTCGATCATGGCGATGGCGGAACCAGAAGCGGATGCCAGGAAACCTTGAGGGTTGGTGCCGATACAGAGAGTGTGGGACTGGGCAGCGAACGGCAGTATCGTTGGGTTCGGAATCTGGCTTTCGTGGCAGGCGTAGATCCAATTGTTCTCGAAGATCAACTCCATCTCGAGGTCGAACAGCTCGCGATCGGTAAACATTTCGCGGGCGACCTTGTAGTGGTTCTCCTCGGGGCGAAACTCCACCCAACCGGCGACCTTGTCCTGCCAGTCGCTCAGTGTCTTCTTGTCATTGTTGCTCATGGTTTCGGTCTCCACTCAATGTCTCTGAGGCCCGATGCCGGCACATCGAAGCGTTACCGACATGAAACCAGAGCGTCCCTCCTCACTCTATCCCATTTTCCCGCAAGCTTTATCCTGTTTTTCGTATCGGCCACCTGTGTACTTTCGGTTAGGGCCCGTATGAAGGCCCAACCGCTCCACGTTGACCGCCGTCGTCAAGCGGTGCTAGTCTCGGCCTCGGAAGCATGACAGCCCGTCTATGAACCATTAGCCGTTAACTCGAAAATAAATAGTGGTATCGATCTATGCTGGGTATCCAAAACCTAATGCTCAGTCAAAACGACAAGGAGATCATGACCGACATCCGCGATACGGAAGGTGCTCGGTCCTGGATGGCATCTATTTGCGGCCCCCATCAACTCAGGGTCAGCAAGCCGAAATCGGTTCGATTCCGTCACATTGGCAACGTATTGTCGGCGACTACAACAACCATCGGTCATATCGAGTACGGCACCGACGTCAGTGTCGAAATAGACGACCTGCAAAACAGTTACAGTATCAGCTTGCCCCTGAGCGGTTTTCAGAAACTGCAGGGACGGCAGCGCCCGATACACTCGGATCTGGCCAACGGCATTATTATCTCCCCTTCCAGCCCCTGCGCTTTGCACATCAGCGGGAATTGCCGCAAGACTTTGGTACGCATCTCACGCCAGGCCATGGAATCCGGACTCGAGCAGCTAATCCGCCGCCCGGTCGCTGAGCCGCTGGTATTCAACCCCCATATGGACGCGACCCTGGGGCCTGTGAGTGCTTGGTGGCGGACGATTCGGCATATCGAGAGCGAATTGAGAAACCCCGGCAGCCTCTATATCAGTGGCCATTTTATTCGTGAAATGGAACAAGCTCTGATCCAGGGCATACTGATCTCGCAGCCCAGCAACTATTCGTCGGCTATCGAATCGACCATGAACCATTCGCTGCCTGAATACTTGGCGAAAACCAGAGACTTTATCCAGCAAAACGCCAAGGAAAACATCAGCATACGCGATATCGAGCGGTCTGCCGGCGTCTCGCGCAACAAACTGTACAGCGACTTCAACAAGTACTTCGGTGTTCCCCCGACCGCCTACCTAAAACGGGTACGGCTCGAGGACGTACGCCAAGACATCCTGGAAGATCGGGGATTCGAAAACATATCAGGCATAGCGCTCGATTGGGGCTTCAACCATTTAGGGCGTTTCTCATCCGATTATAAAAAGCAATTCAACAAAATGCCATCTGAAACCCTGCAGCGGATCAATAAAACAACATAGAAAAATTAAAGTAACCCATCGGCGATCATAATCAAAAACAACAATTTCAAATGGGTAAGAAAAATGAATCAAATCAGCCACAGTCACAATCGAAAAAAATTCAGTGTCTTGTTTAACACCCCTGAAGAAACTATTCGCTGGATGCATAGCATCAACGGCCCGCACGGCTTGAAGCTCGTCAACCCCAATAAGCTAAAATTTAAACACCATGGCTCCAAACTCGGTAACATAGCTTCCGGGGTTATTGAGTATTCAACAGCGGCTGAAATTGATATCGATGATTTAAAGCAAAACTTTATCGTTAACATTCCATTGCGTGGTGAACAGAGCATAGAATTAAAGGGAAAAAGTTTCCTGTCCACCCCTGAATCAGGTGTAATAATTTCCCCTAGTCAGTCAATGAAAATGGCTATGACTGAAGACTGCCGAAAACAGATGGTCAGTATTTCACGGCAGAAAATTGAAAGCAAAATATCTAAACTTTTAGGCCGCAATTTATCAAAACCGGTCATTTTCAAGCCTGGCTTTATGCTTGATGGCTCCATGAAACAATGGTGGAGTCTTATTCAAAACATTCAAGAAATAACGCAGAACAATGTATCTTTGTATGATATTCCTGAAATATGGTCGACCATGGAAGAGACTTTGATAACTGGACTTGTATACTCTCAAGATCATAACTACTACAACGAGCTTCTGGATAAACAGGTAGGACGCCCCGCATATTTGCGCCACCTGGAGTCAATGATGCGAGACTCTATCAATCAGCCGCTCCGACTGGATGACCTCGAACGGTCCTCCGGGGTTTCTCGTGACCGTCTTTACAAGGACTTCAACACCTATTTTAACATGTCTCCAATTGCCTACTTTCGTCAATTGAGACTGGATCATGCTCACCAAAGACTGACAAAAGCAAGGCCATCGGAAAGTGTCTCCAGTATAGCGATGGACTGTGGGTTTCAACAGCTAGGACGCTTTTCACAGGAATACAGGGTGCGTTTTGGTGAACTACCTTCAAAAACATTAAACAACGCATGGAAAAAAAATTAGATTTATTACTTTCAACGAAGGTTTTCAGAATTTAGAGAAATTGCGCATTAGCCACCTAGGATTAATGCGCCGAAATCTTACACTAGACCAATAAGTAACGTTCAATTTCTCCCAACAGCTTACCCTCCGAATTTGAAAAAACTTCCAGAACACTGAAATGATCTTTCTGTTCAGCCACGAAAAGCTTCGATGAATTATTACTACTGGACCAAAGATCAGCCATGCATTTACTCTGCTGATAAAATTGCTCGGTCTCCCCGCCTCCTACTAAAAAAACAGCAGGCGGCAAGCCTTTCCTAACACGTCTAGTGGGTGAATAGTTCTGTGCAGACATCCTGTCAAGTTTAAGGTTCTCATTCAGACTTGTTTCCAGCAGTGGTTCAAGGTCAAATACGCCACTGATCGACAGGACTGCATCAACCTCTTTCAAAGTCTCAACACCGCTGCCAAAGTTCGCAAGCGCACACTCCACCGCCAAATGACCTCCTGCTGAATGACCGGCAACGATCAAAGGCAAATCACTAAATTCCTTGAATGCTTCACATACGGCTGATAACGCTTTTAGTGCCGATTCTCTAATTTCACCAATACTGACTTCTGGACACAGTGGATAGTTTACCAAAGCAACATGATACCCGACTTTCGCCAGATTCGATGCTAAAAATCTAAATTGGGTCTTGTCACGCGATTGCCAGTAACCTGCATGAAAATACACTACTAATGCCTTCGCCGTTTCCGAAGAGTAACAAATATCAAACGACTGTCTTGAGTGCCTACCATAAATTATATCAATATCCCACTTATTACTTTCTAGGGCCTTAGCATTGGCCTGCTCAAAACTTTCAAAAAGCTCAGGAAAACTTGCACGATTCTGACCTGAAACGTATTGATATTCTGATTCCGAAAACGGATCCTTTGGACTGAGATCATTCATCCCCAATCTCCTTATAAAAATCAAATAATAACGACGAAAAATAATCTACATAATACCAGGTAACATTAGAACCGTACTTGGAAAAGCTGCGATCAAGCCCAAGCAAACAATGTAAGCCAGAATAAAAACACCAACCCCTTTAAAAATTCTTTGAACAGGCACTTCCGGAACGAAGCTACTGACTATGAAGACATTGACGCCTACTGGAGGCGTAACAGCGCCCAGGCTCGTGACTAACGTCAGCATCACTGTGAACCAAATTGGATCAAATCCCAAGCTGCTTGCCAGAGGAAAAAATATGGGCAGCGTGGCAACCAAAAAGCCCAAGGAGTCCATCAACATCCCACCCAGGGTATAAACAGCCAGAATCACCAGCAGAATTAAAACCGAAGATACAGGCAAATCAGCAACCCATTCCGCGAGCTCGAAAGGAATTCGGGTGACCGCCAAAAACTTCCCAAATATCACCGCGGCAGCAAGGAGCAGGAGGACCATTGAAGATATTCTGAGGGTTTCTGCGATGCACTGTATAAGACCATTGATGGCAATTTGTTTTCTGACAACTGCTACCAGCACCATGCAGAATGCACCCGCCGCCCCTGCTTCTGTCGGTGTAAATATCCCAAGAAACAATCCAGACATTACAACCGTAAAGATAGCAATAGGTTCAACAATTCCTTTCAATCCGACCAGTTTTTCCTTTAGAGTAAAAGCCGGCCCTGCAGGCCCAAGATCCCGGTTTCTGAAGCATATAAAAAAGATAGTAGCTACGAGTAACGCTGTCAGCATCAGGCCCGGAATCAAGCTACCCAGAAAAAGCTTTATAATGGATTGTTCTGTCTGAACTGCAATCACTATCAAAACAACGCTGGGGGGTATAATAGCGCCGAGAGTACCACCAATTGCCACGCTACCGGTACTGAGAGTGTCGTTGTACTTATACTTGCGCATTTCCGGTATGGCCATGGCTCCCATCGTGGCTGCAGTTGCGGAGTTGGAGCCGGATATACAGGAAAAACCCATTGAAGCCAGTACAGTAGTGCTTGCGATACCTCCGGGTGTACGGCCAAACCAGGTATAGGCTGACTGGTAGATTCTCTCGGTTACGCCACTGCGGTAGGCCACCTGGCCCATGAGAACAAAAAGGGGAATCACCGTGAGGCTGTAAGCCGACAGCTGCTCCCAAACTGCGCTCGAGAGTAGATGCATCGCAGCATCGCCGGTCAATATCAAGCCCATTCCGAGCACCCCAACCAGCAGCATGGCCAGCGCTACAGGCAACCCCATAAACATCATGAGGAACATGGATACGAACCCCAGTGCTCCTATCATTGCAGTACTCATAACCCACACTCCTCATTGGGAATTATGTTGAGCTCAGCTTTCCTCGAAAACTTTACCTTTACCAACCTAACCATATTTAAAACCTCATAGAAAAGTTCAGTCAGAAAGGAAAATGCAAAGGTGAAAAATGCGAAAGCGAGCAGAAATACCCAAGGATAAACAGGCCACATCAAAGTCTCTGAAAGAGAGCCAACCTTATATATTAGAAAGGCATATTTGATCAACTGGAAGCCAACCAGTGACGCAAGATAAAAGGAGGCAAGGAGGACAACAAAAGATACTAAAGACTTCACCACCTCGTTCCTAATTCCAGAGATAAAGTCAATTTTGACATGCCCCTTATGCATTTGGGTATAGCCTAATGAGCAGCCAATCGCAGTAGCTGAAAGCCAGCCAATTACCTCGTATGCACCAGAGAAGGAGTAGCCTATAAGCCTTGATATAATATCAGACACAGCTACTAGCAGCATTGCAACCAGGCTTGATCCTCCTACAATAGCTAACACACATTGTAATTTTTGATTAATTATTTTCATTGTCAATCCTCACCTCGGGTCAATCCTAATTTAAATCAGACTCTAAGTGCTTTTCTATTATGCTCTCAACCTTTGACAGTATATCGGACGCGGGAAGCCCTTTAGACATCATTTCCGACCGCCAGTTTTCGACCAAATGTTTCAGTCTTTCACCCCAGACAACACGTTCTTTTTCTTCCAGTTCGGCAATGGCAAGACCATGCTTTTCTTGGCTCCACTCGAGGGCACTTTTCACTGCACCATCATGATAGCGTCCGATCCAAAGAGGCATTTCCGCTGCTAGCTCTTCCATGACCTCCTGAACTTCACGAGGCAAGCTTTCCCATTTCTCTTTTGTCATAACAGCGGCAAAAGTCACAACACCCAGCGGATAATCGACCACGTAGTCTATATACTCTGCAAGCTTGAAATCTTTTAGGACTTCTCTCGACGTAACCACACCATCGATAACACCGGTTGGCAGGGCTTCTGTTACTGAAGGCATCAGCATCGCCACCGGCGATGCACCCAGGCTAGAAACCGCTGGCATAAAACTTCCAGCACCACCTAACTTGATGGACTTGAAGTCATCCAGATTGCCAGCAGCTTGGCGGGTTTGAATATATACAGGTTCACTGGTAAAAAATGCCAGGACCTTGAACTTACTCATTTCTTCAGGCTGAAGATCACGCATCAGCTCGTCGTAGGCCAAGCTGGCAACTTTTGCGTTAGGTATCCCCAACGGCAAGGTCATGACAGAACTGACTGGAAAGCGGCCGGGGTCGCCTGAAGGTGATCCCAAGCCGATATCCACGATGCCCTGAGTCACACCGTTATACATATCCCGAGCACCCAGCAGGGTTCCTCCAGGAAAAGTATTGACCTCAACAGCCCCCTCTGTCCTGGACTCCAGCTCCTTTGCCCAGTAGTTCATTTGTTGGGCTGGAAATGTTCCATTGGGTGCAAAGAATGCGTAATTCAATGTTATTTCACTTGCCACTACCTCAGTACTTTCAACTAGTGCTACTAGGGATAGAGCAGTTACCAATGGAACGATAAATAGCGATTTCATTGACATCACTCACCTCTCTTATTATATCGACAGAAAATGTCAGCCATTTACAGGAAATTCTTTGATTTTATTAGCACCTTCCGCAATAAAAAAGCAGTCATTGTCTTCTGCTGCCGTAACAGGACCGGCGAAGTCCTTCTTGGCATAACGCACCATTTTCTCTACATCCGCTGATCCAGGCGTATTGGGCACTATATGGTGAAGCACCAACACACCTACGCTGGCTTCGCTGGCAACCTTACCCACATTTTCGTAAGATGTATGCGACTCCTCCAGATGAACCGCAATTCCGTCTCGTGTGGGACCTTCCGGGAAGGTCTTTAAAATCGCCTCAAGATCAATCACTTCATGGAACAGAATATCTGCATCCTTGGCGAGCTTAATGCAGTTTTCCGAGTAGGCCGTGTCGCCCGACACCACTATGACACCATATTCGGATTCGAAGCGGTATCCAAAGGCAGGATAACACAGGCGGTGATCTACCAGGATTGTGCTTACCTTGACTTTTTCATCCTCGTAAATCAAGAACGGCTCCATTTCAGGGTGCCGATTGTTTACCGGGTCAGCCCCTGCTTCTTCAGGCACCTTGATATCATGGCCCTGCACCCACTCAAATGGGCTGCTTCGGCGCTCATCGATCATCCGAATGACGATATCCGAGGCAAACACTTTACTTAGAAGAGCATCGACCATCTCCTTGGTTCCTACCATCGCATGTCCAGCCGTGCAGCAGGCAACCTCGACGTAGTGTTGTTCGTCGAGCGCTGGCGCCCTGGGCGGCTTGTCGGGACCGAACACCTGGATTTGACGGGAGAAAGATTCCCCGGGCACTTGCCAGCCAGTCAACAGATATGAGCCCAGGTCGTAGATATGATCTGAGTGATGATGGGTGATAAAGATACTTCTCAGCGATCCCCACCCGAGGTGGTTTCTGTAGTTGCGGATACTTCCCATTCCGCAGTCGACAAGATAAACGGCATCGTCTACACAGATCGCTGTCGAAGTACCAGCTCTTGTACCTGAAACAATCGGTCCACCACCTGTGCCCAAGGCAACAGCCTTCATGCCTTTAAATTTATTTTGATTCATGGCTTTTTAGTTCATTCCAATGGGTAATCATGTTCAAGTTTATTCGGCGTTATACCGATGTAAAATTCGGCCAACCTTATTCTTATTTATACCCAGGAGCTTCACCAGGCTTGGCAAAGAATATCTCGCGCTTTCTCGAAAGCTCTACAACCTCTTCTGGGTTTTCCACATTGTGAAGCTCAGCGAAAAGTTTCGAAAGCTGCCCCGCCGGGCTCACCCAAAATATGCCTTTTGCCGGCTTATCGGTTAGTATTTTATAAGCATGTAACGAACCTTTCGGCCAACGAACTGTGTCTCCCGCTCGAGCCGTCTGCCACCTTCCATCGAGATAAAGTTCATACTCCCCTTCCAAAACAAAAATATGTTCATCATTTTCTCCATGACTATGAGGCGGGACAAAAGTACCTGGAGGATCAAATGAAATCCACGCATAACTATTGTCGGAATCGATTACAGGCTGATACTTGTGGCCCAACACATTCCATGCTTTCTCTTCATCGATCTGGAAGCAAGAAACAGGCTGATCTTTGATGCTCATATACAGCTCCTTTTTTAAGTTATCTGTCCGAGTAACAATATCCTTGTTCTGCCACCTTTAACTATCCTGTTCTTTGGAAAAGCTATTCGGTTTTTAGGATTATCTGGGCGGCCTCCTCCGTGCTGAGCAGCCCCAGAATGCGTTGCTGTACTTTCGGATACTCCAGCGCCAAATCTTTCAGGGGACGTTGCATCACATGCAGATAGAAGAAAAGAATGCCCTGCATCTTCTGTCGCCTACACCCGAACAGACCGCCACGAGGAGCCATTGCTGCATCAGGGCCCGACGCAACTTGTCGGAGAGATCTGTTGGCGTGCGTACTACCTGTTCAAGCACATGCTGATCTAGGAGGCCGCCTACGAGTCGCGTCTCAAACGGTCGCGGCAAAAATACCACCAGCAGGCGGCCCGGTTGCTGGAACAGCGCTTTTCCGACATCATCGCAGCGCACCCCGAAGTCGCCGCCCGTCACTACAGCGAAGACGGTCAGCCGCCGCAGCGTTGACCCTGGCCGAGCGACACCCGTTCAGCCTGGCGTTCGCCTGACTATGTAAAGTGACGCTGCATCAGTTCCGTGGGAAACCCGAGGCGGCCGTGCAACACGCCAAACGCGGTGGCGAGGTCGCGCGGGAACACCACTTTCCCCTGCTCGCCCACCGCAGCAAGCCGATACAGGGTTGGGCCCTGAAAGTCCGGGGCGCGCCGAAACAGGGTCTCGACAAGATCCGCAAGGGTATGGACGAGGCGGCGGGCATTGGTTCACGTCTGTTCGAGACCTATCATATCGCGCTGCTGGCCGAAGCCCAGATGGGCTGCGACCAGATGCCGGCGGCACGCAACAGCCTGCAGAACGCACTTGCGCGAACCGCCGAAAAGCAGTTCTAGCGCCCCGAGCTGCAGCGCCTGCTGGGCGGCCGCGAACATCAGGGACAGTGGCGACCCGAGTACAGTGCGCTGCACAAGTTGCGGGACGGGCCATGGCTGACCGTCCCCCTCTTCATTTATACCGAATCGTTCGTCGCAGGCCTGATCGACGCCTTCGCCGATGACGATGTCGCGCTCGTGCCGCTGGCCGAAGAAGCGGACCTGGCGATCGCCTTCACCCATCCGAGCCAGAATGCCTGTGGGATTGCCGTCAAAAAAGGACAATCGGACTGGCATGCCAGGATCGACCAGGCGCTGCTGCAGATCAAGCAAAACGGCGATCTCGAGGCGATCTGGAAACACTGGATGCCGACGTTGAGCTATCAGTTCTGATTCTCCCGGCCAGCTTGGGAGTAAAAAGCGAGCTAGGTATGGCATGCGCCGCAGGGCTCCCGAAAGTCACAGAATCCGATTTCAGGGGCAGGCCAATTCCACGACCGATGCCTAACCACCTGGGCGCCACGAAACGTCGGCATCTCCGAATAACCGGCATGCGGAAAAAAGCCTGTTGAGGGGAGGCGCCACCTTATCCGGAGCCGGTAGGCTCGGCGGGCGACGCTGGAAACATCAACTGCGCCTCGAGTCCGCCGGACGCCCGGCGCTGGAATTGCAGCTGTCCATCGAAGCGATTGACAATTGCCTCGACAATGGTCAGCCCCAGCCCGTGCCCGCGGCTGGGCGGGCGATCGCTTTGCGCCGTGGCGACAGCCCCGGCGTGCTGCGGCTGGTGGTCGGCCCCCTGGTCCTTAACGGCAAAGATAACGTTTGTGCCGTCGCCGGCCATGCTCAGCTCGACCGGGCTCCCGGCCTGGGTGTGACGTAGCGCGTTTTCGACCAGGTTGCGGACGGCCACTGCCACCAGGGTCACCGGGACGGCCACCAGGCCCCGCGAGCCGGCCTGCACCTTCAGCCGATCGGCCGAGGGCAGGTCGGCCAGGTCGGCCAGGGCGCCCGAGAGCAGCGCTACGACGCTGGCAGAGGGCTCGCCCCAAGACTCGTCTTGCTCGAGACGTGCGGCCGGAAAGCCGTTAGCTATCAGCCGGCTCCAGGTCCCTGGCGTCATGCCGCTCCGGCACCTGCTCCTCTTCCTCGCCCCAGATCCGGTTGACCCGGTGCCCGCGCTCCACGGCGGGACGCTGCGCGATCTCGGCCGCCCAGCGTTGGACATGCTCGTAGTCCTGCACCGCGAGGAATTCGGCTGCATCGTAGAGATGCCCCCGCGCCAGCACGCCGTACCAAGGATAGATGGCGATGTCGGCGATACTGTATGCGTCGCCGGCGATATAGGGCCTCTCGGCCAGGGTGCGATCCAGTACGTCCAGCTGGCGCTTGGCCTCCATGGCGAAGCGGTCGATCGGGTACTCCTGTTTCTCCGGCACGTAGGCGTAGAAGTGGCCAAAACCGCCACCGAGATAGGGGCCGAGCCCATTTGCCAAAACAACCAATTCAACGTTTCGGTGCGGGCCGCCGATGCCTCGGGCAGAAAAGCGCCGAATTTTTCCGCCAGGTAAAGCAGAATCGAGCCGGATTCGAACACTTGTATTGGCGCATCACCGCTAGTGTCGACCAGGGCCGGGATCTTGGAGTTGGGATTGATGTTGACGAAGCCGCTGGAGAACTGGTCACCTTCGGTGATACGAATCAGCCAGGCGTCGTATTCCGCCCCTCGTACCCCAGCGTCAACAGTTCCTCCAGCATCGTCGTGATCTTGACGCCGTTCGGCGTGGCGAGCGAGTACAGCTGCAGCGGATGCGTGCCGACCGGCAGCTCCTTTTCATGGGTCGCGCCCGCGACCGGGCGGTTGATACTGGCAAACTCGCCGCCGCTGGGCACCTTCCAAGTCCAGACGCGCGGTGGGGTATAGCTGGGTTGATCGGTCATGATGCACACATCTCCCTATCAAGCTCGGACCGCGTAGCTAGCGACTCTCAACTGTCGCCGCCGGGCACACGCAATCAGTTATCAGGCAATACTTTCGACGATACCACCTTCCACGCGCAGCGCCGCACCGGTGGTAGCGCTGGCCTGGAGCGAGGCAGCATAGACACAGAGGTTGGCCACCTCTTCCGGATCGGCAAAGCGTTGCAGTAGCGTCGAGGGGCGGTTTTCAGCCAGGAACAGGGTTTCCATTTCCTCGGTCGAGACGCCGTGCTCGGTGGCCAGCTCGGCCATCATCGCCAGGGCACCCTCAGTACGGGTCGGTCCCGGCAGTAAGCATCACGATCTGCTGCCCCTGGGCGGGGTAGCTGCTGGCCTGCCCCCGGCGCGACCGCCAGCAGCGCTCCCAGGGCCAGGCCGAGTTGAAACGTTTTCAAATGCCTCGTCTGCTGATTTCGGTTCGAAAAACATCGAACGCCCATCCCAGGAAACTGTCGCCGATTGGTGGTGCCTCCCGCCTTTGGTGATGCTGGAAACGGTCAGGACAACCCCAGCTGGGCCGGCAGCCGCCGGTTTTCCGGCACCTCGTCCGGACTCCAGAAGCCGATCAAAATGCCTTGCCGGGCGCTCTTACCCTTGTATTCGGTCTGCATCGCCGAGCTCACCGCCGCCCGGTTCTTCAAAGTGGCGCTCCAGTCGAGCATCTGGTCCTTCAGTTGTTCCCGTATCGATGCATAGCCAGGATCGGCGCCCAGATCGACGAACTCCGATGGGTCGTTAGCCAGATCGAACAGTATCGGCCGATAGCCTGGACAGTGCACGAACTTGTAGCGTCCATCGAAGGCCATGGTCATGCGTGCCCGGTAAGGATCCTGATCCAGCATCGTCGACACCGGCAGGCGGGCGTAGTCGCTTTCGGTGAACACCACAGGGCGCTCGATCGCCCGTTGCTGGCGGATAAAGCGCAGCAGCGACTGCCCCTCGAGCCGATGGTCCGGAATTTCGCTACCGAGACTCTCGAGGAAGGTCGGTATCAGGTCGATGGCCGCTGTCAGATCGGTACAGACCTTGCCGCGGGTCGGGTCTGCCTCCGTTGAAGGGTCATAGATGATCAGCGGTATCTTGACTGAGGGATCGTGAAACAGATCTTTTTCACCCAACCAGTGATCGCCGAAATAATCGCCATGATCGGCGGTCAGCGCGATCAGGGTATTGTCACTCAGGCCTTTGGCTTCCAGGTGCGCGAACAGCCGCCCCAGCTCATCATCAACCTGCTTGATCAGCCCGAGATAGGCCGGCAGGATGTGCGCCCGCTTGGCATCGTCGGACAGGCATTGCGCGACCCCGAGTTTCATGAAGGCGGCATAAATGGGATGCGGATCCGCGCGTTCTGCCTCGGACTTGAGCGCCGGCGGCACATCGGCGCCGCGGTACAGCGCATGATAGGGCGCGGGGGCCAGATAGGGCCAGTGCGGCTTGATATAGGAGAGGTGCAGGCACCAGGGCTTGTCGCCGATCGCATCGATAGTCTCGATGGCACGATTGGTCAGGTAGGCCGTCTCCGAATGTTCGGCCGGCACCCGTGCCGGCCGATGGGCATTCTCCATGTAAAAGCCCGACCGGACCCTGCCGTCTTCATCCGCGGCGGCATTGGCCCACTGCAGCCAGGGTTGCTGCCGGCAAAGCCAGCCCCGCGCAGATAGTGGTTGTACGCAGGATCGCTCTTCGAGTACCTGCCCGCCGGACCTTCCGGGTGCAGACCATCATCATGCTCGCCGGCGACAAAGCCCGCATTCGACAGATACCGGCCCAGTTCGGAAGCCGGGTCGATGCCCAGCCGCCGCATCCCTTCTAGATCGGGCTTCATATGGGTCTTGCCAAGCAGCACCAGGTTCGTACCGCTCGGGCGCAAATAGTCGGCCAGCGTCCATTCATCCAGATGAAAGGGCCAGTCGTTCCAGGTCGCCCCGTGGGAACGGACATGGCGGCCGGTGTAGAACGAAGCCCGGGAGTTGCCACAACTTGCACCCTGGGCATAGGTGTTGTCAAAGCGCACCCCTTTTGCAGCCAGGCGGTCGATATTGGGTGTTTCCACGATCGGGTGCCCGTAACAGGACAAGCAGTCCCAGCGCAGCTGGTCGATCATGATGAACAGGATATTCTTGACCATCGGTGCCTCCCCAGATTTAAATGTCCAGCACCAGCTTACGGGTCTTGGAACGCGAACAGCAGACCGTCACGCGCTTATTACTGGCCTTTTCGGTGTCGGTCAACACCAGGTCGCGGTGATCCGGCGTGCCTTCCAGCACTGACGTCAGACAGGTGCCGCAGACACCGGACTGACAGGACATCTTGACCTCGATACCGGCCTCCTCAAGCTTCTCGGCAATGGTTTCGCCCGGCAACACCTCAAATGACTTGCCGCTGCGCGCCGCCACCACGGTAAAGGGCTCGCCATCGGTATCGACCTCGGCGCCGAAGCGCTCCAGGTGAATACACTCCTGGGTCCAGTTCATTTTTTCGGCCGAATCGATCACGAAATCCATGAAACCATTGGGGCCGCAAACATAGAGGTGACGGTCAGCCTGTGGCGACGCCAGCACTGCCTGGATATCCAGACGCTGTTCGGCCGGACCGTCATCGAGATGAACCTGCACCGCGTCAGCGAATTCGGCCAGTTCCGCGGCAAAGGCCACCTTGTCAGCCGAACGCACGCAGTAGTGCAACTCGAACGCCCGCCCTTCGGCGCGCAACTTGTGCGCCATCGCCAGCATTGGCGTGATGCCGATGCCGCCGGCAAACAGCACACTTTGCGCGGCCTCGAGGTGCAGCGGGAAATGGTTGCGGGGGCGGCCAACGCGGACATTGCTGCCGACAGCGAAATCGGCATGGATCCCCTCAGAACCACCGCGCGAGGCCGGATCTCTCAGAACCCCGAGGCGATAGCGATGGGTTTCTGCAGGGTCGTTCGACAGCGAGTACTGGCGCACCAGGCCATCTTTGACCTGCACATCGACGTGGGCGCCCGCCTCGAAAGCCGGCAACGGTTGTCCGTCCAGTGCTCGCAGGTCCAGCGAGACGATGTCGGCGGCTTCCATTGCCCGTTGATGCACCACCACATCGAGCCAGTCGTCCTGTTTATCGGCTGCGGATTCTACCATGGCCTCGTTATTCGCCTCGACCACTTCGATACGGACCGGCAGCGATGCGTAGGCGCGAATGGTATTGTTCATCGCCACCACCGGTTCGCCCGCCAATTCAAAGCGCGCCACCCGGCGTGTCAGGGCCTCCAACAGACTGATGATTTCCAGCCGAGCTAGATGCATGCCCATGCACATATGGACTCCATGGCCAAAACCGACATGGTCATGGGTATCGCGATGCACATCAAACTTGTCCGGATTCGGAAACTTCCGCTCGTCCCGGTTCGCCGAGGCGTAGACCACCAGCACGCGCGCGCCCTGTGGCAGGGCAACGCCGCCAATCTCCGTGTCTTCGGCCACATATCGGGAAAAGGCGCGAGCAGGCGAGGCCAGACGCACCACTTCCTCGACAGCATTGGGAATCAGCGACGGGTACTGACGTACCAGATCCCACTGTTCAGGGTCATCGGCGAAAAACTTGATCGCCTGGCCGGTGGCCGAAATGGTGGTGTCCAGGCTCGGATTGATATAGTCGCGCATCAGCTCGGAGCAGGCTTTCGGCGACAGCCCATGCTCCGCCCCGACTTCAAAGATACGTGCCGCCCAGCCCCCGGCTTGAGCATTTCCGGTGTCCCATATTCATCCAGAAATGCCTTCAACTCCTGCAGATCCTTGAACGCGGCCTTTGCCCGGGCGTTCTCGGAGCCAAACAGGTTGAAGGTCGCCGAGGCCCAACGCAACATGTTTTCCCGGCCGGCGTCCGGCAGCCCCACCAATTCGGCGACGATGGTGACCGGCAGGAACTGGGCCAGATCGGAAATGGCATCGAACTCGCCCCGCTCGGCGAGGTGCTCGATCAGGCCGTTGGCCGCGGCCCGGATCCGGCCTTCTATCTTGCTCAGGGCACCTGGCAGCAACGGGGCACCGGTAACGGCCCTTGTCTTGTCATGTTCTGGCGGGTCGGAGTTAAGCGTGCTGCCGGTCAATAGCTCGTTAACTTTGGGGTTCAGCGAAAGGCCTTTGCTGGAAATGAACAACTTGGGCTTGCGCAGTGCTTCGGTCACTTCGGCATAGCGCGTCAACGCATAGACATTGTTCTTGGGCAACCAGACAACCGGACCGAGTTCGCGCATCCGGGCATAGTGCGGATATGGATCCTGGATAACCGCATCATCGTAAAAATCGACATCATAAACGGGTACGTTCACGGCAGTTTCCTCCAGAACTCAGGATAGACGCAGCGCAGACAGTTCGAGGGCGTCGGACAGGTTGAACGCCCCCATGCCGCCATCGAGCGGAATATCGACACCTTTCATCCAGCCGCTGGCCGGCGACAGCAGAAAGGCCGCGACTTCAGCCACCTCTTCCGGTGTGCCGGGACGACCGGCCCGCTCGACATTGCGCGCCATCTTGTCGCCAAAAGCACGACTGAAATCATCGAGAATGTCGGTGGCCACGGCGCCTGGACTGACCGAGTTCATGCGAAGCCCGCGCGCCAGCAAAGCTTCGGTTTCCGCCTGGGTCCACAGGATGACGGCCTCCTTTGACAGATTGTAGGCCCGGGCTGGATCGATGTTTTCATCGCGGATAAAGGTTTCAAGCTCCTGTGCCGTACGCACAGCGGCCAGGCGCTTGACCTGGTCAACCGCCTCGCGCCAGCCATAGCCTGCACGGGACGCCAGATTGACGATGCTTGCACCCTCTTTCAGCTTGTCCATCAGACCATAGGTAAAACGGCGCAGCCCCAGGAAGTTGACTTGCAAGATCGTGGTTTCCAGCCCCTGACGCGGCGGTACCCCCGCCACATTACAGAGCCCGTCGATAGGTCCGTCGAGCTGTTCCAATGCTGCCGCAATACTGGACTCGCTGCTGAGATCGACACGGATAAAGGCGTCGAGGTCGTACTTCGGCTCGGCGATATCGAGCCCGGTTACACGATGGCCGCGGCTACGCAGCAGTTTGCACAGTTCGGCGCCTACACCGTTGGCGGCACCTGTCACCACAATATTCGAATTATTCATATTGGCCCTGCATCACGATCTTCACTGATGTTCGTGGCTAAATCCTAGACGGACGAACGGGGGTAGCGATAGCCTATAATTGGAATGCACGATAACCCTAAGGAATACCATGCGCCTGCAACACATACACACCATGATCGCCGTATCGGAAGAAGGCAGCATCCGCGGCGCCGCAAAACGCTTGGGACGCACCCAACCCGCACTGACCAAAAATTTGCGGCAGATGGAAGACGAGCTGGGGGTTGCGCTGTTCCATCGTACCCCACGCGGTGTCGTCACCACAGAAATCGGCCAGATGGTGCTGGCCCGCGCACGCTCCGTGGCACTGGAAATGCAGCGCCTGCAGAACGAGGTGGAGCAGTTGCGCGGCGGTCAGTTCGGCGCGGTGAAGATCTGCGTGTCCCCTGCTGGCGCCCTTCTGGTGATGCCCCGGGCGCTCGCCAGCTTTCGCAAGCGTTATCCGGCCGTAGACATTTCGGTAGTGGACGGTCTCTATCCTGCTTCTCTGCAGCCACTGCGCGACGGCCAAGTCGACCTACTGATCGGCCCGACACCGCCGCTGCACTGGAGCAAGGATTTCAGGGTCGAGCCGCTTTTCATGACCGACATCATCGTGATTACCAGCCACGAGTCGGAATACGCCAACGCCCGTTCGTTGCGGGAACTGCAGTCCGGTGACTGGGTCATGCTCGGTGGCCGGGAGGGTCCCGGCGACATTATCGAAAAGTCCTTTCGCGATAACGGCCTGATTCCGCCGGTCTCCCGCACCAGCGCGGAATCCTACCTGACCGCCCTGGCTGCCGTCGCGGAGATGGGCCTGCTCTGCACCTTTCCGGAAAAACTTTATCTGAAGCTGAAAGACCAGTTCAAAGTGCACCGCATCGCCCTCGAGGAAACCATAGCACCGATGGAAGTCTCGCTATTGACCCGTGCCGGACTGCCGCTGACGCCGGCCGCCGAGGAGATGGCGAATTGTATACGCTGGTGGGGCAGCCGGCTGGCCAGCACCGATGCGCGATAACTAATAGTAATCGCGATACATAATCAATGGATTGCAGCTAAATAACCCGCACTTTAATCTCTGTTCAAACCGGAGCTGCCAAAACCATAACCATACCCAACCCGCTCCAGGAGACATAACAAGATGAATATCAAGTCAATTGCCTTTGCCGCCCTGCTGGGCCTGGCCACTGCTGCACAGCCCGCATTAGCGGAAACCAAACTGATGTTCAATGTCTTTTTCCCCGCTTCGCACCCGGCCTGGCCGGTGTTCAAGGACTGGGCCAAGGACATTCACGACGCCACGGGTGGCGACATTCTGATCGAGTTTCCAGCCCAGTCGGTGGCCCCGCCCGACCGAGTGCTCGAGTCGGTCCGCACCAGCATGGTCGACGCCGGCTTCATCTACAATGGCTTTCTCGCCGACAAGGCGCCCGGCACCATGGTGAGCCAGATGCCCTGGATGCACCGGGGCGACAGCGAGGCGATCTCGGTTGCTCTGTGGAACACCTACCAGGATTTTTATGCCGGCAAGAACGAGCTGCGGGGCGTCGAACTGGTCAGCATGTTCCACCTCGGCCCGACTTGGCTGTGCACCGTTGTTGACAAGCCGCTGAATACGCTGGAAGACCTGCGCCAGCTGCGCATCTGGGCACTGCCCGGTACCATCGCCGACATCTATTCGGGCCTGGATATGGCCATCGTGGCCGGCCCCGCGGTACAGATTCATGAGCTCGTGTCGCGCAATACCGTTGACGCTTACCAAGGTCTGACCATGGAGACCACTGTCAACTTCAAGGCCGCGCCCTACACCAAGGCCTGCTATGAAATGGAGCGGTCCCTGCAGTCGGCCAACTTCTCGGTTTTTTTCAACAAGCGCACCTGGGATCGGCTGCCGGCCGAGCACCGCGAGGCCATTATGGCGCACTCCGGCGCCAAGTTCGCGGCCGCTATGGGGCGGGCGGTAAACGCAGCCGATTCGGCCGCGCGCCAGCAGCTGATCGAACAGGGCGTCGAGTTCAAGCCCACCAGTGCCGAGATTCAGCAGGCACTGGAAGGTGCGGCCAAAGCCGTCGAAGCCGCCTGGGTCGAAAAAGTCGCCAAAGCCGGTATCGACGGCAAGGCGATGCTGCAGCAGCTCGATGCCGCAACGGCGAAAGCGGCACAGAAATGACGGCCACCCGGTGGCCGCACCCGCCGGCTACCGGGTTTCCCTTAAGCGCGCCAGACAAACTCCGCTCCAACGCCATGGATACGTTATGACTCTATTGAGAAACATCACCCTGATTATCGGGGCCCTGTGCCTGTCGATCATGACACTGGTGACCGTGGCCGATGTAGCCATGCGTTACCTCTTTACCCGGCCGATCTTCGGTAGCGGTGAGATGATCCAGTACCTGCTGGCCGTCTGTGTCTTCGCCGGCATGTTCGTGGTCAACCAGGAGCGCGGCCACGTCCATGTTTCCCTGTTCGAGCCATTTTTCAAGCAACATGTACCGAATCTCTATCGCTGGGTGTTCGACCTGTTCAGCCTGCTGGGCGTGATCGGCGTCACCGCTATTCTGATTTGGCGTGCGGTCGACCTGATCCGCTATCCCGAAAGCTCGATCGTGCTGGGTTGGTCGCTTGGCCTGATCGTCAGTGTGCTGGCGACACTTAGCGCGCTATCGGTCCTAGCTGCGCTGCATGCCATCTATCGCCGCGACTTGCCCGGCGACGACACCTCTCCAGAAACCTTTTCGGATTAAGGTAGCCTGTTATGGAAATTGCACTGCTGGGCTTTGCCGCTGTGCTTCTACTGGCCTTTATCGGTATACCGCTGGCCTTTGCCACCCTGGCGGTCGGATTTTTCGGTTTTGCTTACCTGCGCGGTTTCGAGGCGGCCTTGGCCATGTCCGGCCAGTGGATCGTCGACTCAACCACGAATTATGGCCTCAGCGTGATTCCGCTATTCGTGCTGATGGGGGCTTTTATCCATCGCGCCGGCATTTCGCGCGAGCTGTTCAGCGCCTCCTACGCTTGGCTCGGCCGTTATCGCGGCGGCCTGGCCATGTCAGGCATCGTCTCCTGCGCCGGCTTTTCCGCCGTCTGCGGCTCGTCGCTGGCGACCGCCGCCACCATGTCCCGGGTCGCCATTCCGTCGATGCGGGAGTTTCGCTACAACGACGGGCTCTCGGCCGGTACCATCGCTGCCGGGGGACGCTCGGTATCATGATTCCGCCCAGCGTGCCGATGGCGATCTACGGTATCGTGGCCGGACAGGATATCGGCCAGCTGTTCATTGCCGGCATTTTGCCGGGCGTGATGCTGATAATGCTATTTTTGGCCGCCATTATCCTTGTCACCAGCGCACGCCCGCAGCTGGGCCCGAACGGTAAAGCGCTGTCCTTGTTGCAGACCCTGCGTGCGTCCTACTCCACCTGGCCGGTGATCCTGCTGTTCGGCGTGGTCCTGGGTGGCATCTATACCGGCCTGTTCACACCGACGGAAGCAGCGGGCGTCGGTGCCTTTGGCGCCTGGCTGTTTGGTGCCGCACGCGGTCAGTTTCTCAACCTGAAGGAGCTGGCGCCGGTCTTTACCGAAACCGTCAAAACCACCGCGATGATTTTCGCTATCGTCTTCTCGGCGCTGATTCTGGTGCAGTTTATCAACCTGACCGGCCTGCCCTATCAACTGGTGGATTTCGTCGAGGCTTGGGGCTTCGGGCCCATGGGACTGGTGCTGATGATCTGCCTTATCTGCGTCCTGATGGGCACGGTGTTCGAAAGTCTCGGCATCCTGCTGCTGATCATTCCGGTGTTCCTGCCGTCGCTCAGCGCCATGGGCATCGACCTGATATGGTTCGGCGTGATTGCCATTCTGGTCATCGAACTGGGGCTGATTACACCGCCGATTGGCATGAACGTCTTCGCGGTCAAGGCCGTTGCCAATGATATCCAACTGACGCATATATTTGCCGGCGTCACCCCTTACATTCTGGCGATGCTCCTGGGTCTCGTACTGCTGGTTACCTTCCCTGCCATTGCCACCTGGTTGCCGGCAGCGATGCGCTGACTACGAACGTTTTTAACCGGCTGTCGGCCGCGTCCCCGTAGCGCGGCGCTCTCGGCAAGGCCCAAGGACTGGCAAACAGACTCCCCGGACCGCTGCCCCCTGCAGGTGGCGGCGGCCTGCGCGCGCCCTTTACCCATGACAAACGACAATAAAGGACACCCTGATGCCCACTCAGCACCCACCGATCGAGACAGAACTCTTTATCAATGGCCAGTCCTGCAAAGCCAGTGATGGCGGCACCTATGCCATTCACAACCCGGCCCGGCCCGACGAGCTGGTAGGCCACGCCGCCGCCGCCACGGTCGAGGATGTGAAAAGCGCCGTGCAGGCGGCCCACGCCGCCTTTCCGGCCTGGGCCGCCAAAAGCTACCAGGAACGAGCCGAGATCCTGCGCCAGGTCGCCGATGTCCTCACCGAAGATCAGGCCGATGTGGAGTACCGATCGCAGCTGTTTTGTCGCGAGCATGGCAAGATCCTGTGCGAGACCCTGCTCGAGATTTCACGACTGGGTGAACGCTTTCGCCAGAGCGCCGACTATGCCGAGCGCCTGGCACGCGACGAATACATCGAGGGGCCTCCCTTCGATACCATCATCACCCGTCAGCCACGCGGGGTCGCGGCGCTTATCGTGCCCTGGAACTGGCCGCTGGCGATCCTCGGCGCCAAGCTGCCGCAGGCACTGATGGCCGGCAACACCGTTGTCGTAAAGCCGTCCAACAATTCTGCGCTGGCGCCGGCGCTGACCCTGCATAAAATCGCGGCGCTGCTCCCGCCCGGCGTGGTCAATGTGCTCACCGGCAGCTCCGGTCTGATCGGCGACCCGCTGGTCGGCCATCCACGGGTCCGCAAGGTGAACTTCACCGGTTCGGTCGATATCGGTCGCCACGTGATGAAGGTCGCCGCCGACAACATTACGCCGGTCACGCTGGAGCTGGGCGGCAACGATGCCGGTCTCGTGCTGGACGATGCCGGCTCGATGAAGCCGCCTTCAATCGCCTCTACCTGGGCGCCTTCATGTCGTCGGGACAGATCTGCATGGCGCTGAAACGGCTCTATGTGCACCGTTCCCGCTACGAGGAGGTGGTCGAAGGCCTCAAGACCGCCTGCGACCGCCAGGTGATTGGCGATGGCCTGCTACCCGAGACCACCATGGGACCGATGAATAACCCCAAGCAGCTCAAGGTCGTGACCGACATGATCGCCGAAGCCCGGGCGGCGGGGGCCGATCTGCAGGAATTTGGCCAGGTTCCCGATCCCGAGCTCTACGCCAACGGCTATTTCCAGAAGCCGGTGCTGGTCTTCAACCCGGACCCAGCCCTGAGCGTCGTGGCCCAGGAACAGTTCGGCCCGATTTTACCGATCATTCCGTTCGACACCGACGAGCAGGCCATCGCCATGGCCAACGACAGCGAATTCGGCCTCTGCTCCTCGATCTGGACGGAAGATCGGGACCGGGCCACTCACCTGGCGCGACAGCTCGAAGCGGGTTACACCTATATTAATGCCCACGGCCCCTCCGCCCAGGATGGACGAGGCCCGTTCGGAGGCTTCAAGCTGTCGGGCATCGGGCGCAACTTCGGTTATGAAGGCGTTATCCAGTTTCAAGGCTACCATTCGATCTCAGCGCCCAAGGGCTGGTTGAAGTGAGCCGAGCGTCGGAGAGTCCAGGGAAGTAATTGCTCACCGAATCGATAAAACAAAAGTCTACACAAAATAAACAATAGGCCTTGATACTTTATCTAATAGGCATTAGATAAATTCTAATTAGTTTTTCATAAAAGCTTAGCTGGCAATATGTCGTGTATTGCCAGCGAGCCCCCTGCCTCAAAAACACGACAATAAATCTAACCACGCGAATAATAAGGATAGTTTAGTGAATATAGAAAAACATCTGCTCGTAATGAGCGCCGCTGCGCTTTTAACCCTTCCCCTCGCCGGTACCGCCAATGCCACCCCCAAGGTGTTTGGTTTACTGAGTGCCGGCGCGGTCGAGGATGAGAAAGACTTCGAGTCTGAAGCGTTCGAAGTCGAACTCGGCGTCAAAGGCGCTTATGAACTCGAAGGCGCCAAAGCCGTTTACGAGCTGCTGGTCGATGTGAGCGATGCCGTCAACGCCGAAGAAGATACCGATGGCGAGGATGAAATCCATGTCCGCCAGGCCTCGGTCGCCTTTCCGACCCGATATGGCAGCTTTATCATCGCACCGCGTGCGGTGAGCGGCCAGTTCCGGAACATCTATGGCGGTCTGCGCAAGTTTGAATACAACGAGCCCCACGCCGACACTCCAGCATCCGGCGGTAAGATTTTCGAACAGCCCGACGAAGGCCAAAACGTGTTGGCCTACGTCTCGCCGAACTGGAGCGGGCTCCAGCTAATCGGCGCCTCGCTGCAGGTCGACGAAGACAATGGCGAGGATCATGACGTTGTCGCTGTTCGCGCAGTTTACTGGGGCGATAACTGGAATATTGGTATTGGCCGTGTCAATGTCGACCAGGCTGCCGGACCGCCCTTCGCGACCGAAGACTACAACCGTGACTCCATTGGCTTTGCCTACAACATCGCCAATGTCGAGCTCGGTGGCGTTTACGAGAAAAATAGAGACCGCTTTCTCGGTGACGACTCGGACGTATTGGGGCTTGCCGCCCGGGTCAAGTTCGGTCAGGGCTGGTCCACCTCGCTGGGATATTTCGACAAGGATTATGACGACGACAGCACCGGTACCGATGACAACCTGATCGTGCTAAACCTGAAAAAGCAGTTTCACGAGAAAGTCGAACTGTGGGCTGAAGCCGGCCAGTATGAAGAAGCCGATGACAACCTGGCGCTGGGGGTCAATGTTTCCTTCTAGCAGGTTTTCCCCTGCCTGATTCAATAGTTTTTTATGCCCCGCTCCGACGGGGCATTTTTTGGCTCGTTCTATCACAAGGGGGCATGTTGGCGGCTTGCGCTAAATGACACTACCACAGCGAATCTCGCTGCGGCAGGGACCGGGTTACGGATGCGGTGCCATTGCCTGTAATGAGGGATTGCTAGTAAACGCCAGCCGCTCCGCCAGAAAATCGATCAGCGCGCGCACCTTGGGCGAGACATGCTGGCGACTGGGATAAAGCACATAGATGCCCAGCTCGATCGAGCGGTATTGCGGCATCAACTCCACCAGCGCGCCCGAGGCCAGATCGTCCCCGACCAGAAAGTCCGGCTGCAGAATGATGCCCAGGTGCGAAAGCGCCGCCGCGCGGCAGGTATCGCCGTTGTTGCTGTGGATACAGGGCGCCGTCCTGACGCTCACCCGGCCCTCGGGTCCGTCGAAGGTCCACTCATCGCCGCCGGACCAGTAGCGGTAAGCGATCACCGCGTGCTGGGCCAGTTCGGTCGGATGGCCCGGCACGCCCTGTTGCTGCAGGTATTGCGGTGAGGCGCAGAGCACCATGCGCGTGGTGGCCAACCGCTTACTGACCAGCGTCGAACTCGGCAGGATCGCGATGCGTATCGCCAGATCATAGCCTTCCTCGACCAGGTCGACGATGCGATCGGCCAGGGTCACATCAAGCTTTACCTTCGGATAAAGACGGCAGAACTCCCCCAGAGCGGGCCGAGATGGCGGATGCCGAAGGTCACCGGGGCATTGATTCGCAGCAATCCGCTGGCGACGGCACTGCGCGAGCTGAGTTCGATCTCGGCCTCTTCGACACCGGCCAGTAGTTCCTTGCTGCGCGTATAGAACAGTTCGCCCTCGCCGGTGAGCGACAGTCGACGCGTCGTGCGGTGCAACAGCCGTACCCCCAGTCGCCTCTCCAGGTCGGCGACGTAGCGTGAGACCGCGGCCTTCGACAGGCCAAGAGCCTCGGCGGCCTTGACGAAGCTGCCGGCCTCCACGACGGCAGTGAAGGTTTGCATTTCGAGAAATCGATCCATTGTTTCAACCAGAGAGACAATATATCTGATATTACGCTATTTATCCCAGGATGACGCCTGTCTAAAGTGAGCGATTTCGGGGCCGCCAGGGACGGAGGCCTCGACACCTTTCGATTGCATCCACTGGAGACAGCATGAGCATCGCCCCGGTCTTCTTTATCTCCCATGGCGCCCCGACCTTCGCCCTCGAGCCCGGTCAACTCGGCCCGAAACTCAGGGCGGCCGGCCAGCAGCTGACCGACGTCAAGGCCATCCTGGTCGTGTCGCCGCACTGGCAAACCCGCGATATCCGCGTCATGACCACCGCCGCGCCGGAAACGATTCATGATTTCGGCGGTTTTCCCCGGGCGCTTTACGCGCTGCAATACCCGGCGCCCGGCGCGCCGCAACTGGCCACCGCGACCGCCCAGCTGCTCTCAAGGTCCGGATGGGCTGTGGGTGTGGAGCCGCAGCGCGGGCTCGACCATGGCGCCTGGGTGCCGCTGTTGCATATGTTGCCGGACGCCCGCGTGCCGGTGTTCCAGGTGTCGATGCCTTACAGCCTCGATACGGCCAGCGCACTGCAGCTCGGTCGCACCCTGGCGCCCCTGCGCGAAGAGGGCGTGATGATCCTGGGCTCCGGCAGCATGACCCACAACCTCTACGAATTTCGCCAGTCGAGTGGCCGGGAGGCCGCCTATGCCCGCGAATTCGCCCAGTGGAACCATCGGGCAATCATGGCGAACGAGATCGATCAGCTGCTGGCCTACCGGACCCTGGCGCCCCACGCCGAGCGGGCCCACCCGACCGATGAGCACTACCTGCCGCTGCTGGTGGCACTGGGCGCCCGATCGGAACAGGAGCCTGCCCGGTTTATCGAGGGGGATATCACCTATGGGGTGTTGTCGATGGACTCCTACGCTTGGGGTCTGCCCGCCACAATAACCGCTTGAGGAGTCCTATGAACAACGGTCATCACAGTATCGGTCCGCTGCAGCAGGATGCAGCCTTCGAATGCGCGTTCCGGACGCGTCAGCCGCAACCGGCCAGCCCCAAAGGCTGCGTCATTTTGCTGCATGGCGTCGGCAGCTCGGAAACGAGCCTGACCACGCTGGCCTACGCCATCGCCCCCGATGTTCTGGTGGTACTGGCTCAGGCCCCGCTGGTTTTCAGCCCGAACCAGTTCGGCTGGTTCCGTGTCGCCTTTACCACCGAAGGCCCGCGCATCGTCGCCGAGGAAGCGGAGTCCAGCCGCCAGCGGCTGATTCACTTTGTCGAGCAGGTCCAGGCACGTTTCGATATCGCGCCACAAAGCACCGTCATCGCCGGCTTCAGCCAGGGCGGCATCATGAGCGCCAGCGTGGCGCTGAGCGCGCCGCAGCTGGTAGCTGGCTTTGCGATACTGTCCGGACGCATCCTCCCCGAACTCGAGCCCCGGCTGGCGCCGAAGTCACAACTGGTCCGACTGCAGGCCTTTATCGGCCACGGTGAATTCGATAGCAAGCTGCCGGTGAGCTGGGCGCAAAAAGCGCATCATTGGCTTGACGAGCTGGGCATGCCGCATCAGCTGCGGCTCTATCCCATCGATCACACCATAAGCGCGCCGATGCAGGCCGACTTTCTGGCCTGGCTCGATGCATGTCTGAGTAAGGCGTGAGACGCTAGGGAAATGGGTCGGCTGCTTAATTTCAAACCTTTTCTCCGCGCAGAGGTGAATGGCCCCGGGTTCTTCGGAGAAGGTTTTTGTCTGAGTCAGGAAGCCTCACCTGACTCGTCCAGTTGGTGCCAGCAGGCGGCGGCTACTGAGGCCGCAAGTTGACTACTTGGACAGGCGGCCTTTTTTGGCCGAAACCTGACCCAGTGCGAAAACAGTCCTTTGCCTACCAGCGTCCTCCGCTGCTATCGAACAAAGATTGGCCGTTCGGCGAAACGGCTGCCAACGACTGCTTCATAGATAATGGACAGAGTGGTGTTGATCGTCTGGTAAACCGGTCTGCTTCGTAACAGGGTCTCCTGAGCGTTCTGATTGTGCAGGTCGTTCTGGCAGCCGCCAGCAGGAGCCGACTGCTTACCCGCTTCAGAAGTACCGCCATTCAAATCCCGTCCGTCTGCCGGTAATATGCCCCGACTCGATTCCTCCAAAAGCCGCCGGACCTTTCATGAATATTGAAATCCTGCCAGACCAGCCCGCCGCCGACTCGAAAGCCGTCTCAAGCTTGCAGCTCGAGTTCGACCGGCTGCGCAAGACCCTGGAGCGCGAGCAGAAGCAGTTGCGCAAGTTCTTCACCGACATGGACCGGCTGTGCCAGGCCTATGCCGACCAAGTCCTGCCGGAGATGAAAAACAATCACGGGATGCTAAAGATCCTGCTGTCGCGTCTGATCGACTTGTCGACGCGCAAGAGCCTGAACCAGTGGCACCGGGAAGAGCTGGAAGACTGGATCCACGAACTGCTGGACCAGCTCGGTCAGTTCGACCATTTTGACGCCCGGGCGGCCGCGGAGCTGTACAGCGACCTGCAGCAGCATCATTTCGGCAAACGCAGCCAGATATCCGATCCGGACCCGTTCGAGCTGTTCCCCGACGACGAAGCTGACGACGCCCCCGAGCCGAAATCACGCGCCACGGACAGCGAAGCGCAGCAGGATTTTTCGGTTTCGACGATATCCCGGAAGACGAAGAGCTGCACGATGGCGGCTGTTTCGAGGGCCCGACGGCTCCCGAGTCGGCGGTCGATGACAAATGGCTCAAGCAGCTATTTCGCCGCGCCGCCCAAGTCCTGCATCCGGACCGGGAGCAGGACCCCGGACGCCGGGCAGACAAGGAAAAGCAGATGACCGCGCTGTTGCAGGCGCGCGATGACAACGACATCCTGAGCCTGCTGCAGCTCTACCAGCAACACGTCAGCGATGCCCGTCTGCAGGTGCCGGAAAGCACCTTCGCAGCGCTCTGCGACTCGATAGAGTCGCAACTGGAACAACTGGAAATGGAGAAGCTGCAGTACCTCTACGCCAATACGCAGCGGATCCGGGTCCACAACCTGCTCTATGCCGGCACTCGCAAGAAACAGCAGCAGAACCTCGACCGGCTGCTGAAGGACATCCGGCTGATGAGGCAGCATATTCCCGAGGCTGTCCAAGCGCTGCGCAACCTGAATGGTCTGAAGCAGGAGCTGGAGCTTCGCCGGGAAGCCCGCTACGCACTGATGCTTGAGCGGGACGTGGTATTTTTCTGATACGGTGAGCCGGCACGATGTCCAGGCACGGTTCGACGCCCCACACCTCCCCGCGGAAGCTGAGCGAGTTCGATGACGTCTGCAAAAACAACTGCTCAGCCAGGATGGATAATACCAAAAAACGGTACTACACTATGAACTCAAAGCAGCGCCGCACACTCCACAGCATTTTTTCCGATCCGGTACGTTCAGACATCGTCTGGTCCGATATCGAAAACCTGCTGCTGGCGCTCGGTGCTGAGATTACGGAGGGCCGGGGCTCGCGGGTGCGGGTCAGCCTGAACGGTTGTCTGGCCGTATTCCACCGCCCTCACCCTCAGAAAGAGACTGACAAGGGCGCACTCAAGTCGGTGCGCCGCTATCTGCTGAATGCCGGAGTGACACCGCCATGATGGAGTACAAGGGTTACCGCGCACAGATCGAGTTTGATCAGGACGCCGAACTGTTCCACGGCGAGATTCTGGGTATCCGCGACGTCGTGACCTTTCAGGGTTGCAGCGTTGCGGAGCTAAAAGCCGCCTTTCAGGACAGCGTGGATGACTACCTGGATTTCTGCGCCAGCAAAGGCAAAACACCCGACAAGCCCTACTCCGGACGCTTCAATGTGCGCATTTCGCCAGAGCTTCACCGCCGGCTCGAAGAGGAAGCCCGCATCCACAACACCAGCCTGAACCAGTGGGTAACGCAGAAGCTGGCAGCCGACGGACAGAACCTGTAATAGCTCGGATCGTTGGATCTACTCGATCTACCGGATCGCCGGGAAAATTAACCTGCCAGACAGGCTTGTAATCCAATCTTATCAGTGAGCACTACCACCAGCGGTGCTCGAGACCACCCTCCCACTCAATGACCCGCAACAGCACCTCCTGTCGTGCTACGAAGCGATCGTAACGGAAAGCGTGTGCTGGCTCTAGGCTACTACACAGGGCCTGAAGCGGCAGCGCAATCAGGCTCTATAGCCACTTCATACAGCGACAGAGGTTTTACATCGCAACCTCCTTCAATCATTTCAGATTGTTGCGGCGCTCAGGCGCCCTCCATCAGCCGGGCGGTCACCCGTTCGAGCGCTTCGCGTTCGCCGCTGATCAGCAGCACATCACCGGGTCGCAGTTGGGTATCCAGCAGTGGGCCCGGCACTCGCAGGGCGCCGCGTCGCACGTCGACCAGCTCGATCCCGTCGCCGGCGAAATCAAGCTCCTCGGGCGTACGACCGGCGGCATGATGCCCCTCGGCGATCACGACGGCGCGCGTCTGCACCGGAAAATCGCTGGCATCCGCCTCCCCGCCCGGATCCGCCGAATCATGAATAAAGGTTCGCAACGGGGCATAGTCGTTGGCCCGCACCGCATTCAGCCGCGCCTCCACCCGGGCCGGAGACAGGCCCAGCATGATCAGCAGTTGGCCGGCGAAGGCGAGACTGGCCTCCAGGCCTTCCGGAAACACCAGGGCCCCCGCCTCTTCGAGGGCTTTGTCATCCCGCCCTCGCCGGCTGCGCACCAGCAGCGGCAGGTCACCGCGCAGGTGCCGGACATGGGCGACGATGCGCGTGGCGAGGGTGGCATCGTCGACGGTGACCGCCAGTGCCCGTGCCCGCTCGAGTCCGGCGGCGCGCAGAATGCCCGGTTGCAGCACGTTGCCGAACAGCACCGGCTCCCCTGCTGCCGCGGCCTGCCGCACCCGTTCCGGGTCGAGGTCCAGCGCCAGCGCCGCTATCCCCTCCTCGGTCAGCAGATGCAGCAGATTTTGCCCGAAGCGGCCATACCCGCAGACAATGACATGACCGCTGAAGCTGCTGCTGACCTCGGCAATGTGGGCTTCATTATCCTGGTACCTGGCGCCCGTCCGGCCGACGCCGAGCCACTGCGCCAGACGATTGTTGAAGCGCACCTGCAACGGCGCGACCGCCATGCTCAGAATTACCGCGGCAAGCAGCGGCTGCGCCCTGTGCGGCTCCAGCAGCCCGGCGGCCAGGGCACTGGACAGCAGCAACAGACCGAATTCGCCTCCATGGGCGAGGAGGATGGCGGCGCGTCGCGCCACCGACGCCGGCTGACCAAATACCCTCACCAGCGGAACGAGCAGGAGCGCCTTGGCGACAAACAACGCCAGCAGCAGCAGCGCGACGGTTTCCGGCGTTCGCGTATAGACGCCGGGATCGAGCTGCATGCCGATGGTGGCGAAGAACACCCCCAGCATGAGGTCGCGAAAAGGCCTGATATCCGCCTCGACCTGATGCCGGAACAGTGTCTCGCCGAGCAACATGCCCGCCATGAAGGCACCCAGGGTCGGGGAGAGCCCGGCCAGATCGGACAGGGCGGCAGCCGCCAGGGCCAGCAGCAGCGCTGTCAGCATGAACAGTTCCAGCGAGCGCTTGGCCGCCACCCAGTGCAGCACCGGCGGCAACAACCGGCGACCGATCAGCACCAGGCCGGCGAAGACCAGGGCCGCCTTGCCCAGGGAGAATACCAGCTGCTCGGCCAGCCGCTCAGGCTCGGCTGCCAGGACTGGCAACACCGCTAGCATTGGCACGGTCGCCAAGTCCTGGAACAGCAGGATGCCGGTGGCGACCCGGCCATGGGGTGTCGGCAGTTCCAGCTGTTCGCTGAGCTGCTTGAGCACGATGGCAGTCGACGACATCGCCAGCGCCATCCCCACCACGAATGCCTCGCCGGCGCCAAGCCGCCATCCCCACCAGGCGACGATACCGAACAGCAGGGCTGTCAGTGCCATCTGGGCGCTGCCGAACCCGAGCACCAGGCGCTTGGCGGCCCAGAGCCGGGGCAGGGAAAATTCCAGACCGATGGTGAACATCAGCAGCACGACGCCCAGCTCGGCCAGCCGATGGTAGCCGGCGGCGTCCGGCAGCCAGTCCAGTACCGCCGGTCCCACCACCACGCCGGTGGCCAGGTAGCCGAGGATGGACGAGAGCCCCAGTTGCTGAAACAGGGCCACCGCAACGGTGGCCAGCGCCAGTACGACGACCAGCTGGACGGTCAGTATCGGTTCCATGGCGGCGGTACCGAACCCGGCACGGGATCAGACGACAAGCCCAGGCTGCGGCGCCTGCGCAGCGCAGCCTGGCAGCATGCCGGCACTTAGGCCGAACTGATCTCGATTCTGCGCGGTTGCAGTTCTGCTCGCTTGGGCAATTCCAGCGTCAGGACGCCGTCCTGCATTTTGGCGCTGATTTTGTCGCCCTCCAGCTCACGGCTCAGGGTGAAACTGCGGCGAAAGCGGGTGGTCTTGACGTCGGCGTACAGTGCCTCCATCCCTTCGGGGATATCGACCACCATCTCGCCTTCGAGCAACAGGTTGTCCCCCTCCAGTTGCAGGGTCAGCCGATCACGGGATACCCCGGGCAGGTCCGCAAGCAGGGTTATGCCTTTGTCGTTTTCGTAGATATCCACCGCAGGACGCAGGAACACCTCCCGCTCGCGCTGCGTCTGCAGCTCGCCCTTGTCCCGGCTCTGAATGTCTTTGCGGGTATTCATTTTTAGCCTCCTCGACGTAGCTGTCTGACTGACTTATTGCACCTCGATCCTGCGTGGTTTGAGCTCTTCGCGCCGCTGTACCTGGATATGCAACACACCGTCGCGATACCTGGCCGTCACCCGATCCGGGTCCACGTCTTCGGGCAGCGAGAGCACGCGGCGGAACTTGCCGTTGAAACGTTCCCGGCGATAGAACTGAGCCGACTCGGGGTGACTGACCGAGCGCTCGCCCGAAACGGTCAGCAGGTTCTGCTGCAGCGAGATATCCACTTGCTTGGGGTCGATGCCGGGGGCAAAGACGTAGACATCGACCTGCTCCGGCGAGCCGCCGACATTGATGGCCGGGAAGGTTCCGGCCGCCACCGAGCGGATGCCGCTCGCGCCGTTCCCGTCGCCGAACAGCTGATCCATTTCGCGGCGCATGCGCTCCAACTGACCGAAGAGGTCAGCATCGAATCCGATCCAATTACCGAACATGTCACACCTCCTCTGGACTTTGATTGCGGACGGAAACGTCCGTCCTTGACCTGTTCAACTGGAGAGCAGCAATCTTCGTACCGGCTGGCAGCTGCCGGTTTTACGGCGGTTCGGGGCCCGGGGCCCGAGGGGCATCGGTCGATGTGGCCGGATCGGGGCGTCCGAACCCGGCCAGAATGGCCGGTCGATCGACCGCGCGAAGGGCGCTTTCAAGGATCAGGATTCGTTGAGCTTGCGCCTCAGGGTACGCTCCCCGATCCCCAGCAGCCGGGCAGCCCGGACGCGGTTGTAGCCGCTGTTCTTGAGCGCGGCATCGATCAGCAGCCACTCGGCATCGGCCAAGCTTGTACCCTTGGGAATGAATACCCCTTCGTCCTGCACGCTGCGGCCCGCTTTTTCCGGCGGCAGTATCGACGCCAGCAAACTGGCTCTGATCTCGCGGACACCGGCGGGCAGGCGCACGGCCAGCCGTGCCATCAGGTTGCGCAACTCGCGCACGTTGCCGGGCCAGTGGTAATCCACCAGCCGGGACAGCGCTTCGGGTGTCAGACTCGGCGGGGCCGAGGACCAGCCCATGTCACGCAGGCTGCGGCTGAGAAAGTGGCGCGCCAGCAGCTCGATATCGCGGGGACGCTGGCGCAGTGGCGGGACCTGGATCAGCAGCACATTCAAACGATAGAGCAGGTCCTGGCGGAACAGCCCGGCCTCGACTCGCTCCTCCAGCGGCTGATGGGTGGCGGCGATGATGCGGACATCGACCGGGACGCCACGCTCCCCGCCGATACGACAAATGCCGGCGTCTTCCAGCACCCGCAGCAGGCTGACCTGGGCGGCCAGCGGCATTTCGCCGATCTCGTCCAATAGCAGTGTGCCCCGATGGGCCTGCTCGAAACGCCCGCGATGCGGGCGGGCGGCGCCGGTGAAGGCGCCTTTTTCGAAGCCGAACAGCTCCGCTTCCAGCAGCGTTTCGGGAATGGCACCGCAATTCACCGCCACGAAGGGTCCCTGGGCGCGCAGGCCCAAGCCATGAAGGGCACGTGCCACCAGTTCTTTGCCGGTTCCGGTCTCACCCTGTATCAGCACCGGCTCGCCGCTCTGGGCGAAGCGGGGTAGCTCGGCCAGCGCCTCGACCATCGTCGGGTCGGCAATGCTCAGGTAGGGCTCGAGCTGCCGGGCCAGACTGGCGCCGGCACAGGTCCCGGCAAGATCGGCCGCCAGTTGCCGCGCCAGCGCGATCGGATCCACCGGCTTTTCGAAATAGTGCCGGGCGCCCTGGCGCAGCGCCGCCACCGCATTGTCGATGCTGCCGTGCCCGGTGATCATGTAGAAATATCCGTCCGGATGGCGGCCAAGGAAGTCGGGCAGTAGTTCGCTTCCCTTCCCGTCCTTGAGCTGCAGGTCCGCCAGCACCGCGTCCGGCAACGTCTCGGCCAGTGACAGCCGGGCCTCCCGGACACTGCCGACACCGGTCACCTCGGCCCCCAGCCCACGCAGCACCCGTAAGAATCCACGCACGATACGGGGGTCATCATCCACCACCAGCAGCGACAAGCCACTCAGGTCGGGAAGGTCTTTTTCAGCTTGTTCCACCAATGAGGAGGCTCCTTCTGCTGCAACGGCAGGGTCAGCAGGATGCTGGCACCGCCCTGCGGGCGGTTCTCGGCCCGTACCCAGCCCTTGTGAGCGGCCAGGACCCGCTGCACGATGGCCAGTCCCAGGCCATTGCCATCCGCTCGGGTTGTATAGAAGGCGTCGAACAGACGGGGCAGGTCCTGCTCGCGGATGCCCCGCCCCCTGTCCTCGACCCGAATCGTCACAAAGACGCTGTCCTGGCACAGCACACTGACCTGCACAGCCCCTTGTGCCTGTCCGCTCTGGGCGGCATTGATCAGGACATTGAGCAGAGCATCGCACATGGCGGCTTTCTGCAAGACCGGCCGCGGCATGTCCGGCGGGATACTGACTTCCACGCTCAGCCCCTGCTCCGCCAGCGCTGGCGTCGCGAGGCGCACCGCGTCCCGCACCAGCTCGCCAATGTCGACCGGCTCGAAAGCCTCGTCGCGGTGCCTTGTCAGCTGTAGAAAGGCGCTGAGCTTGTCATTCAGGCTGAGGATATCGCGATCCAGTTCATCGACGATCTCTCGGGTCTCGGCCGGCGAAACCAGCAGTCCCTTGACGTTGGCACGCAACGCCGCCAGCGGATTGCGCAGGCTGTGGACCAGTTGGGCTGCCATCTCGGTCAGGGCCTCACGCTGGTACAGCTCCTGGAAATGTCCCTCCAGTCGGCGGGTAGTCCGCATGGCCGCCAGAGTGATCCCCAGTGCAAGCAGGATGCTCAGGGTCCCCACGAGACCAAAGCCCAGTATGCCTGACGAATCTTTATCAGGCCTTCGTTGACCTTTGCGAGCATCATCTCGCGGTCGAAGCCGAACTCCAGCCGGACCAGGGTGGTCGGTCTGGGGGTCAAGTCGAAATGGATAAGAAACAGCGTCCCCGACTCGGCATGCAGGCGTTGCCCGGAGGGGGCGAAGCTGTGAACACGCCGGGCATCAACTGGCAGCGGCGAAGTTGTCCCTGTGGAAATCCTGCCGCCTCCATTGTTCAATTGAACGCCACCGTCAGGCCCCCTTACCGCAATATTGCGCAGGGCGGGCAGGCGAGCGAATAGCCTCTGCGCTTCACTAATCAACCAAGGTTCCTGTCGCCGCACGAAGGCCATTGCGTCGACCTGGCGAAGCTTCTCGGCAAGGGGCTCGATCTCCATCAGGACTTCATCGACGACCAGGCTCGTCTCGACCTCACGAACCTGGAAATAGAGCCAAGCTCCACCGCCGCCGATCACCAGCAGATAGAGCGTTAACAGCGTGCCATAGGGCAACAGGACCAGTCGTGTAATGGCGAAATTGGAACGTATCATGGCGCTTAAAGGTCCGGCACCGTTATTAAATTCAGACTATTCGAAGTGTATGTCCCCAATCCTCGTAAGCCCATTCTGATCTATCGTCCCCGATGCAGGGACAGCCACGAAGCCTTCTGCGGTGCCATTGCGAATACCGGTAAAGATCCGGCCCAGATGGCGCCGCCATTTCCGCGGCCAAAACAAAAGAGGGAAGGCCTAGGCGACCTCCCCTCTTTGCAATACGTGGAAATATCAGCTGTTGTCAAGCGGCCTTGTGACCGCGGTGACCCAGCATTACGATGAGTGACCATATCGAATCGGCTCCCACCAGTAATCCGACAATGACGCTGTTCCACATCGCCGTCGTCATGCCGCCGTATCCCAGCAGGAAGGGGAGATGATCAGCCAGGCCCCCAGTGCCAGCAGTACCCATTCCTCCCAGATGTATGTCTTCCTCAGTACGGCGATGGCGAATACCACGACCGCAACACCGACGATTACCGAGTTCCACAGCACCATCGTGCCTTCAGCACCGGTAAATCCCAGCACGAAGGGCGAGATCAGGAGCCAGGCACCCAGCACCAGCATCAGCCAGTCACGCCAATGTTCGCTGAACTGCGCAAGATTCATGATACACCTCCCAACCGGTTATCCGGTTGTACTGAGCCAATAGAATTCGCAGTCCGTTAACATCGATCCTGTCGATAAGATCGATCTCCTTCGCTTATTTAATAGGTAAAGTATTGGCATTTTTCAAGAGTAGATCCCTCGCCAGCCTAGACCGACGAACAGCACGCATATCCCAAATCTTTGCGCCCTTTGCAACCTGAGAACAGCAGGCTTGATATCTGCCCCCTGTCCTCTGAGCCAGTGGTCGAACGCCAAGCCCGCCTGAAACGCCAATTGCGAGCTGCAGGGGCTCTATAAAGAGAGTCTGGTCGGCAGAGAATACCAGGACACGCACCCGCTGTTCTTCTACACCCCCAGCCTGGAGCATATCCGTAACGTATCCGCCGGGCGACTGCCGACACCAGGGAACTGCCGACCTCGCTCGGCGGCCGGCCAGGATATCGGCGCCCGAAACCTTAATGCAGCGCAACGCGCGGGACATCGGCGGTGATGCAGGCGGTCTCTCAGCATGCCTATATCCCCCGCTTGAACAGCAACTGTCGTATATGATCGATAGCCTTCATCGGATTCAGTCCCTTCGGACATACGTCGGCGCAGTTCTGAATGTTCCGGCATCGAAATACGCTGTAGGGATCCTGGAGCTCACTCAATCGCTCTTCTGTCGCCGTGTCGCGGCTATCAGACAAGAAGCGGTAGGCCTGCAACAGACCAGCAGGTCCAATGTACCGATCGGGGTTCCACCACCAGGAAGGACATGCGGAAGTACAACAGGCGCAGAGAATACATTCGTACAACCCATCAAGCTTTTGGCGTTCTTCCGGAGATTGAAGCCGCTCTATTGTCGTAGGTGGCTCATCGTTGATCAGGTAGGGTTTGATCTTGTGATATTGTTGAAAAAATAGCGTCATATCCACCACCAGGTCGCGAATAACCGGCATACCGGGCAATGGACGAAGTATCAAGGGCTTGCCGTGATCCATTACATCCCGCACTCGCGTAATGCAGGCCAGGCGGTTCTTGCCGTTGATATTCATGCCGTCAGAGCCACATACACCCTCTCGGCAGGAGCGACGATATGCCAGGCTGGAGTCAATCGTTTTGAGATGTTCCAGCACATCGAGCACCATGACCTGCAGGTATTTTTCTTCCAGCTGGAAACTCTGCATCTGGGGCTGCGTGTCCAACTCAGGGTGATAGCGGTAGATCTGAACTTCGAACATGACAGCACTCCTTGAGCCCTATGGATTGCCAACCGCACCGGTTCCGGAAACGAGAGCCATTTGTCAGGACGATTCCAGCAGTTCCTTCAGCACTACCGCCTGGTTATGCTCGGTGTCCCTGGCCGCATAGAGGAGCGTGACGGCCCCCTTCTGGAGCAACGCACGGAGGCGATCCAACGCCTCCTCGCTACACGCGAGTTCGGCCAGATAACGGCGCTTGAACTCGGGCCATTTGTCGCTTTCGTGACCGTACCAGCGACGCAGCTCGTCGCTGGGCGCAATGTCCTTGAGCCACAGATCCAGCGACAGATCCTTCCTGGCGATGCCCCGCGGCCAGAGCCTGTCGACCAGTACCCGGCTGCCGTCGTCGCTTTCGACCGGATCGTAGACCCTTTTCAGCTTCAGAAGCGCCATCTTCTGGCGACCTTCAAAGCAGCAGCACCATGAATACCAGTACCAGCAACAGCGTCCAGCCCAGCACGCCCATCGCCAGTGTGGTAAAGGTCAGACTGGCGATCTCGACCTCCTCGCGCAGTTTCAGCATGGCCTCTATCCCGTGATAGACCAGCGCGATGGAACCGATCAGCCCGGCCAGGGCCACCAGGATGATAAATCCAGGATTCGGCACGAAGAGCCCGAACGCCGAGAGCCACATCTGAATGGCGGCGACGGCTGCCACCAGAAAGGCTTCCGGGTAGCCGACATTGATTTTCTGCGTCGTGGCGTTGCTGCGAATCGCCCAAGCCATCAGCGGCACGGTGAACAACTCCGCGACGAAGAAGACGGCGGCGCTGACCGCCCAGCTACCGGCGTCGGCACCGGGCAGCAAACGGCTACCATAGTGCAGCCCGGCATATTCGATCATCGCCGGCGGCACCAGCGAGAACGGCAACACCAGAAACATAAACAGCTTGATCACCGAGGGATGAATACGGGCGAGCTCGTCCCAACCGCCGTGCGGCGAAACGAACATCCGGGAAATATCCGACACAGTCATTGTCCACCTCCTCACCCTGCTGGATGGCTGCCAGACGCTGCGTTTGTCTCCAACGACAGTATGGAAGATTGTGCAACGAAGGCAGCGCCATCCGCTGCACAAAGAACCTATACAGCATAGAACGCTTTTAATAACATGTAATTTTTACACATGTTGAAATATAATCACCATGACACTGAGGGTCCATCCAAGGGATATATCAATGACTGACATGTCGGATGAACGGGATTACCGGTTGGTCGCCGTGGTTCGCGATGCCTGCATCCGTGCTGCCCTGGAGGGATACGAGAATGCCGGTATCAGCGGCCTGTGCCACGAGGGACGCTGGGAAGCAGCGGTCGGCGAGATGCGCCGGCTCGATCTTGACCGGCTGATCCGCGAACGGGAGAACACAACGCCGAAAACCTGAGAGGCTACAGCCCGATACTACCGCGATGGAGGCATCATGAACGACAGGCGTACAGCAGACTGGGATCCAAGGTCCCCGACCGTGCTCGATGATCAAATCGAGGCCTACGATGAGATGCGCCGGCGCTGCCCGATGGCACACAGCGAGTTCCTGAACTGGACGCTGTTTCGTCACCGGGACCTGATGCGGGTGCTCGCCGACGACCAGACATTCAGCAATGCGGTTTCCAGTCACCTGTCGATACCCAACGGCCTGGATCCCCCGAGCACGGGCATTACCGGCGTATTATCGAACCCTATTTCAGCGCTGAACGGATCGAGGCGTTCACGCCAGTGTGCCGGCAGATCGCCGTCGACCTGATCGAAAACCTCCCCTCCACCGGCGAAGCCGACATCATGTCCGGTTTCGCCCACGATTTTGCCCTGCGGATCCAGTGCGCCTTTATGGGCTGGCCGTCCGAATACCATGAGCCGCTACGCCGCTGGACAGCCCGGAACCAGGAGGCCACCTTGGCAGGCGATCGTGCGGCGACAGCGGCGGTGGCGCTGGAGTTCGACAGCTATATCCGCCAGCTGCTCACGGTGCGGCGCGAAGCCGGCAGCGACGCGCCCGACGACCCCACCACCCGCCTGCTGCGCGAGGAAGTATCTGGCAGGCCGCTGACCGATGAGGAAATCGTCAGTATCATACGCAACTGGACTGTCGGGGAACTGGCGACCATCGCGGCCAGTGTGGGCATCCTTTGTCGTTACCTCGCGGCACATCCGGCGTTGCAGCAGCAACTGCGCCAGCAGCCGGAACTACTGCCCGCCGCGATCGACGAGATCCTGCGCATCGACGCACCTTTGATCGCGAACCGCCGGGTCACCACCCGACCGGTCGAAATCGGTGGTCGAAAGCTCGCCGCTGGCGAACGGCTCACGTTACTCTGGGCTTCGGCCAATCGGGACGAAGCGGTATTCGAAGACCCTGACACCTTTCGGCTGGATCGCGACCCCGCCGATAATCTGCTGTACGGTGCAGGAATCCATGTCTGCCCCGGTGCGCCGCTGGCGCGGCTGGAACTGACCACCGTCATGACCGAACTCCTGCGACGTCGGCGCCTGGAAACGATCCCGGGACGTCAGTCGGTCCGGGCTCACTACCCGACCGGTGGATATTCGGCGGTACCGCTGCGTATCCAGTGAGACGCTGAAACCGGTTCTATCGGGTTCACAATAGCGGGCGCAATATTCCAGACGGCCGACAGCGGTTCGGACAGCCGTTGGATGCGCAACGGCTCGACGACAACGTCTACGATCGAGCGGTTCTTCTGCGGCATCAGCTTTCGGTTGGACAAATAGATGATGACACATAAAAGGCGGCCTTCACGAGCGTGCTTCAGCGGCCGGTTCTGGCGAATGGCAAGTTTCAGGCCATTCAGCAGTATCAGGTCACGGGTTGTCTTCAGTTCCCTATACTACCTTCACTTGTCGCCCTTCCGAGATACGGCTTGTCCAGCCCCGTCGTCTCGTGACAGCAAGGGTCTTCCAGCGGGGAGCGGCTCTAAGTGATGATATGAAAAAGCAGACAAAAGGCAACGATCGCTCCAAGCTGGCGTCTCTCAGCCGGGTGATTCAACAGATGGACGGGGCGCCGGACATGGAGACGGCGCTACGCATCCTAGTGGAGCGCACGCGTGAGCTGATGTCAGCGGATGTCTGCAGCGTTTATTTCACCGAGCAGGAGAAACGACGGCATGTGATGGTGGCCACCAGTGGCCTGGCGCCTAGCGTGATCGGAAAGGTTCAATTTGGCTTCGGTAAAGGCCTCATCGGCAGGGTAGCGGAAAGCGCCAAGCCCATCAATCTGGACTCTGTCCCCACATCCTTGAATCAGGACTTCGTTGCGCAGTCCGACGCAGGACGGTATCAGGGTTTTCTCGGCGCGCCGATCACCCACCGCAGCCGGGTGCTGGGCGTCCTGGTTGTGCGGCAGCGGGTGGCGCGCCGCTTTAACGACGCCGATATCGCGTTACTGACCACTCTGGCTGCCCAGTTGGGCGGCACTATCGCCTATGCCCGGGTGAGCGGTGAGCTCTGCAGCTTCTGTGCTCCGGATGAGATCGAGCTGAATCAGCTTGATGGCGTAGCTGGCGCTCCCGGGATCGCCTCAGGGGTTGGCCTGGTGATCTTTCCGGCGTCTGACCTTTATACGGTACCCCACCGCCGGGCGCAAGATCCCGATCTGGAAGAGCGGAACCTGCGTGCAGCCATAGCGCATGTCCAGGATGAGCTCAGCCGCCTGGGTGAAGATCTGGCGGGGCCGCTCTCTCCAGCGGACCGAGCGCTGTTCGATGCCTATGCGTTGATGCTGAATAGCCCGGAAATCTTGGACACCGCGGTGCAGCACATCCGCCGGGGAAACTGGGCACCGGGTGCACTACGTAAGACCATTGAGGCATACAGCCAGGCTTTCAGTGAAATGGACGATCCTTATCTGCGTGAACGAAGTGCGGACATTCGAGATCTGGGCAACCGCATCCTGGTGCATCTGCAGGGCACGTTGCTGACCAAACATGACTATCCCGCAAATACCATCCTGATTGGGCGTCAGCTCGGCGCTATCGACCTGGGACTCGTACCGCGCGAGCGCGTGCGAGGCATTATTTCCACCGAAGGCTCACCTCTGTCCCATGTCATTATTCTTGCCCGTGCGCTCGGCATTCCCGCAGTGGTGGGTATTGAACAGGTCCCGCTGGAACATCTGGACGGTCAGGAGGTGGTCGCTGACGGCAACCAGGGACGGGTCTATTTGCGACCTTCGCCGCGGCTGCGCGCAGAGATCGAGCGTATCAATCGCGAGGAGCGAACTCTCGAGCAAGAGCTGGAACGACTGCAGGACCTTCCGTCGCGGACCCAAGACGGTGTGAACGTGCCCCTTTACACCAACGTCGGTCTCATCGAGGAGGTGGCTTTGGTCGCATCCTCAGGTTCAGGTGGCATCGGCTTGTTTCGCACCGAGCTGCCGTTCATGCTTCTTGATCGATTTCCCAGTGAGCAGGAGCAGGTGAAGATCTATCGACAGGTGCTGGAGGCGGTCGCGCCCCTGCCGGTCAATCTGCGAACCCTGGACGTGGGCGGCGACAAACCCCTGCCTTACCTGCCCATCGCAGAATCGAACCCGATGCTGGGCTGGCGTGGCATCCGTCTCATGCTGGACCGTCCCGAAATCTTTCTCACTCAGCTCAGGGCAGCACTGCGGGCGAACGTTGGCTTGGAGAATCTGCGGCTGCTCCTGCCCATGGTCAATGGCGTCACCGAATTGGAACAGGCACTGGATTTGATCGCTCGCGCCCACCGGCAACTGCTGGAGGAGGGCATCGCCTCTTCCCGACCTCCGACCGGGCTCATGATAGAGGTCCCTTCTGCCGTATACCAGGCGGAAGAGCTGGCAAGGCGGGTGGACTTCCTCTCCATTGGCACCAACGACCTTAGCCAATATCTGCTGGCGATCGATCGCGGCAACCCCCAGGTCTCGAATCGACTGGACCCGCTCCACCCCGCCGTGCTTCGTGCGCTGCGCCAGGTGGTGGAAGCCGCTGGTCGCACCGGAAAACCGGTCTCGGTGTGCGGGGAAATGGCCAGTAACCCGGCTTGCGCCTTGCTGTTGGTGGGGCTGGGTATCGACAGTCTGAGTGTCAATGCGGCCGCCCTTCCGCGCGTCAAATGGGCGGTACGCAGTGTCGACTCCCAGCACTTGAAATCGCTTGCCACGGAAGCCCTGAAGCTGGAGAAGCCGGAATTTGTTCGACAGCTGCTGGACACAACACTCGAGGTTGCCGGTCTGGAACGTCTGCGCCGCCAACCCGGCTCCACCATTGCCGGCGACAAGGCGTCCACGTAACGGCCTGTAACCGAACATGGAACTGGAATACCGCTCCTGGCAGCCTCTCTGACACGCCTCAAGGCCGGAAAGTAAGCGGGCATCGATCACGCATCAGTTGACAAACAGGTGTATCTGCATCTAGTTTGTTATTAATCACTAACTAGAGAATTCCGATGCGTGTCCGCAAAACCGCCGAAGCCCGCAAGGCCGAAATCATCGACGCCACGCTGCGCCTTGCCGACAAGCTCGGCCCTGAGCGGCTGACGACCGAGGCTGTAGCCAGCGCCGTGGGCCTGACCCAGCCGGGCATATTCCGGCATTTCCCGAAGAAGCAGGATTTGTGGGAGGCCGTCGCGGCGCGTGTCGGTGCGATGATGGAGGCGGGCTGGACGACGGCGCAGAGCCCGGACGCCGCGCCGACTGACCAGATCCGTGCACTAATCGTCGTGCAATTGCGACTGATTCAGTCCACACCGGCGATCCCGGCAATCCTGTTTTCACGCGAGTTGCACACCCAAAACAAGGCGTTACGCACGGCCTTTTTCGGCCTCATGAGCCGCTTCCACCGGCTGATTGCCGATCAGGTGACGCGCGCCTGCGAAAGCGGCGAACTGCATGGCGATCTCGATGCCGACGATGCGGCATATCTCATCATTGGGCTGGTTCAGGGCCTTGCCGTGAGATGGTCGGTCAGTGGCCGGAACTTCGAATTACCATCGGAAGGAAAACGGCTTTTGGAGCTTCAATTGAGTGGTTTTGCCTCCGGCGGTGGAGCCGGACATGAGGGGGCGATGTCATGAAAAAGCGGACTGTCCGGTATCTCTTGGCACTGCTGGGGTTTGGCGCCGCCGGGGTTGTGGTGTTGCTGTTCATATTCATGCGCCCCCTGTCGGTCGAGGTTGCCCAGCTTGCCGAAAATGTGCCGGTAAAGGTCTTCGGCCTCGGTACAGTCGAGGCCCGTATCCTCTCGAAGATCGGCTTCGAGGTCGGTGCGGCGCTTGTCGAGATGAATGCGGATCATGGCGCCTTGGTGAAAAAAGGCGACGTGCTCGCACGCCTGCACAGCGCCGAACAGGAGGCGCGTGTCGCCAAGGCAAAGGCCGGGGTCCTCAACGCGGAAGCGGCAGTGAAAATGGAGGAGGCTGCCATCGGCAAGGCCCGTGTGGTCCTCGCGCAGAAGCAGCAAACGAACAAGCGCAAACAGGCGCTTTTGCAACGGCAAACGGTGTCCGTCGAGGTCGCCGAGGAATCGCAGATGGAAGAAGATGTCGCCGCCGCCGAGCTGGCCGTGGCGATCAGCGATGTCGAGATCGCCAGGGCCGCTCTCGAAGACGCCAGGGCGCAGTATGAACTGGAGCAGGTTCTTCTCGATCATCACGTCCTGAACGCGCCCTATGACGCCATTGTCGTGGCGCGTCACAAGGAACTGGGCGCGGTGCTCGTCCCCGGCGAGCCGCTGTTCACGCTGGTGGCCCCGGAAACCGTCTGGGCGCTCGCCTATGTCGATGAGGCGCGCGCGGGCGGCATTCGACTCGGCCAGCGCGCCGAAGTCCGCCTGCGCTCTCTGCCCCGGCAGATGTTCCGAGGCCATGTGACCCGCATCGACATCGAAAGCGACCGGGTGAGCGAGGAACGCCGGGTCTATATCGCCTGCGACCAGTGCCCGGAACGTTTCCATCTTGGCGAACAGGCAGAGGTCTTCATCACGACAGCGGTGCTCGATGAGGCGCTGCTGGTGCCCGAAACGGCGGTCGAGGGATTCGACGGGACACACGGCACGGTCTGGACCGTCGAGAACGGCGCGCTGCACCGGCGTGCGGTCACGTTCGGTCAACGAACGCTCGATTCCCGCCTTGAAATCGTCGGGAGCCTGCCGAATGGGGCGCGGGTTGTGAGCGCGCTGCGGCCGGGGCTGCGGGTAGGCCGTGCGGCAAAGGTTGCGGAGGATGGCGCGTCATGAACCTGGCCTATCGCGATATCAGGCAAAATCTCGGGCGTTTCCTGCTGACCTGTTTCGGCCTCAGCCTGCTGCTGGGCGTGGTCCTGTCGATGATCGGCATTTACCGGGGGCTGGTCGAGGACGCCCTGACGCTGGTCCGCACCCCCGCAGTCGATGTCTGGGTGGTGGAATCCGGCACGCGGGGACCGTTCGCCGAATCCTCACGGATTCCGGGCGATATGCGGGAAGCGATTGCCCGCCTCCAGGGCGTGAGCTCGGCGGGCAGCGTGACCTATCAATCCGTGGAGACCCACTACGGCGGCGAAAAGCTGCGGCTCTACGTGGTCGGTTACGAGCCGGGCCGTCCGGGCGGTCCTGACCGGGTCATTTCCGGCCGGACCATTGGCCGGAGCCACTATGAAATGGTCGCCGACACGCGCACGGGGCTGGCCCTGGGCGATCGCGTGGAGCTGGGACGAAACACCTTCACCGTCGTCGGGCTGACCGACGGACAGGTTTCTTCCGGGGGCGATCCTGTCGTTTACCTCACCTTGAAGGACTCCCGGCGCTGCAATTCGAGCTCGCGCCACCCGCCGCGCGGCGGGAGATCGCGCGGGGCAATGGCCCCGGCACTACCGATACGATCAATGCTGTCGTCGCCCGCGTCTCGCCGAATAGCGCGCCCGAGAACGTGGCGGACGCGGCGCGCCGGTGGAAGCATCTCGCGGCCATGACACAAGCGGGGCAGGAAACCATCCTGACCCGCTCTGTCGTTGAGCGGGCGCGCAAGCAGATCGGCCTGTTCACGGCCATTCTGTTGGTGGTTTCCGCCGTGATCATCGCGCTGATCCTCTACACCATGACCATGGACAAAATTCGCGAGATCGCGACCCTCAAGCTCATTGGTGCGCCGGATCGCACGATCATCGGCCTGATCCTGCAACAGGCGCTTGCCATGGGCGTGATCGGTTTCGGTTTTGGCGCGCTCCTGATAACCACGATCAAGAACTATTTCCCGCGCCGGGTCGTCCTTCAGCCGGAAGACGGGCTGGCGCTCGCAGCAGCGGTGATCCTCGTCTGCGTCATCTCCAGCGGCCTCGGGGTGAGACTTGCCCTCAAGATCGATCCGGCAACGGCGCTGGGAGGCTGAGCATGAACGATTCCGACCGGCAAGCCCCTCTTGTTCAAGTGCGCAACGTCTCGAAGTATTTCGGCGAAGGCGAAACCCGCGTCGATGCCCTGGGCGATGTGAACCTGGAGGTCTATCCGGGTCAGGTCGTAGCGCTGCTCGGCCCCAGCGGATCGGGCAAGACCACGCTTCTGAACGTCATCGGCTGCATTCTGGAACCGAGTAGCGGCTGGGTTAAGCTGGACAACGAAGTTGTCTATGACGGGCGGTGGCTGCGCTCCGATCTGCGCAAGCTGCGGCTGGAAAAGATCGGCTTCATCTTCCAGTTCCACAACCTTCTGCCCTTCCTCAACAGCACCGACAACGTCGCCCTTGTGCTCAACCTGGCAGGATACGATACAACGGAAGGGAAACGCCGCGCTGTCGAGCTACTGGACTATCTGGAAGTCGGACACCGCAAGAACGCCATGCCCGCCAAGCTGTCGGGCGGCGAGGCCCAGCGGGTCGCGATTGCCCGCGCGCTCGCCAACCAACCGCGGATCATCCTCGCCGACGAACCCACGGCGGCGCTCGATTCACAACGGGCGGGAATCGTCATGGATTTGTTGCGCAAGGTCGCAACAGAGCAACAGGCCGCTATCCTCGCTGTCACCCATGACGAGAAGATCTTCGACCGCTTCGATCACATCTTCCACCTGCGGGACGGAAGGCTGGAAAGCAGGAACACCGGCGAGAACACATAACTCTCTCCGCCTCAACTTGGCTGTGTTGTCCAGGCGGCCCCGGCTAGCCGGAGAAACGGCCCCCGGCGACGATAAGGCCGTCGAGCGGTTTCCAGGCAAGGCACTGAGCGGATTCAAGGATTGGGAGAAGCCGACCGTGACCAATGCCGATAAGGTCCCAGCCTATAGTGTCGCCATCACCGAGTTGACGAGGTCGTGAAAATGTCCGCCGAAGACCGTGCACAGGCAAGTCAAATATCTCAAGGCCGAGCCTTATCACCATCTGTCACATGCGCTGGATGTACGCTCTTGCACAGGCCGGTAAGCATGACGGCGATCAGTGGACGGCAGCGGCAGCTTACGCTGGCGGGTGAAGGCGTTGGGATGCGCAGGATGTCGTGACAAATGGCGGAACTCATCGAAATGAAGGTAACGGGTGAAATCAGTGAAGATATCGGACAGAGACATGGGGAGCGCTCACGGATCGAAAAACGATCCCCATTGGCCGCATTGCCAATCTTGGCAAGAGCGCCACTATTGCCAATAACTGCGCCGTGCCGGACATGAGGCGAGCTCTATAAATACCTATTAGATCGAAACAGTACACTAGGCTTTCAATAGAGGCCTACATTGCAGAGGAATCGATGTACGAGCGAATCACCCAGCGGCAGTTGCTGCTGTTTGTAGAAATCGTCCGGCAGGGCAGCGTCGCCAAGGCGGCGAATGCGCTGTCGATCACCCAGTCTGCCGCCTCCAAGAGCCTGGGCCAGCTCGAGCAGGTGGTCGGTGAACGGCTGCTCGAACGCAACCGTGCGGGGATTCTGCTTACCCCTGCCGGCGAGATCTTCCACCGCTATGCCAGCGCCAGCCTTACCGCTGTGCGCCAGGGTATGGAGCTGATCGCCCAGAGCCGCAAGGATGCGCGGCATGCGGTGCTGCTCGGAGCCCTGCCGAATGCCGCCAGCGAAATACTGCCGGCGGCGGTGGCGGTGTTCAAAGACAAGCACCCCGATGTGCCGGTCAAGATTCTTACCGGCACCAACCGGCATCTGCTGACACTGCTACGAACTGCCGAAGTGGACTTCGTCGTCGGTCGCTTCGCGGAGCCTGCCGATATGATGGGACTGCATTTCGAACGCCTCTACTACGAATCCCTGGCACTCGCTTCCCGTGTCGGTCACCCCATCCTGTCGACGCAACCGCTGGCGCTGAAGGAAATCACCCGCTACCCGCTGATCCTACCGCCACCCGGCACCGTTATCCGCCCGGAGATCGACCGCTTCTTTCTCAGTCGCGGCCTGATCGAGCTGCCGAATATCATTGAGACCCTGTCGGTGGAGTTTGGCCGCCATTACACGCTGCAAACGGATGCGCTCTGGATATCTCCGGCCGGCATCCTCAAGCCGGATCTCGATACGGGCCTGCTGCAGGAAGTGGCCGTCGATCTGACCGCGACCGAAAGCGCCGTCGGCATTTCCACCCGCGCCGAAGCCGGACTGACACGCCTCAGCGAAAAGCTCATGGAAGAGGTACGCCGGGCGAGCAAGTCACTTCCCCGCCCAACCTAGCAGGAATAAAAGTCATATAAACACCCAAAGTTTCGCTTTAGCATGCATTAAACTCCATGAAACAATGATCTTCATCAAGATACGAGAACATTTGTTCCGGTCAGGTTCTGTAAAAACAATAATCTGGAGGAGTCAATGAAAATGCATTTCGCTCGACTGACGATGACCACTCTGCTGGCCTCGGCCCTGCTGCTCTCGCCGTTCGCCGCCCAGGCCCGTACCCTCAGTATCGGCACCAACCCTCAAGGCTCCCAGGCCTACGCCTCTGGTTCCGCCATCGCCGACGTCGTCGGTGACGCCCTGGATACCTCTTTCACCGTCGTCCCCCAGGGCGGCCCCACCGCGATCATTCCAGCCATGAGCGCCGGCGAGTTCGATTTCGCCTTCGCCAATATCGTCGCCGCCGCGACCGCCATGAAAGGCGACGGTCCCTTCAAGGGACGCAAGTTCGAATCGCTGCGGGTCGCGGCGGTGGTCTATCCGCTGCATCTGGGCGTGTACGTCAAGAAGGACGCCCCCATCCAGTCGTTCGACGACCTACGTGGCAAGCGGGTCGCCTCGGCGTTCAAATCGCAGGCCAACCTGGCGGGCTTCATGACCTCGGCGTTGGCGATGGCCGGGATGAGCTATGAAGACCTCACCGAGGTCCCGGTGCAAAACGGGGTTCAGGCGATCGACGAACTGATCGAGGATGGCCTGGACGCGACCATTTTCAGCACCAAGTCGGGCGTGGTGCAGAAGGCCGACGCCGTGGTCGGCATTCGCATCCTGTCAGTGCCGGATTCGGATGCGGCCCGCGCGACACTGGCCGAGCGCTCGCCGGGCGCCGTTGTCGCCGAGGTTGCGGCCGGTTCCGTGCCGGGCGTCGCGGCCCCCACCCGGGTGATCGAAGCGCCCTTCGTCGTCCTGACCGACAGCTCGGTCGATGAGGACACCGTCTACCAGGTCGTCAAGGCGTTAGCCGAGAACAAGGACAAGCTGGCAGCCTCCGCCAGCGATTTCGAAGCGCTCGACCCCAAGACCATGGGCCAGAGCAGCCTGCCGGTGCCCTACCATCCCGGCGCCATCCGCTACTACCAGGAACAGGGCGTCTGGCAATAAGGCGGTCCTCGCCGTTCTCCGGGAGTCCGGTCTTCGTCTGAAGACGGCCTCCCCGATCCGCCCGCGTCGGAGTCATCCCTATGAAAAAGATCACTATCAACGCACTCGGGTTGATACTCGTCGTGCTCGCCATCCTCTGGGCGTTCAACGTCCAGCGCCTATTTGGATTCAACCTCTACAAGGGCCAGTATCTATATGTGCTGATCGCCCTGGCCACGCTGATGGTCTTCATCAGCCAACCGCTGATACGCAGCCAGCCACGGTTGTCACTCCTAGTCGACCTGCCCCTGGCGGCCCTGGGCTGCCTGGCCGCGCTCTATATCGCCTTTGATTTCGAGACCCTGCTCGACCAGGCCAATCTCTACGACTTCCACCTCTCCGGCCAGGTGTTGTCGGTGATCGTCATCGGTGCGCTGATCGAAGGCGTGAGGCGCGCCGCCGGCCTGTCGCTGGCCATCATCATTGCCGTGTCCATCGCGCTGGCGGTGTTCTCCGCCGAACTGCCGGAAGCGCTGGCCGGACGCTCCTTCCGGCTGGACTCCTTCCTCTACAAGATGGCCTATCTGGACGGCAACATTCTCGGTGCGCCGCTGGCGACCGTCGGCAGCGTCGTCATTACCTTCGTGTTGATGGGGTCGGTGCTGTTGGCGACCGGCGGCGGCCAGTTCTTCTCCAATATCTCTGCCGCGCTGTTCGGCGGCGCTCGCGGCGGTTCGGCCAAGATCGCCGTCACCGCTTCGGGGCTGTTCGGTTCGATCTCCGGTTCGGCGGTGGCGAACGTCATCTCCACCGGCATGATTACTATCCCGATGATGCGCAAGGCCGGCTACAAGGGCGAGACGGCCGCCGGGCTCGAAGCCGTGGCCTCCACCGGTGGCCAGCTGGTGCCGCCGGTTATGGGTGCGGCGGCCTTCCTGATGGCCGTGACCGTCCAGGTCGAATACTCGGCGGTGGTGATCGCGGCCCTGGTCCCGGCCTTCCTGTACTACCTGGCGCTGTTCCTGCAGATTGACCTGATCGCCGGCCGCGACGGTATCCGCGGCCTGCCCCCGGAGGAGCGTCCCAACGGCCGCGAGGAACTGCGCTACGGTTGGCTCTTCATCATGCCGTTCGTGGTCCTGATTGCCGGCCTGTTCGTCTTTGCCTGGCGTCCGGAATACGCCGCCCTGGTCTCGACCGGCGCGCTGATCGTCGCGCTCTATGTGTTCGGCGTCAAAGGCAAGCGCCCCGGGTTGAAAACCTGGTTCGAGGCCATCCGCGATACCGGCGCTGCCGCCGTCGGCATCATCCTGATTGCCGCCGGTGCCGGCATCGTCATCGGCGCCCTCAATACCTCCGGCATTCTGTTCAAGATCACCGAGGCCATCATCGATATCGGCGACGGCAACCTGATCCTGCTGCTGTTGCTGGCCGCCATGATCTGCATCGTGCTGGGCATGGGCATGCCAACCGTCGGCGTATACGCGCTGCTATCGACGCTGGTCGCGGCGCCGCTGGTCGAACTGGGCATCGACAAGATGGCCGCGCACCTGTTCGTGCTCTACTTCGGCATGATGTCGCTGATTACGCCACCGGTGGCCATCGCCTCCTTCGCCGCCGCGAGCCTGGCCCAGACGCCGGCGATGCGCACCGGTTTCGAGGCGACCCGGCTGGCCTGGTCCGCCTACGTGATCCCGTTCGTCTTCGTCGTCAACCCGGCGCTGATATTCAACGGCAGTGCCGCCGATATCGCCCTTGCCGTGGTGCGGGCCACCATCGGCGTCTGGCTGGTCACGGCGTGCATCGTCGGTTACCTCGGCAAGCCGCTTGGCCTGACACGCCGTCTCGCCTATCTGCTGCTCGGCGCCCTGCTGCTGCTGCCCAAGGCCGCCTATCCCGAGTCGATTGCGCTCACCAGCGCGCTGTTCACGCTGGCGCTGGGTGCCGCTGTACTGGCCGCCGAACACTTAGTACTGAATAAAAAACAGGTAGCGCTGTGATGACCGAGAAACGCACCAACTTCATCCTCTTCATGACCGACCAGCACCGCGCCGACTACCTGGGCTGCTACGGCCATCCGGTGTTGCGTACGCCGCATATCGACAGCCTGGCGGCGGCCGGTACCCTGTTCGAGGAGTTCCACGTCGCCAGCCCTGTGTGCATGCCGAACCGTGCCAGCCTGATGACCGGTCGCATGCCGTCGGTGCACGGCGTTCGTGCCAACGGCACGCCGCTGCCGACCGACAACGTCACCTTCGTCGAGCTGCTGCGCGAAGCCGGCTACGCGACGGCGCTGGTCGGCAAGAGTCACCTGCAAAACTTTATGGGTACCCCGTCGGTACTCGAGCAACAGGCGCCGCCTGCCGATTATCACCAGCCTCCGGAACCGCTGTCCCAGGCGGTGCGGGACCACCTGAAAGCACCCTGCTACCGCAATGAGGAGCCGGATTTCTGGTCCCGCGCCGATGCCCGCGTGCAGACGCCCTTCTATGGTTTCGAGCATGTGGACCTGGTTACCGGGCACGGCGACGCCCTCGGCGGCGATTTCAAGCGCTGGCTGCTGCAGCGCGAGCCTGACGCCGCCCGCCTGCTCGGCGCGGACAATCAGTTGCCGCACGACTACCAGTGCCCCCAAGCGGTGCGAACTGCATTGCCGGAGGAGCTCTATTCCACGACCTTTATCGCGGAGCGGGCCGAGGCTTGGCTACAGAACCGGAAGGACAGTGAAGACCCCTTCTTCCTGATGGTGTCCTTCCCGGATCCGCATCATCCGTTCAACCCGCCGGGCAAGTACTGGGATATGTACAGCCCCGAGGAAATGCCGGTACCGGAGGCCTTCCGACGTGACGACTGGGAGGTCCCGCCCCACGTTCAGGCACTCTACGAGGCACGTCAGAACGGTCGCGCGGCGCTGCACGGCATGAACAGCATCGGCATCAGTCTCGACGAAGCGCTCGAAGCCCGGGCACTGACCTGCGGCATGATCAGCCTGATCGATGACGCCGTCGGCCGGGTCCTAGCCGCGCTCGACGCCTCCGGCGAGCGTGACAACACGGTGTTGCTGTTCACCTCGGACCACGGCGACCACCTCGGCGATCACCGGCTACTACTCAAGGGTGCCGAACAGTACCGCGACATCACCCGGGTGCCCTTCATCTGGTGCGACCCGGCCAGCAGCGCGCGCGGCCAGCGTCTCAGGACGCTGGGCTCGACCCTCGACATTCCGGCCACCATCCTCGACCGCGCCCGCATCAGCCCCTTCGCCGGTATGCAGGGCCGCTCGATGCTGCCGGTGATAGCCGACGACAACACCAACGAACGTGATATCGTCTTCATACAGTACGATCACCAGCGTACCCACCCGGGGCTGTCCGGCCCACCGCGCGTGCATTCGATCTTCGATGGCCGCTGGCGCCTCAGCCTGTTCCATGGCGTCGAGTGGGGCGAACTGTACGATCTGGAAGCGGATCCGGGCGAGTTCGTCAACCGTTGGAACGACCCAGCCGCAGTGAAGGAGAAACACCGCCTGATCGAGCGCCTGGCACGGGCCGAAATCGAGCACGTCGATCGAACCCCTCTGCCGACCAGCCTGGCGTGAGCATGGTGAAGGGGTACGGTGCCTGTTTTCGTTCTGTCATTGCGCCACTGATTTCATCGAACCGCCTCCGGTATTGCCGTCTAAAATCAAAGTTGAATGCGTTGTGAACGGCGGAACGAAATTCTTCAGAATGCTGGCGGAGGTCAGTTGGCTGCTTCGACACAGGAAAGTCGTCTCCTATGAGACGCTACGACAGGCGTACGGCCTCGATGAGGCTGGGCTCGAAGCGCTGCGGATAGAACTCATAGAAGTAGAACGGCTAGCAGCCGATTTGGATGGCCACTTTCTGGCCTTGTCGGATGACGGCTCGACGACAGTCGCTATGACCGAGAGCCGCCCGCCGGTACTTGGCCAGGCACTGCTGCGGATAGGTGGACCCGACGCCGCCTCGGTGCCGGTGGTCGAGCGGTCAATGCGGCGGCGGCCGAACAGGCCGCTCCGGGGGGCAGCTCAAGTTGCAAACCGGCCCACTATCCGACGCCTAGCGACTCCACTTGACAGTAATGTTCTGCATCTGCGACTTGGTCGGCTCAACCGAACTCTCGACTCTGCTCGACCCCGAAGACCTGTAGGACATCATCCGCGCCTATCAGGAAACCGCCACGCCCGAGGATCAGGCGGCGCAGGCCAAAGCTTGGAAGGCCGCCACCGCCTACGCCGCCTTGCTACACGATATGGGCAAGCTCGCTGTCGACCTGCACGTCGAATATGCCGACGTTACCCGCTGGCCCCCTGGCACGGTCTGCTGCAACAACCCTATCGATTCCGCTAGCGCGATGACCGGATATACCGCCTGCACAATGCAACCACCGGCCTGCTCTACCACCAGCTACTCGATCGGAACATTCTCGACTGGCTCAGTGACTACCCGGCATTCTGGTCGGCCCCTACTGACCAGCATCGCCCAGAAGCCAGACGAAAATCGGTACCGAGCAGAGTATTGCGGACACGTATGGAAGTATCAGAAACAGGGTAAGTCGTGTCCTTATAGCGTAGCCTTCAGCGGCAGCGGACGGCACACAACGGCTCCGCAGTAGCAAGTCTAATCCTCTCTACAACACGGGCCACAATGGCACCTGTGGCCGGTCTATCCGACCCGGCTGCTACGCTGGACGGTCCCCGCACGGGGATCCGTATGCAGGTGTATACGACCGAGCCGGGACTGCACTTATACGACGGGCAGCATATTTGCGTCCCCTCGAAACGCAGGAACAGTGGCCTCGCCTATGGCGCCTTTGCCGGCATCGCGCTGGATACGCCCAAGAACTCCGGCTTATCAGAGCGCAACCGCAGACGGCTGGCAAATGACTATTTCGCGCACAAGCATGCGAAACAGTCAGGGGCCGACAGCAAAGCCGATCTCGCCACCGTCGAAAATCTTCTTGGCGCTTGTCACCTTTTGCCGCCTGCCTGCATCTAGGGGTTGAACGAAGCGTTACACCCAGCAGGAGAGGAACCATGAAAACAGTCGAGACCAACCTCAACACGCAACGTCGCGGCCTTCTTGTCCGGGGCGCCGGCCTGACTTTGTCGGCGGCAGCCGTCGCCATGTTGGCCGGGTGCAGCCCGAGCCGGGCCCGCGCCGGTACCGGCGACTATAGTGATGGCAGCAGGACGCAGGACCTCAACATCCTGAATACCGCTCTCAGGGCCGAATTCGAGGCGGTGGCCGCCTACCAGCTCGGGGCCGACAGTGGCTTGCTGACCCGGGCCATGCTGCCGGTCGCGGTGCAGTTCCAGGGCCACCACCGTGAACATGCCGAACTGCTGAGCCAGACCATCCGCACACTCGGCGGCGAGGCGGCCGAACCGCAGGCGCAGTACCGATTCCCGGTCGAAACGCTCGATAGCGAGCAAGACGTGCTGACCTTCGCCGCCGGACTCGAACGCGGCGCCGTGAGCGCCTATGCCGGGGCCATCCCGCTGTTTGCGAATTCGGACCTGGCGGGCGCCGCGGCCAGCATCCTGGCGGATGAGGCCATGCACTGGGCGGTGCTGCGACATAGCCTCGGACTGGACCCGGTGCCCGGCGCCTTCTTTTCCTGAGGGGCGGCCATGATGCTTTTGCTTCGGCAGGCCGTGCTGCCTCTGGTCATATTCGCCGGCCCGCTCTGGGCCGGCGGGCTGACGCCGTCCGAACGGCAGGCGGGCGCCAAGCTGTATCAGCGCTGTCAGGGCTGCCACGCCCTCGCTTACGATCGCACAGGCCCTCGGCACTGCGGGCTGTTCGGTAGACGCGCCGGCAGCCTCGAGGGGTACGGGTACTCGCTGGCCATGCGCGATGCGAACATCGTCTGGAGCCGCCAGACGCTGGACCGCTTTCTCGCTGGCCCGCTCGAGATGATTCCCGGCACGACCATGGGATACGCCGGCATCGCCGAGCCTTCGCAACGGACCTTGCTGATCGGATATCTCGAATGGGCCTCGACCTCGGCAACCCTGTGCCCGAATCAGTGAGCCGGACAGGAGTCAAAATGAACGGAACGACACCGACCGACGCGAATATCGCACCACCCGTCCCGGATTGGGTACTGGTAGCGCGCGTGCTCGATGGCGAGCGCGGCGCGTTCGAAGGGATCATGCGCCGCTACAACCAGCGCATCTACCGCCTGGTACGCAGCATTCTGCGCCAGGAACAGGACGTGCTGGACACGATGCAGGACGCCTACATCAAGGGCTTTCGCCGGCTGGATCAATTCAAGGGGCCCGACGGCCTCGGTGCCTGGCTCTGCAGTATCGCCAGGAACGAAGCGCTGGCGCGTCTGCGCAAGACCCAGCCCGTCGCGACACAGGAGTATATCGACATGGGCGAGCAGCCCAACCACTACCAGGTTTTTTGCAGCCCCTCGACCAGGCTTCGCAGCTGCAACTGCGCGCTCTGCTCGAACGGGCCGTCGATCAGCTGCCGTTGATCTACAGGGAAGTGTTCATGATGCGGGCTGTCCAGCAGTTGGATACCCGGGATACGGCCCGCATGCTCGGCATAGACGAACAGCTGGTCAAGACCCGATACCTCAGGGGAAAACGCCTGCTGCGGACCCTGGTCGACGTCCATATAGAGGGGGCCGGCCTGCATCTGCACGAGTTCGCCGGCCGGCGCTGCGACGCAATGGTATCCCGAGTCCTGAACCGCCTCGCTGAGGACGAACCCGGGACGCCGGGCAGTTAGGCCCCGAAGGCGTGTTCGGATGGCCCGCCTCATCCCGGCCCGGCGTCCGCGAGGGTGAAAAGCTCCTGTGAGCCCTCCACACCGCGAAGCCTGTGACGCCCCAGCGACCGCAGCGGCTGCCGGCAGCTACCCGCGAACGCCTGCGACAGCAGGATGCGCTGCCCCAGTTGCCGGCACATCCCCTCCAGGCGCGAAGCCTCGTTGGCCGCCGCGCCGATAACGGTGAAGTCCAGGCGTCGCGCGGTGCCGATATTGCCGTAGGTGAATTCGCCCCGGTGCAGCGCGATGCCGTAGCCAACCGCGGGGTCGCCCATGGCCCGCCGCTGCCGATTGAGCGCCGCCATCCGGGTTCGGGCATCACTGACCGCGGTCAGCGCCCGCTCGGCGGCGGCGGGGCAAGGCTCGTTCGGGTCTTCGATCGGGAATATCGCAACCACCGCGTCCCCGACGAATTTCAGTACTTCGCCCCCTGCTCCATGACCGCGCCGGCCATGCAGTCGAAGAAGGCGTTCAACAGCTCCAGATAACGTACCCGGGGCATCGATTCGCTGATCGAGGTCGAGTCCCGCAGATCGGAAAACCAGACCACGGCATGGATGTCTTCGCTGTCGCCACGCCTGATCAGCCCCCGAGCACGCGCGGACCGGTGTAGCCGCCGAGGTAGGTCTCCAGCAACACCTGGGCGGTGCGCTTGAGCGCCTGAACCTCGAACAGCCTCGACAGCAGCGGCAGGATCTCATGGATATGGCCGAGTTCGCTGGTGGTGAAACCGCCACGACGGTCCGACACCAGGGTAATGATATTGATCTGACCGTCGGAGAACAGCAGCGGCATTGCCACATAATCCGTGGCACCGGAGTCGCGCAATTCCCGCAGCACTGGAAAGTCGAGCTGACAATCCTCGCCCTCGAGCCGGCGCCTCACGCCGCCCACGCCCTGCAGTATCGGGGCGTAGGGGCTATCCAGATACTCCGACCGCAGCAGCAGATCGTGGGACTGCTGGATCTCGCGGACGCCTGCCCGATCCCGCTGCCACTGGTAGCTGACCGCGAACAGCTGCGGATGCAGTGTCCTGATCAGCAGGCCGAACCGCTGCAGCGGCAACTTCCCGTCGACCAGCCGGCCGGCGAAGGACTCGACGAGCTGGCCCGCTTCGTACGCCTGCCAGGCATCGCGCAGCAGCCAGCCCAGGTAGGGATTGGCCGTACGGTCCGAAACGGCCGGTTCGGCCTGGCGCTGGCCATTCCGGTACCAGGCATCCATGCGTCCCCAGTAAAAGGCGACGTAGTTCCTGACCTGCGCCGCTTCGTCATAAGGGTCCTCATAGCTCCATACAGCGTTTTCGGCGCACTTTCCGGCGACCTCGAGGGTCCAGTAACTGGCGTTGCCCTTGAACGGGCAGTGAGTATGGTGCTCCGACGGCCGCAGCCAGTCCATACGGACATCTTCGCGCGGGAAATAGTAGGTCGCAGGCAGGCCGGTTTCCCGCAGCACCATCACCCGGCTGCTGTCGGCGACGAGCCGACCATTGAATTCGACGCTGATGCGTGCGTCACAGGGTTCGAAACAGATCTGGTAGGCACCGTAGCTGCTTGCCGTCGTCATCGTTCAATCCTCCGGGCCGGTACCTGAAGATTAGTCGAACGGCGGTTGCTGTCCTCATGCACAAGCCTCTCCGGCTACCTCATAAAGTTCCTGCGAAGCCCCGCATGAAGCTGAGCGTACCATCCGGCTTGGGATAGACGATCTGGGAGTACTCGGATGCCGGTTTCATATTTGCGTCCCCGCGAAACTCACGAACAGTGGCTTCGCCTATGGCGGCTTTGCCGACATCGCGCTGGAAGCTCAAAAGTGTCGGATGCCATGCAATACCCAGGCTTTCCGTCGATCCCGCTGGAACCGGGACAGCGGTATCGCCAGATCACCCGCTGGTATTTTTCGAAGCCGTAATCCATGTCGCTTGGCGCTGTACTTATAATCTTCAGCGCAAGAACGGCGGTGCTAATGAGGCCTCAGAGGACTTGCTGACTCAACTCGACCAGGTCGCGAACTATCAGATCGGGTTCCACCTCCCAGGGATCGAAGATCCTGGCCGGCTCCCGCTGAACCCATACAGCTTTCAAGCCCGCGCACTTCGCCCCGATAACATCCCAGGGTTTCCGGAAACCATCCAGCAGTACGACGGCGCAGAGCCGGTTCGCTCCAGCAGATACCGGTAGACCCGGGGACTGGGTTTGAAGGTACGCACATCATCGACGCTGATCACGTCATCGAGCTGCGGGAGGACGCCGTTGCGGCCCAGCAACGTGCGCACAGCCGCTTCGGGGCCGTTGGAAAAGGCGGCCAGCCTGTGCCCCTGCGCTTTCAACGCCTTCAGCCCGGGGACCGCATCCTCGAACGCATCCAGGTTGTTGAACTCCGCCAACAATTTTTGCTGATCCTCCTCGGAGAGCTCGATCCCGAACTGCTGCAAACAATAGCGCAGCGCCTGGCGGGTGCAGACGCCGAAGTCCTGGTACTGTTCCATCAGCCCCCGACGAAACGCATACTCGACTTTCTTCTCGTGCCACAGCTGGCCGAACTGTTTGGCCCGGTCCCCCGCCAGGGCCTCGAGATGCCTGCCCATATCTACAGGGTCTACCAGGGTTCCGTAGACATCAAAACCAATCACTTGCGACATCGTTATGCCCTCTTGTTCGATTGTCGGGACTCCCGGCCCCTTGAACACAGACTAACGCATTTCTTGCAGGGCTTTGATGGACTCAGTTACGACCGAATCGACAAGTCGCCTCTACGCCGCCGTCCTCAGAACGGCTTAGCCTCTGTGGATCATCGCCTTCAAGGCGTCAGGCTCATCAGGGCTAAGGTCTGCAAGAACGGCTGTGCACCAATGATCATCAACCTCCGTCACCAGTTGGAGCGGCATGACTTGGTGCGGCAGATGTCAACGCCATAAATGGCAAGTTGACCAATGGGCCAGGTGACCGCAGATGGCCGTTAACAGTAGCCGGGTGTCCATTTCCTTTGAACCTCTCTCCCGTATGGAATCAAGTGACGACTTCCGAGGTCCAGTGCTGAAGCTGTTCTTGTCGCTGCGATTAATCCCGGTCAACCCTCGGGCCGCTTGGACGAAACAGCCATCGATCTCGCGGCCGCAACGACACACTCGAAACCGAGTTCGTCGTCGAAGCACTCGGCTATCCCAGGAAGGGGCTGAATACGCGGACCTCTTCGACCAGTGCAGCTGCAGCGAGCAAATATGGTGATACCATTGAGCTGACCCGCTCTGGACGGCCAATAACGAGAATCTGGATCCCGCCACATGCGCATACTGGTAGTTGAAGACGATAAGGTGCTTGGCGAAGCCATTACCCAGCGTATTCGCCGCATCGGTCATGGGGTGGACCTCGCCCAGACGGGGGCGGCCGCACAGCAATTCATCGGCATGTACGACTACGACCTGATGATTCTCGACCTGAACCTGCCGGACACGACCGGAGATACAGTTCTCGACAGTCTGCGCAAGCGGCAGATCAATACACCCGTAATGATCCTGACCGCACGCGACCAGGTGGAAGACCGGATAGCGCTGCTGGATCTCGGCGCCGACGACTACATGACCAAGCCGTTCGACTTCGGCGAGTTGTTGGCCCGCTGCCGGGCGCTGCTGCGGCGCAGCCAGGGGCAGGCGCAGGACCTGATAGAGTACGGCAATGCCTGCCTCGACAGGAAGGCCTGCACCCTGACCGTCGAGGGTCGGGCCATCGACCTGAAGCAGCGGGAATACCGGCTGCTCGAAGTCTTCATGGGACATACCGGGCAGGTGCTGAGCAAGGAGGCGCTGATGGAGCACCTTTACAGTGTCGACGAGTTCCCCAGCCCGAACGTGATCGAGATATACGTCGCCCGGTTGCGCAAATCCCTGGAGGGCAGCGATCTGAAGATTCGAACGATCAGGGGCCTCGGCTATCTGCTGGACAAGGAAAATGGCTAAGGCCAGCTCCTCCATCCGCCGCCAGTTGCTGCTGATGACGCTCTTGGTGCTGATCGTCATCAACGGTATCGTGGTCTGGACGGCCAATCTTTACGCCAACCGCGCCGCCCGTCTCTCCTACGACCGGCTGTTGCTGGGATCGGCGCTGCAGATCGCGGAAAACATCAATATCCTCGACGGCGAGGTCGTCATCGACCTGCCGCGATCCGCCTTCGAAACCCTCGCAATGGCACCACTCGACCGGGCCTTCTATGCGATCCTGGGGCCGAGCCAGGATGTATTGACGGGCTATGCGGATTTACCGGCAATCCCGTTCGGCGAACTGGACCAGACGCGGGACCAGGAGGGCCAGTTCATGCCCTTTTTCTATGACGAACGCTATGGCGGCGAAGCGGTTCGTTTCCTGGGCATGAAAAAGCAGCTGATCGACGCCGAGCGGTCTGTCGATGTTTATATCGTCGTGGGCCAGACCCTGCTGGCCCGCAATGAGCTGGCGAGGGAGACGAACTGGTTCGTGCTTCAGTTCCTGATGTTGTTTTTCGCCGTCACGCTGCTGCTGATGATATTCGGCATCTGGCGGGTCCTGCGGCCGCTGCAGTGGCTGAAGCAGGCGCTCGACGAGCGCTCGCCGCTGGACCTGAAGCCCCTGACCCTTCCCGTGCCGAAAGAGATCACCCCGTTGGTCGCCACCATCAACCAGTCGATGGCCCGGCAGAGCGATACCCTTGAGCGCCTGAAACGGTTCAGCGCCGAAGCGGCGCATCAGATCCGTACCCCCTGGCCGGCTTGAGCTCCCAGGCGCAAAACGCACTCGAGGAGAACGACGAAGCCCTGAGACGGCAACAGCTCGGGCACATAGTGGCGAGCAGTCGTCTGCTGACGGAAACGGTCAACCATATCCTGAGCCAGGCGACGCTGACGCACCGTTTCCAGAGCCAGCCGCCGAAAACCGTATCGCTGGACCGCCTGACGAAGGAGGTATGCCGTGAGGTCGTGGTACCGGCTCTGCAAAAGGGTGTGGAAATCGAGTACCTGGGCAAGGCCGAGTTCGAGACCAAAGGCGACGACTTCGCCCTCAAACAGATGATCCGGAACATCATCGAAAATGCCGTCAAGTACAGCCGCCCGCACTCGGTCGTGGAGGTATCGCTCGACGTCGAGCGCAGCAAGCCGGCGGCTGAAATCGTCCTGCAGGTCCGCGACCAGGGTGTCGGCGTCAGCGACGAAGAGAAGAAGCATATCTTCGAGCGCTTTTACCGAAGCTCCGACAATGTTCACCCCGGCACGGGGATGGGACTGGCGATTGCGAAAGAGGTCGCAGAACACCATCATGCCATCTTCAGGTTGAAGGACAACGAACCCCGGGGTCTGATCGTGGAGGTTGTATTTCCGTGCGACAGAGGAAAGCGGTCATGAGGTGGCTGCCAGCCGGTCTGGTTCTGAGTCTGGCCATTGCCGTTGTCGGGCCTGCAGTCCTTTTGGCCGATGATGACCCCGAAAACCGGTCCGACATCATCATTCATGGCGCCGTCGACGAAAGCGCGATCCGGCCGTTGCTTGAGGCGTTCGGGCATCACCGCCCCCGGATTGCCGTCCGCTACCGGGAGTTCAACAGCCTGGCGCTGTATCGCCATTTTCTCGAGCAGCCCGATGACCGCCCGGATCTGATGCTGAGCCCGGCGATGCACCTGCAGCTCAAACTCGTCAACGATGGCTACGCGCTGCGCTACCGCTCGGCGCAAACCGATCGCCTATCGAAAAGGGCCAAGTGGCGGGACGAGCTGTTCGGTTATGCGCTCGACCCCATCGTCATCGCCATCAATACGGATCTGCTGGCGGGCGATCCTCTGCCGCAGAGCCGGGATCAGCTGCTGGAGCTCATCCGCAGGAAAGATCATCTGCTGGACGAGAAGATCGGCCTGTCGGATATCGAATCCACCGGGCTCGGGTATCTGGCCTGGTCGTACGACAGCCAGCTGTCGCGCACCTACGAACGACTGCTCGAAGCCTTCGGCATTCACCATTCGAGGCTCTACCCGAACACCGCGTCGATGCTGAGAGCACTGACCAAAGGCGAGATTTTCATCGCCTACAATGCGCTGGGCTCCTATACCCGGGCATGGTCGCAACGGCATCCCTGGATCGTGCCGGTACTGCCAATGGATTACACCACCGTCGTCGTCCGCACGGCCTTCATTCCCAAATCGACCCGCAACCCTGCCGCCGCCCAGGCGTTTCTCGATTTCCTGCTGTCCGAGGCGGGGCAGCAGGCCCTTGCCGAGCGCTCCAGCCTGATCCCCATCGGCACCGGCCTCGACGGCGAGGACACTATTCTGCAATCGGCCCACAGCCTGTTGAAGCCGATCCCCCTGGGCCTCGAACTGTTGCTGCAAACCGATGCCGCCAAACGGCAGCTGCTGTTCGACGAGTGGCGCAGCGCCATGCCCCATCTGGCAAAGTAAACCCCGCCCCCTCCGATATCGCAGACCCATGACAGGTTCATGAAAGGTTGGCGCCCTATACTGGCCCCCGAGTCAAATACAACCATAAAAGCCAAAAGCGATATCCAGGAGAACAAGATGTATAAGCGTCTACTCTGTATCACCGCACTGACCACCTCGATGCTGGCCGGCTCGGCCCTGGCCGCCGAGCGCGTGTCGATCGGGACCGGCGGCACCGGTGGCCTCTTCTATGTCATCGGCGCCGGCATTTCCGAGGTCCTCAACAAGCACATGCCCGACACCACCGCCCGGGCCGAAGTGACGGGGGCATCGGTGGAAAACAACCACCGTGTCGCCTCGGGACAGATGACCCTCGGCCTGTCCTCGTCGTCGACGCTGTACGAAGCCAAGCATGGCGAGGGGCCGTTCAACGTCAGCGGCGTCCTGGATGTGGCCGCGATCGCCTATCTCTACCCGGCCGTGCTGCAGGTCGCGACCATCGACGGCGAAGGCATCGATTCCTTCGACGACCTCAAGGGCAAGCGCGTCAGCATGGGGCCTCCGGGGAGCAACGCCGCGGTTCTGGCGACCCGCCTGTTCGAGGAGCACGGCGTCTTCGCCGACATCACGCCGCGTTTCCTCTCCTATACCGAGGGCGTACAGGCACTGGTGAGCGGGCAGGTCGACGCCACTGTGGTACTGGCTGGGGCCCCCACCGCCGCACTGATCGATCTGGATTCCCAGAAGGACATGAAGCTGCTGTCGGCCGATCCCGGGAAGCTGGAGGCACTCACCGAAAAATACCCGTTCTATCAATCCTATTCGCTGCCGGCGGGCACCTACCCGGACGTGACCGAACCCGTACTGGTCGTCAACGACCCGGCGATCCTGTTCACCAGTGGCAAAGAAGATCAGACCAAAATCTACAACATCACCAAGTCCATCTTCGAGCACCTCGACGAGCTGGGCGCGGTACACCCCAGGCCGCCAAGATCTCGCTCGAAGCCGCACCGTCGACGCCCGTCCCGCTGCACCCCGGTGCTGACAAGTACTTCGCTGAAGCGAAAGGTCAGTAGGAGCCAGCATGAAGCAGACGACCTTGAAAAGTCTGCTTCTTACGTCCCCCAGACGGGACCTAAGGAGCAGATAATCGTATCGGGCATCTATGCCTGTGCCGCTGTCGCTATTGCGGCACTGGTACTCTATGGCGCTTACTACGGTGGAATAACGGCGCTGATACTCAGATCGCTGTTCTTTTCGCTGGTGTCTGGCGCCGCCCTGGCCTACTTCGCGATCGCCCGGAAAAGCATCGTGACAAGGACCGTCCTCTACTGCCTGTCGATTATCGCGCTCGTTCCGGGTCCCTATCTCTGGCACTCCTATCTCGATATCCTGATGCGCGGAGCGATGTCCGTTCCGACGGATATCTGGGTCTTTGCCGCCCTGATGGTGATCGCCTTCGTCTTCGTCTGGCTCGCAGTCGGCAGGGCACTCATCGTGATGATGTCGCTTGCGCTGCTGTACGCCTACTACGGCTACCTTATCCCCGGCGAGTATGGCCACGGCGGCTATGACTTCTCCCGCCTGACCTCGACACTGCTGCTCTCGACGGAGGGCGTCTACGGCACGCCGATGGGCGTTGCGGTATCGTACATCTTTCTGTTCGGACTTTTCGGCGCGCTGCTGACCCGAATCGGCACCGGCGAGGTGTTCGTCGACATAGCACGGGGTCTCACCGGCCGCGTCCAGGGCGGGCCCGGCCTCTCAGCCGCACTTTCCAGCGCCCTGCTCGGGTCGCTGAACGGCAGCGCCGTAGCCAATGTGGTGACCACCGGCACCTTCACCATCCCGCTGATGAAAAAAGTCGGCTACAGCGCCAAACTCGCCGGCGCGATCGAAGCCGCGGCCTCGTCCGCGGGCCAGATCATGCCACCGGTGATGGGCGCCGCCGCCTTCCTGATGGCGGAGATCATCGGCATTCCCTATGCTGAGGTCGCACTCGCCGCGCTGGTGCCGGCGCTGCTGTACGTGCTGGCACTGATGATCTCGGTGCGGCTCGAAGCCGGCCGGCTGGGACTCGAGCGGGATAGCGAGGCCGGCCTGAAGCTGCTGGCCGCGACCTTGCGCACGCGGGGCTATCTGCTGCTGCCCCTGGTCGTGCTGATCGGCCTGATGATGGCCGGTCACTCGCCGACCCAGGCCGCAGTGGTCGGGCTCGTCGCCGGCCTGCTGATCAGTCCCTGGAAGGCGGCGACCCGGATCAATCTCGTCGACCTCGTCGCGGCGTGCAAGGACACCCTTACGGCGACGATGCCCATCGTCGCGGCCGTGGCATCCGCCGGCGTGATCATCGGCGTCCTGAACCTGACCGGCATGGGGCTGATGGTCTCCGGCCTGATCATCGAAGTCGGGGGCGGCAACCTCTGGGCGATACTGCTGCTCACCGCCCTGGCCTCCTTCATCCTGGGCATGGGACTGCCGACCTCCGCCGCTTACCTGCTGCTGGCCGTCCTGGTGGCACCGGCGATGACACAGCTGGGCATGGCGCCGATCTCCGCCCACATGTTCATATTCTACTTCGGCCTGGTGTCGGCGATCACGCCGCCGGTCGCGCTGGCCGCCTATGCGGCGGCGACGATATCCGGCGCACGGCCGAACGAAACGGCCGTAGAGTCGATGCGGCTCGGTTTCGTGAAGCTGCTGGTGCCCTTCCTGTTCGTCACCATGCCCGGCATCCTGTTGATCGGTAGCGCCCTGAACATCGTCCTGGCGATCGTGCTGGCGACGCTGGCAACCATATCGATGAGTATCGGCTTCGCCGGTTGGCTGCGGGACAACCTCTCCGCCGTCACCCGGTTGCTGTTCGTGATCGCCGCAGTCCTGATCGCCTGGCCGGAAACGGTATCGAATACCTCGCCGCTGGTGCTGGGCGCGCGCGCGACCGGTCTGCTGATCCTGATCGCGCTCTGTATCAGGATATTCGGCCGGCGAAGCCTGCTGGGCAGCCCGAAACTGTTGTGAAAGGTACCGCCGGGACGACAGCTGTCAGCTGTCGTCCCGGCGGCATGGCCATGGCACGATCAGGTCGGCGCTGGTGACTATGAGGGGGCTCACTTTCTGCATCTGAAGAGTTGTGGCCTAAGCCGAGGCAGCAACTCTCGTGCCACTGGCTTTGCCTGAGTATTGAGCGTGTGGTAGATGTCCATCGATGCTAAGCCGGCTGGTAAGCGGTCGCGCGCGCCCGAAGGACCGCCTTTCTGTCAGCCTTCGTCACTTTACCGTGGATTTTGGCGACCGAAACAGCAAGTTGGCCATTCGGACGGATGACCGCAAATGGCCGTTCGGTTGCTGTCGTATCTGAACCTCCAAATGCTCACCTGCCCCACAAGTACAAGCGAAATACATTCCACAGGACATCCGGACTTTGGCTTCCGAGCCCCTACGGAAAGCACTGAGCGGCCGCCGGAACGACACATCAATGGCGTGCCGCAATTTAGGAAGCGGGATAAACTGCTGTACAGGCCACTGTGTGCGAGGTCCTTGGCAATTGCCGCCAAACACACATCTCCGGCGCCTTCGTGAAGGAAGAAATAAAGAACTTCGAGAAGCTCTACTTCTCTCCCGGCAATCTTGGCTTCCCAACCTTTACGATCAAGCGAGGCGAGGTAGGCGTCCAGATCCCCTACGACCGGCAATTTCCCTAGGCCTGCCGTTGCCTCGCGTTCTTCGACGCGGCGATGTTCAACGTGACGGCCGCAGGCGCATATGACAAGCTGTGGCGGTCCGACTCCTGGGAACTGCTGTTCAGGGCCCGAACCTTTGAGTACGGCATTTACGTCGTCAGCGTCAACAAGGTAAGCCTTAAGTACGGTCATGATTATTTTGAGTGAAGCTATATCGCGAGCCCTCTGGAGGGTGAGATCTTAGCGAAAACAGGAGACCATGGCGGAGGCGAATTGCTGATCGAGCGACTTGATCTCTCGGAGACCACGGAAGCCGGCAAGCGTCTCCCGGCCTTTCGCGACCTCCGGGTCGACCAATACCGCAACATTTACAGCGGCGTCGAGTGGTAGGTCTGGCCGGCGCCGATTGCCCGCTCCGCGTAGCAGCGAATGCCGGGCGACCAACCTTTGCTTGATGATTTCCGCTATCCCATCCACCAGCCCCCGTTGACGTGAATCGTCTGCCCGGTCGTATAGCGGCCCTGGGGGCCGCAAAGAAGGGCCACAGCCTCAGCCACCTCTTCCGGCGTGCCGGCCCTGCCCAATGGGGTTGGGCGCGCCAGGAAATGGGACGGGATATAGTCCCGTTCGGTCCCGATATTTCCCGGCGAAACGCTGTTGACGGTTATGCCCCGCGGCGCCAGTTCTGCGGCCAAGCTGCGCGTCAGGCCGCCCAGGCCAGCCTTGGCTGCAGCCACGTGCGCGCGTTGCGCGATGCCTGCATAGGCTGCCACGCCCGTGATGTTGACGATCGTCCCCTGGCCGTGACGGTCCAGGTGAGGCTCGCAGGCTCGCGAGCACAAGAACGCACCGTCGAGAATGCTGGCCGTTACCTTCCGCCAGGCGTCGAAACTGATCTCCCCGATGGGTGCGTCGCCACGTACCGCAGCGTTGTTGACCAGAATGTCAAGCCGCCCGAAGTTCTCGAGCGTAAAAGCCACCATCTCCTCCACCTCATCCTCTCTGGTAACATCGGCAAGGTAGGCCAGTGCCCTCCCGCCGCTATCTCGGATCGCGGCGGCCACCGCCTCCGCTTGAGCCTGCGATCGGCGTGCGTTAATGACGACAGCGACGCCAGCGCAAGCGAGACGGATGGCGATGCTCCGACCGATGTTCCGAGCGCTGCCGGTAACGATGGCCACCGCACCATCAAGACTGCCGCAATGTTCTGTCATCAAGTATTACTCCCATACCGATCCAATCGCCACCGAGCTTCGATAGTGTTCGCGCGGCTATTTGGTTGTTTCGCGTTTGCCTGGCATTGACACCGGGAAACCTGTAGATGCCTAGGCTCATACAGCGGCAAGGAAGTACTGCGGGCCTCTCACTACGCTGACAAAGCCGGCGATACCTCCCAGGACGAGCTACGCCAGGGCACAACTACGACGGACTGACGAGGCAAGTGAGCATCCATGTCACCTTCTCGGCGGTCCACCGAGAGAGGTGGTTGTGGCCATGGAGCTCGACATGAATCCGGTACTTAACATCACTCCGCACGTGCGCTCCACAAATGGGCCCAGATACTGAAGTGCCCAAAAGCCACAGGGGAAGATCAAGGCGGGCAGCCCCAGATAGTTTATAGCTAGTCGTGACATAGCCCCTGTAACACCAAATCACGGGCCACTAACCTGCCAGCACACTCCTGTACCGGCAGTATGGGGCTCGAAGTTTTCACCCACTGGAGGAGCAACTAGACTCCGGAGGCGTCCATTAGCTGGACAGCTGAAGTGACCGGCTGCTGCGCCACCGTTTAATCAGCGGCGCGACCAGCACCAGCAGCGCGCAACCCAGCAGACCCGCAGCAATCGGCTTGCTGACAAAAAGCTCCAGTCGTCCCCCGACATCAGCATCGCCCGGCGAAAGTTCGACTCCATCAGGTAACCCAGCACCAGCGCCAGCACCACCGGCGCCGGATGTACCCCGACCTTGCGCAGCAAATACCCTGCCACGCCGAAGAACGCCGTGACCGCCACCGTGAACACATCGTTGGTCGAAGCATAGGCCCCCAGCAGACAGATGCCCGCCACCACCGAGGCCACGATGCCCTTGGGCACCAGCGTCACCCGCACCCAGACCCGCACCCCCATCAGTCCCAGTGCCAGCATGATCGGCAGCCCCAGCAGCAGCGAGACGAAGATCGAATAGGGAATTTCCGGATGGTTCTGGAACAGCAACGGCCCCGGTTCCAGCCCCTGGATCGAGAGACCGCCGATCAGCACCGCGGCACTCGCCGACCCCGGAATCCCCAGCGCCAGCAGCGGCGCCAGTGCGCCCGATACCGAGGCGTTGTTTGCCGCTTCCGAGGCCACCACACCTTCGGGGTTACCCTGACCGAAGCTCTCCGGCGTCCGGGACGAACGTTTCGCCATGCCATAGCTCACCAGCGAGGCCACCGAGGAGCCGGCCCCTGGTATCACCCCCACGACATAGCCGATGCAGGAGCTGCGCAGCAGCGTGCGACCATAGCCCCCCAGCGTTCTGAGTGCACCTTCCAGCCGCGGCACCGACTTGATCGGGACCGGCCGGTCCTCGCTCTCTTCCAGCATATAAAACACTTCCGACAACGCGAACAGTCCGATCAGCGCCGCCAGAAACGGAATCCCTTCCAGCAACCCCTCGTGGAACACGAAGCGCCCTTCACCGCTGACCGGATCGATGCCGATGGTCACCACCAGCAGGCCGAACAGCAGCCCCACCAGCGCCTTGAGCACCGGTCCGGAACTCAGGACGCTCACCAGGCTCAACCCCAGCACGGCCAGCGCGAAATATTCGGCCGGGCCAAAAGCCAGCGCCACATCGGCCATCAGTTGAGCCGTCAGGATCAGCAGCAGCACGCTGATCAGGGCCCCCGCACCGGAACTCAGGATCGACAGTGCCAGAGCCTTGCCGGCCTCGCCCCGCTGTCGCATCGGGTGGCCGTCGAAGGCGGTGACCGCCGCAGCCGGCTGCCCCGGGGCATTGACCAGGATCGCGGGAATGCCGCCGGCATAGTCCGCCGCCATATAGATGGCCACCAGCATGACGATGGCCGGAATCGGATCCATGCCGAAGGTAAAGGGAATCAGCAGCGCCATGCCGATACTCGAGGTCAGCCCCGGCAGCGCACCGACGAAATACCCGAGCAGCACCCCGACGGCCAACGCCCAGAGCACATCCAGGGATGACACCGCCGCGAAAGCAGCGAGAAGGCCTTCAATCATAGCTATATCCGCCTGTGTGGGAGGTTAATGGGGAAGCGGTGTGCCGAGCAGCATCTCGAAGACCAGCTTCGAAAACAGCAGGAAGCCACCGACCACCCCGATCAGCGGCAACGGCCGGCGCACGTTGGCGGCCCAGGCAAAGGGCACGAGCCAGACGGCCATCGTCGGGTAATAGCCAAACGCGGGCATGGCGAACGGGAAGACACCGATCAGAACAATGGCGGCGACGATGGCAACCGGCCGGCGCACTTCGATGCGTTCGGTCGGGCGCCGGCCCAGCAGCTGTCTCAGCACAGTGCCGAACCACGCCAGCGCTGCCAGCAGCAGCAGTGCGCCGATCCCCGTCGGAAAGGTAGCTGGACCGATCGCGCCAATACTGCCGCTGAGCGATTGCGCGCCGACCAGGAACCAGATCGCCAGTGCCATCAAGGCCAGGGCACTTACAATCTCACCCCAAGAGGAAGAGAACTGCATCAAGCGGCAGGCTGATGGAGACTCAACGGATTCACAGTCTTCTGTTTCTGTCTGATATTGCAGGTACATATTGTCGGCTCCTCGATCTAATTATTGTTAATCTTCGAGCATATCCGGCATCGAGTACCACCAGGCCGAGGTCAGCGTTGCAAGCAGATCCTCAAATGGATCTGCTTGCAACGCTAAATGCCGGCACCCGACCCGGTGACGACCGGACTTACTTTTTCAGGCCGAGCTCTTCAAGCCACTGGTTTGTCGCCTTTCCTTGCTTCTGAGCGAAAAGAGTAAACTGATCGGGCGTCATGAAGCCGTAGTTCATCTGGGCGCTGGTGAGGTAACTCTTGAACTCTGGCGTCTCCATAACCTGCTTGACATCGGCCGCCAGCTTCTGCTGCAGTTCCTGCGGCATGCCTTTTGGCGCAATAAGACCACGGAACTGTTGCCAAGAGGTATCGACGTCATATCCCGCTTCTGCGAATGTGGGCACATCGGGAAGCAGTTCGGCACGCTCATCGGCCATAATACCAAGCACCCGGATATCGTTCGAAAGAACATGCGCCCGCACCAGGCCGATGTTAGAAACCGTCACGTCGGCATGGGCGCCGAGCACAGCGGTAACTGCTCCCTTAACACTGTCGTATGGAATCCACTTGATGTCCCCGGCTTCGATGCCTGCTTCGCGGGCGAAGATTTCCCAAGCCACGTGGCCACCGGAACCGTTCGAGAAGCCGGCCACTTTCAGCTGTCCCGGGTTCTGCTTGGTATAGGCTACCAATTCTTTAAGGCTGCCGATCGGGCTGTCGGAATTGATGGCGATCACGTAGGGGTCGACAACAATACGTGCTATCCAATCCACGCTGTCGATATCGTAGCGACCGGATGATTGCTTGAAGTCACTGATATGGGAGGCCGTGACCGACCCGATTGTATAACCATCTGGCTCGGACTTGGTCAGCGCCGCCATCTGCATGGCGCTCTTACCGCCTGGACGGTTTTCCACGATCACGTTGACACCGAGCCTCTCCTGCAGTCCCGCAGCCAGCTTACGGGCCAATACGTCCGTGGAGCCTCCCGGCGATACATGCAACACATAGCGGATGTCCTCGTCAGGATATTCCGCGGCAGCCGGCCAAGCCATGACCATGCTGAGAAGGAGTGCCAAGAACAACCTTGTCGATAGCAGCTTATTGTTGTTGCGATTTTGCATCGAACTTTTCCTCTTGCCTGGTTTATTTTTCTACTCATTGATAGGCGGTGCGCCGCAGCTGTGATGCATTGCACCTGGACCTTCTACCTTCCCGCCCAGATCGAGACCGGTATTCATCGACCCCGTCCGTTGCAAGGCCCTCCAACCGCCCTTTCCGATGATTCGAAGCCCTGGCAGCCAGTGTTCGCCGGGCGCTTCTTGCTTTCTTCAAAAACGGTTGTGCCCCCATATTAGGATTGCTATATTTGAAATGCAACACCAATTATGGCAACTTAAATACAGCCGCACAGGTCGAGCGCCGCTTCAGGTTCCCCGGTACGGCCTACAAAAATCTGCGGGCGCTTTATGGGCCCGCTAGTTCAGGGAGATAACAGATGCCCATAACTTCAATAACATTGCGTCGGCTTTGCTTGCCCCTTGTCGTCCCCTATAGGCTTTCCTACCGCACCTTCAACGAATTCGAGCCGATTTTCGTCGAACTGGAAACGGAGACCGGCAACACCGGCTTTGGCGATGGACATATTTCACCGGGCTCCAGTGCCGAAACGCGTGAAGGAGGATGGAACTTCTGCCAGGAGGTCGCAAGATCGCTTCTTGGTCAAACGATTGAGCAGGCAAAGATCCTGATCGCCAGCCGCAGCCAGGAAAGCAAAGTGGCGGCGAGCGCGCTGGCAACCGCAATCGAAATGGTTGATGACAACCCACTTTTTACAGTTACGGAGGATGCAAGACTTCCGTTGCTGGTACCGATAAACAGCACAGACCTCGCTGAAATTCCAAAAGAAGTCGAGCAACTGCTCGAGCAAGGCTTTTGTACTTTCAAGATTAAGGTTGGCAAGAACGTCGATGCCGACCTGCGACGGGTCGCCGCTATTCAAAAGGCCGCCGGCGGTCGCGCGACTTTCCGAATCGACGCCAATCGCGCCTATGACAGGGAACAGGGCAGCCAATTCGCCGCGGCTCTCGACCCGACCGGCATTGAGCTATTCGAGCAGCCCTGCAACGCTGCCGACTGGGACGCCAACGCGGCCGTTGCCAGCGTTTCATCTGTTCCATTGATGCTGGATGAGCCCATCTGCAGCTTGGCCGACATCGAGCGAGCAGCACAGATAGACGGCGTTCAGTACTGCAAATTGAAACTGAAACGGTTCGGAAGCCTCGAGGGCCTGAAACAGGGGCTCGATCAGGTGCGGCAATACGGCATGGAGCCCGTTCTCGGCGACGGCCTGGGCAGTGAGGTTTCCAGCTGGATGGAGGCGTGCGTGGCCTTGCGTACGATTCGTAATGCCGGCGAATTCAACGGCTTTTTAAAACCCAAAATTCGATTATTCAATGAGCCCTTACGATTTGACAAGGGGGCGATTGCGTTGCATCGCGGATATAAGCCCACACTGGACCGTTCGATTCTGGAATCCTGCACTATCGAAAAGATCAGGATTTCCGTGCACTGATATAACCGGAGGAAAAATAATATGCCACATGAAACATTGCTGGAAAACTTGGAAAAACGACGTAAAGAAGCCCGCACCATGGGGGGACCGGAAAAGCTCGCAAAACGCAGGGAGCGCGGAAATCTTAATGCAGAAGAGCGCTTGCAGTGTCTGGTGGACGACGGCAGCTTTATCGAAACAGGTTTGCTGGGCGCATCGAGCGTTTTTTCCGAGGATCGCGAGCAAACACCGCGTGACGGAAAGATAACCGGCTTCGCCAAGATCGAGGGCCGCGATGTCGGCGTCTGCGTCAACGATTTTACGGTCAAGGGCGCCTCGACCAGCGCCACAAACTCCAAGAAGCTGGGACATATCCGGCGTACCACGACCGAAAGAGGCATGCCCTTTGTGCACATCGGGGAGTCCACCGGCGCCCGATTGCCGGACGCCATGGGCTCCAAGGGCATGGGCGCAATGCTGGGCAACGATACCACTCAGTTCCGCCGTACGCGGGAGAATCCCTGGGCAGCCGCGGCGCTCGACTTCTCCTTCGGGTCTTCGGCCTGGCTGGTGTGCTGTTCCGACTTTTCAGTGATGCGCAAAGGATCGGTCTTGTCCGTCTCCAGCCCGGGTCTCGTATCCATGGCGATCGGAGAGAAAGTAGATCCCGAAGACCTTGGCGGCTGGCGGGTCCATGCCGACCTGACAGGTCTGGTCGACCGTTTCGTCAATACCGACGAGGAGGCGATGCAGGAAATCCGCCGCTTCTTGAGTTATATGCCGAGTCACAACCAGGAGCTGCCACCAGAATACCCGGTGCCGCCCGGTTCAGGTGCGGGCCAGGAAGACATCCTGAAAATCCTGCCGGAGAAGCGCACTCAGGTTTACGATATGCGTAAAATCCTCGAGCTGATCGTCGATCAGGACAGCCTGTTTGAGCTCAAGCCTCGCTTCGGCAAACCGGCCATTGCTGCCCTGGCGCGACTGGACGGCAAGTCCGTTGGCATCATCGCCAATAACCCCTGGTGGGCGGCGGCGCGCTCTCAGCAGACGCCATCCGAAAGCTGGTGGACTTCACGGTGATGTGCGACTCCTTCAACATTCCGATCGTGCGCTTCATGGACACGCCCGGATTCGTGGTGGGTACCGAGGCCGAGCGCAAAGGTGCACCGGGCCATATCATGAACTTCATGAATGCCACCTGTCTGGTAACGGTGCCCTCGATCACGGTGCTGGTCCGCAAAGCCTACGGCCGGGCCTACGTCGCCATGGGCGGTGGCGAGCACAACGACGAGATGGTGGCCTGGCCGATGGCCGAAGTCAGCTTCATGGATCCGGTGTTCGCGACCAAGATTGTCCACGGCCTTTCGCCCGGCGACGAAGGCTTCGAGGAAGCCCTGGCCCATATCCAGAAGGATATCGAGGTCTGGGACATGGCCTCGTCATTCTCGGCACATGATGTCATCAAGCCCCAGGAGACGCGTGACTACCTGATCCGGATGCTGGATGTGCACCGTCGCCGTAAAACCAACGGTATCGGACAGCACCTGATGAAGAACTGGCCTACCAGCTACTGAGGAGCCCGAGATGAACAATGTGACTGCCATTATCGCCGAGGCCCGACGAGCGGGCCGGGGTTCACTGAGCGAGGACGCCGGCAAGCAGCTACTGGCTCACTTCGGCGTTTCGGTGCCCCGCTCGGTTGTCGTTGCCGGACCCGACGACGTCTCCAATGTTATCAGGGACCTGCAGGCTCCCTTTGTCGTCAAAGTGGTCTCCCCCGACATCTTACACAAGAGCGATGCTGGGGGCGTCAAGCTAAATCTGGCGGATGCCGATGCCGTGCGTGATGCCATCACCACCATGACTCGGCAACCTCGGATCCGGGAAGCCCGGGTAGAAGGTTACCTGATAGAGGAGATGCTGCCGCCCGGACGCGAGATCGTCGTCGGTGCGGTTCGCGATCCGCAGTTCGGTCCGATGATCATGGTCGGTCTGGGCGGCATCTTCGTCGAGGTGCTCAAGGACGTATCCTTCCGCCTGTGCCCGATCACCGAATCCGATGCCCGACAGATGCTGGGAGAGCTGCGTGGCGCAGCTGTTCTGGCGGGTGCCCGTGGGGAAAAGCCGGCCGACCCTGAGGCGATCGTCGACGTCCTGATGCGGATAGGCGGTACCGACGGCCTGCTGTTGAGTCTGGGGACCCAGTGGTCAGAGGTGGACATCAATCCGCTGATCGTATCCGATACCCGTGCAGTCGCCGCCGATGCACGCTTTATCCTGGGCACCGACGACAGCGACGCTCCGAAACCTGGCACTGTGGACCTGCCACAGGCACATCTGCCGGTACTCGAGCGTTTCGCACCGCTGTTTGCGCCCAATTCGGTAGCCGTTCTGGGCGCATCGAACAACAACGTCACCATGGCCAATACGTTTATCCGACGCCTCAAGGACTTCGGCTACAAGGGCAATATCTATCCGATACACCCCAAGGCGTCGGAGGTTGAGGGGTTGCGTGCCTACCCCAGCTTGGCGGAAGCACCCGAGGTGATCGATTATGCCTATGTCGCCATCGGCGCGAACCGAATCCCAGAAGCGCTGGCGGGCGCGAACAACCGGGTACGCTTCGCCCAAGTCCTTTCCAGCGGTTTCGGCGAAACGGAGGAAGGCAAGCAACTGCAACAGCAACTGGTCGAAAGTGCCTGGCAGGGCGGCTGCCGGATTCTGGGGCCCAACTGCCTGGGATTGTATTCGCCACGCGGCGGCATAACCTTCCCCGTCGGGGCTCCCCGGGAGCCGGGCACCGTGGGCGTGATTTCCCAAAGCGGTGGCCTCGGCACCGATATCATCAAGCGCGGCCAGTGGCGTGGTCTGCGATTCAGCGGCCTGGTGACGGCAGGCAACAGCGCCGACCTGGGCCCGTCCGACTTGCTCGAGTTCTACTTCGAGGACCCGCAGACGAAAGTCGTGGGACTCTATCTGGAAGACGTCAAGGACGGGCGGCGGTTCTTCGAACTACTGAACTCTGAGAAGGCCACCAAGCCCGTGATTATTCTGAAAGGCGGCCGCTCTCAGCAGGGTCGTGCCGCTGCCGCCTCCCATACCGGTGCCCTCGCCGGCGACCAGCGCGCATGGGAGGCGCTTACGCGGCAGACGCCTTGCACCCTGGTATCGTCGATCGACGAGTTCATCGACGCCCTGCTGGCCTTCCAGAATCTGGAACTCCGACCGCAACGTCCGACACGCCAGGTGGTGCTCTTCGGCAATGGTGGCGGCACCAGCGTGCTGGCGACCGACTTCTTTGCCAGCATGGGACTTGATATATCGCCGTTCGCCGAGGGCACACGCCAGTCGCTAGAAGCATTGCAACTGCCGCCCGGTACCAGTGTGGCCAACCCGATCGACGCGCCGGTCCGCACTCTGCAAGAAGAGGATGGCTGGATCGCCGGCAAGATTCTGGACCGGGTATATGAAACCTCTCAACCAGATGCCATCGTGATGCATCTCAACCTCGCCTCCTTTGTTGGGCGTGGCGAAGTCGACCCGATCGACAACCTGATCCAGGTCGCCGAAAAGGTACAGGCCAAGCACGCCGGTCGCGCCCACTTCCTGCTGGCATTGCGATCGGACGGCTCGCCGGAGCTGGACGAGGTCAAGCGTAAATACCGTACGCGGGCGCTCGCCGTCGGAATTCCGGTATATGACGAACTGACCAACGTCGCCCAGGCGTTGTCCGTCGTACGGCAGATGGAAGAGCGCTTCGCCGACGCAACCACCGGGGCCAGCTAATGGCAAGCCGCGGTTCCGGATATACGGAACCGCGGCACTCGGTCTGAATGAGCATTCCAGCCGCTGGTGCCGGACTCACCGACTGGATATAGGGCGATATTCAATTAAGGGCCTTTTCGGATGAAATCTAATCATAGTGAGGTACTCATCGACCGCCAGACCCTGGTTGACGGGATTCTAGTCAATGAGGTCTCGGGACATTTCGCATCCCAGAGCGCCCCGTCGATTCTGTTTGTACATGGAGCCTATATGGGCAGCTGGGTGTACGAGCGCTGGCAGGAATTCTTCGCGCTTTCCGGCTGGCGCACTTATGCAATGTCATTGCGCAATCACCCTGGCTCGATACAACTCAGTGATCGGGAATTCGTTCAGCTAAGGCCCGAAGACTATGTCGAAGACGTGCTGAAAGTCACCCGTTGGATCGGCAGGCGGGTGGTGCTGGTTGGCCACAGCATGGGTGGGGTTGTCGCACAGAAAGCAGCCGAACGACTTCGCGCCTTGGCAGCGTTGGTGCTGCTCGCCTCCGGTCCCCCTCAAGGTCTGGGCGCCAGCCGCCCCAGGGACGTGCCGGAAAACAGTCCGCACCAGCCGCACTACGATCAATTCCGCATCCATATGTTTGGGGACATTACCGAGGAGGTCTATCGCGATATTTACGATCGTCTGGTGCCGGAATCACCAGGCGTGATGAACCGGACAGGACGCGGCAAGGTGTCGATCCGGGCATCGCGGATCATCGCGCCCGTTCTGGCCGTAGATGCAGAGCTGGACCGTAACCGTTTCGGTCCGAAATTTTCGGAGTTTTATGGCGCCGAGTATTTTGTCGTGCCCAAAGCCAGACACGGGCTGATGCTGGGGGCTGGGCACTGCCGGTAGCGGCCGCTATTCAGTCCTGGCTGAGTGTGCGCACGATGGAGTTCAAGTACGAATACCAGCCCACTTGGTTCGTGCCCCGGAAAACCATCGCGGCGACGGCCACGAAGGTCGGCATCAATTCGCACCGATCTTGGCCTTGAAGGCTTCCAGTTGCTGGGCGGTAAAACAGGATTCGCGCAGCCACTTGAGATGGGGGCCGAAAGCGCCCTCTATCTCGGTCCCAAAACGCCTGACGATTTCGGCCAAGTACAGGTCATGCCGGATCAAGGACTCGGCGGTTGTGACAATAGGCTGATTGCGGGTGTAGGACGCGAATACCTCCCCCTCAACATTGGCGGTCAGCATCTGCTCATGGTCGACCGTAAGTGTAAAAAGGTTGTCGGCAGTGCCGATTCGCATTCCATTCGCCTCATGCAGATAAACCTGCGACCGATCCGAATAGCGGAACTCCGCGGGATCCTCGCCGAACAGGATGATGAGGATATCGACATTCCGTTCAGCCACCTGCCTGAGCTCTTCGTCGTGCTTGCGCAGAACCGAGGCTTCGGCCTTGATCCAGACACTGTGGCGGGCTTCGAGGATCATCTGCTTGATCCGCTCATCAACCGCATCCTCGCCCGAAAGGGTCCAGACGTAATGGCTGTCTTCCGGCTTGGCAAGGTCGGCCAAGCTCGTCGCCAGCCGGCCACAAAGCTTTTGTGTCGAGCTGGCGATCCGCTCCAACATCACCTGCGGTGGCACCGCCACATAGCGGACGGGATCCTCACTCACAGGCTGCACAACTTCCTTGCGAGACAGGCTTTCAAGTGCATTGTAGGCGTTGGCCCGCGGGACGCCAGTGACCTTGCTGAGTTCGTAAGCAGTGGCGGGACTGCTGCGCATGAGCTGAATATAGATTCGGGCCTCGTAATCGGTAAAGCCAAGTTTCTGCATCTCGCTGGACAGACCGTCCGGAACATCGGCGTCAAAACGCAGTCGATTCGCCACTGTTTCATCCTCCGCTTGAAGGTATCGGGAATCCGAAACGCCGAGCACGGCGCTTGGGATTCACCACCATTGATAAGACATTGTTTCAAAGCCACCAACTTTTGTCGACCAAGAGCCGGCAGGAAGGCGTTCCGACAGCCCGTGCCCCAGAGCGATGCCGTTGCCGCCTAGCCTCCCGGGTGATGTTGTAAAGAGTATCGACTCCTTCAATCCATTCACCAATGGCAGAAACGGCCGAATTGCGGCTCCGCCAAAGCATCTGTCGCAAAGAATATATTCATAGTGGTAGTGTTTGCAACCACTCTAAAAAATCAATAGACTTTAATCAGTTCGAATGCGGTGATGGATCATCCGGGCATCCGTCATCAATGCCAGACGATGACATTGGATGACCATTACCGGAGTCATGAATCAATCGCGGTATGAACCCTGACCGGTCTAAAAAGGCGGGTCAGGGTTCTCCGGTGACAGCAGATAGAACTCAAACGCCTTTTAGCTGGATAAGGCGGCCAGAAAACCCTACCGATCGGATTTATACCGATGCAAAGGTAAAGCGCACTGCCGGGAGACCCATGAATGACAACAATTGCCCCCCGCTGCCCAGGTTCGAAAACGACGAACTCCAGATTAAGCCACTGCTGCCCGAGTTCGAGGCCCACGACCGCCAGCAGACCAAGTACACGACCTGCTACATGTGCGCCTGCCGCTGCGGTATCAAGGTCACGGTCGAGGACAACCAGGTTCGCTTCATCCAGGGCAACCCGAACCATCCGATCAACAAGGGGGTGCTCTGCGCCAAGGGTAACTCCGGCATCATGAAGCAGATGTCGCCGGCCAAGCTGCGTGCCCCGCTGCTGCGCAGGCCCGGCACCGAACGCGGCGCCGGCGAATTCGAGGAGATCTCCTGGGAGCGGGCGCTCGATATCCTCGAGCAGCGCCTGGCGCATATCCGTGCCACCGATCCCAACAAGCTGGCCTACTTCACCGGTCGCGACCAGATGCAGGCGCTGACCGGCATGTGGGCGAGCCAGTTCGGCACCCTCAACTGGGCCGCCCACGGCGGCTTCTGCTCGGTCAATATGGCCGCCGGCGGCCTCTATACGATGGGGCATGCGTTCTGGGAGTTCGGCGACCCGGACTGGGACAACACCAAATACTTCATGCTCTGGGGCGTGGCCGAGGATCACAGCTCCAATCCGATCAAGCTGGGGCTGAAAAAGCTCAAGGAGCGCGGCGCCAAGTTCGTCGCGGTGAACCCGGTGCGCACCGGCTACCAGGCGATCGCCGACGAGTGGATCGCTATCCGCCCCGGCACCGACGGTATGCTGGCGCTGTCGATGGTGCATGTGCTGCTGCAGCATCAGTTGATCGACGATGAGTTCCTCATTCGCTATACCAACGCGCCTCAGCTGGTGGTGAACACGCCGGGGCAGAAGGGCGACGGCCTTTTTTATCGCAGCGAGGAGGGGCGTATACAGGTCTGGGACCTGAATACCGGCGCCTTCGCCGATGCCAGCCGTGCCGATATCGCGCCGGCGCTGTTCGGCGACTTCACGGCGCCTGACGGTACGCCGCTGCGTACCTCGATGAGTATCCTGGTCGAGAAATACCTCGACGACGAGTATGCCCCCGAAAACGCCGCCAGGAGTGCGGTGTCCCGGCCGAGACCATCGAGCGGCTGGCGCTGGAGATGGCGCATGTCGCCTTCAAGGAGAGCATTACCCTCGATATCGAGTGGACCGACTGGGCCGGACGCAGGCAGACGCAGTTTATCGGCCGGCCGGTGTCGATGCATGCGATGCGCGGCATCTCGGCTCACTCGAACGGCTTCCAGACCTGCCGTGCCATTCACCTGCTGCAGGTGCTGCTTGGCACGGTCGACTGCCCCGGCGGCCATCTGGCCAAGCCGCCCTTTCCCAAGCATGTGACGCCGGGCATCAAGCCGGCGAAAGCCTCGGCACCGAACACGCCACTCAAGTCGCCGCCGCTGGGCTTCCCGACCTGCCCGGAGGACCTGGTGATCGATGCCGACGGCAATCCGCTGCGCATCGACAAGGCCTACAGCTGGGATGCGCCGATCTCCTGCCATGGGCTGATGCACATGGTGATCAGCAACGCCGTCAAGGGCGATCCGTACAAGATCGATACGCTGATGCTGTTCATGGCCAACATGGCCTGGAACTCCAGCATGAACACCGCCCAGACCCTGGAGATGCTGTGCGCCAGGAAGACGACGGCGAGTACAAGATTCCGTTCATCGTCTGCTCCGACGCCTTCCATTCGGAGATGGTCAGCTATTCCGACCTGGTGCTGCCCGACACCACCTACCTGGAGCGCTACGACACCATCTCGATGCTGGACCGGCCGATATCCGAGCCCCATGCGGCCTGCGATTCGGTACGCATTCCGGTGATCCTGCCGGATCGCGATGTGCTGTCGTGGCAGGAGGTGATGATCGAGATGGCGGGCCGACTCGGCTTCCCGGCCTTCACCCGCGAGGACGGCGGCCGCAAATACGACGGCTACAAGGACTTCATCGTCAATTTCGAGAAGGAACCCGGCATCGGCTTCCTCGCCGGCTACCGCGGCAAGGACGGTACCCGGTCGCTGCGCGGCGAGCCCAACCCGGAGCAGTGGGAAGCCTACGAGGAGAACGAGGGCTTCTTCGAATTCGAGCTGGAGCCGAACCAGCGCTATCTGCGCCACGCCAACCGCGACTATCTGACCCTGGCGAAAGAGGCCGGCTGGGTCGGCTCGACCGACCAGATCGTGATCGAGCTCTATTCGGAAAAGTTGCAGACCTTCCGCCTCGCCGGCCAGGGCCTCTACGACGGCCCGATGCCGACCGAAGCGCATCACAGGGAGCGGCTGCAGAAGTACTTCGATCCGTTGCCGTTCTACTACATGCCGCTGGAGGAACAGCGCATCGACCGGGACGAGTATCCGTTCCATGCCGTGAACCAGCGGCCGATGTTCATGTACCACAGCTGGGATAGCCAGAACGCCTGGCTGCGCCAGATCATGTCGCAGAACTATCTGTTCATGAACCGCGTGGCGGGCGAGAAGGCCGGCATCGAGGACCTGTCCTGGGTCTGGGTCGAGTCCCACAACGGGCGTATCCGGGTGCAGGTCAAGCTGATGGAGGGCTGCAACGAACAGACGGTCTGGACCTGGAACGCCATCGCCAAGAAGGGCGGTGCCTGGGGGTTGTCGAAGGATGCCAACGAAGCCACCGACGGCTTCCTGATGAACCACCTGATCTCCGAACTGCTTCCGCGCAAGGGCGATGTGCTGGATCGCGTCACCAACTCGGACCCCGTGACCGGCCAGGCGGCCTGGTACGACCTGCGGGTGAAGATCACCAGGGCGGCGCCGGGCGAAACCGGCGCCTGGCCGACCTTCGGCGCGGTCAAGCCGCTGCCGGGCGCCACGGAATCGCCGCAGATGCTCAGCTATGCGACTCACAGGAACGTCAACCTCAAGCGTGCAATGGCAGATGTCCTGACACGCGGCGAGAAGTAGGAGGAGAGCAAAATGGCAAAACTCGGACTCGTCGTCGATCTGGATACCTGCGTCGGTTGTCACGTCAGTGTTGACAGTGCGACGGCCTGCAAAAACGTCAACCACGAGCGCCCGATGCTCGACATTTCGCTGACGCGCGGCGAGAAGTAGGAGGAAAGCACCATGGCAAAACTCGGACTCGTCGTCGATCTGGATACCTGCGTTGGTTGTCACGTCAGTGTTGACAGTGCGACGGCCTACAAAAACGTCAACCACGAGCGCCCGATGCTCGACATTTCGCTGACGCGCGGCGAGAAGTAGGAGGAGAGCAAAATGGCAAAACTCGGACTCGTCGTCGATCTGGATACCTGTGTCGGTTGCCACGGCTGCGCTACAGCCTGCAAGCAGTGGAACACCTCCGGCACCATCGGCCCGCTGTCGGACAAGGACCCCTATGGCCGCGATCCCTCGGGCGCCTGGCTCAACCGCATCCGCACCTACGAGGTGGGGGACACCCCCAACAGCAAGACCGTCAACATGCCGATGTCCTGCATGCACTGCGAGGACGCGGCCTGCGTCACCGTCTGCCCGACCGGCGCCTCCTACAAGCGCAAGGAGGACGGCATCGTGCTGGTGGACCAGGACAAGTGCATGGGCTGCAACCTCTGTTCCTGGGCCTGCCCCTACGGCGCCCGCGAACTGGATCCGCAGCAGGGCACGATGAAGAAGTGCACGCTTTGCGTCGACCGCATCTATGACGAACGGCTACCGGAGGAGGAGCGCAAGCCGGCCTGCGTCATCACCTGCCCGACCCAGTCGCGGGTGTTCGGCGACTTCGACGACCCGGACTCCGAGGTCAGCCGGCTGGTGCGCGAGCGAGGCGGCCAGCAACTGATGCCGGAGCTGGGCTACAACCCGGTCAACACCTACCTGCCGCCGCGCAACAAGAAGGTAGTCGAGACTTACGAGGTCAAACCGTCGTTAGGCAAGACGATGAAGAAATGGGTCAACAAGGTTATCGCCCGTTGAGGTGGAGGAGTTAAACGAATGCATCCGGCATTTTCCGTACTGATCTTTACCGTCACCTCGGGGGCGGGCTATGGCCTCATCACTTTGCTGGTGCTGGCCCAGTTGGCCGGCCTGCCGGCGCTGCAGGACCGCACCCTGCTGCTGGCAGGTGGCGGCCTGGCGCTATTGATGATCACCGTCGGCCTGCTGTCGTCGACGCTGCACCTGGCCAATCCGAAGAACGCCTGGCGCGCCTTCGCGCGCTTTCGCACCTCCTGGCTGTCGCGCGAGGCGGTATTCGCGGTGCTCTTCTATCCGGTGGCGCTGCTCTATCTGTTCGGCGTCTACACTCAGGGCGCCGACCTCAACGGCTTCTTTGTTTTCTGCGCCGTACTGGCGGCGGTGCTGGCGATGGTGACGCTGTTCAGCACCAGCATGATCTACGCCAGTCTCAAGACCATCCGTCAGTGGTGCACCGCGTTGACGCCGCTCAACTACCTGGTGCTGGGGCTGATGTCCGGCGCGCTCTGGCTGTCGGCGCTGCAGGCGCTGCTGCAGGATCGCCTGTCGCCGGCTCTGCAGGGCACCGCCCTGGGGCTGGTCGTGCTCGGCGCCGTCGCCAAGCTGATCTACCTGTTCTGGATCGGCAAGCCGGCCGGCGCCACCATCCGTACCGCCACCGGCTTCACCCAGGCAAGTGTGCGCCTGCTGGACGCCGGCCACAGCGCCGGCACCTTCCTGACCGACGAATTCGGCTATACCGTCGCCGCCAACAAGCTGCTGCGGCTGCGGTTTGCGATGCTGGGACTGGCCTTTCTGCTACCCTTGGTGCTGCTGTGGCAGGGCATGGGCATCGCTGTGCTGCTGGCGGCGCTGCTGTGCATGGCGGGGCTGCTGGTCGAGCGCTGGCTGTTCTTTGCCGAGGCACGACATGTGGTCCGTCTCTACCATGGCGATGTCCGTACCTGAAATGGGCTCTCCAATGACGAGCCGGCCGGAAAGATCAGCCGGCTCTACAGAGTCCCATGGAATTGACGATTCCTCCCGAATTCAGCCGTTACAGCGATGTAGATGTCGTAACAGCCGAAGCATCTGACCGGCATCCCCTAGCCGTCGTTGTCGACAGTCCCAGTCATATCGAAGGCTCGAACCGATGGATACGAAAAAAGCGGAAGACTTTTAAGAAAGGAGCGAGACGAACAACGAGAAATGAAGTAGTCACCACGACTCCCGGCCCTAGCCCGGAGAAGTCTTATCCGGTTTGAACCGAGCACAAAGGCACTTGAATTTCGTGGACATGAGTGAATCCCGGTTAGTATTAACCCGGCGGGTTGATACATGAAGCAGGAGCGCTTCATCATTGGCCGCAGGCCAATCCGAGCGCCACGGAACCGGCATGTCCGCGTATCTGCGCTCGTTTTCGTGGCGTGCAGTGCAGTGCAGTGCAAATAGGTAAGGCGGGGAACCTATTTGCACGCCAGGTTAATAATAACATTCGCTGCCGAACATGATGACTGGGTGGCGGGAATCAGCGGTCCGCGATCATATCGGCCAATGTGACCAGGCGCTTAGCACTGACGACATGAAGGTTTTCAATCAACTTGCCGTCCACCACGACCACCCCTTTCCCGTCCCGCTCGGCCTCTGCATGGGCAGCTATGATCCTGCGCGACCAGACCAGTTCCTCCGCACTGGGCGCAAACAGCCGGTTGGCGGTTTCGATGCTTTTCGGATGAATCAGGGACTTGCCGTCGAAACCCAACTCGACGCCCTGCCTGCAGGCATTCTGGAATCCTTCGTCATCGGCCAGATCGAGGTGTACGCCATCGATGATCGCCAGCCCCCGCCCGTGCGGCCAGAATGCAGAGCGACAGACTTGCCATCACAGGCAGGCGCATAGCCGTGTGGGCACAGTGAAGATCCTTGGCCAGATCCGAGGTCCCCATTACGAAGGCCCCCAGTCGGCGACTGGAGTCGGCGATCTCCTCAGCATGCAGGATGCCACGGGGAGTTTCCATCATGCACCAGATTGCTAGCGATGCCGGCGCCCCCGCCACCTCGAGTATCGCTTCGGCCCGACGAACGTCGATAGCACTTTCCACTTTGGGCAGCAACACCGCATCCGCCCCGGACGTCGCGGCCATCACCAGGTCCTGATAGCCCCAGGGTGTATCTAGTCCATTGACGCGCACGACGATTTCGCGTTTGTCGTAGCCCCCTTCCTTAACGGCCGCCAGCACTTGACGTCTAGCGTTGTCCTTGGCATCTGGCGCAACGGCGTCCTCCAAATCCAGAATAAGTCCGTCAGCCGGCAGCGTCCGTCCTTTCTCAAGCGCTCTCGCGTTTGAACCCGGCATATATAACACGCTGCGGCGGGGCCTCAAGGTGACTGTCATCATCGACTCTCCGTGATTAGAAATTAAAGAAAGGCTCTTTCCACTATCTGAAGCATAGCGGGGAGCAGGCAGGGGCTTGAAACACCTTCCACAGGGTACGGCTTCATGCCTGATGGCACCGACGCCGGGCGCTGTGGCTGCGCGTTCCAATCCCCTGAGATAATGCGATATACCGTCTCGCCGGGGTACCGACGACACCCTTCTAGCGCCAGCGGATATCAGCTTTCATGGCCAGCCCGCCGGCCTCGGTACGAGCCCAGAGGTCACCTTCCCGACCACTTGCCTGCGGCACACCTTCTACGAAAAATGGCTGGTTGCAGAACAGCGGGCTCATCGCGCGGAATTCGAATTCTTCTATCTCGCCATTCGGCCGGTTGCTCTGCGCCAAGTGCAGCAGCAACGTCGCGATCAGCTGTCCATGCACAATCAGCCCAGGATAGCCTTCAGTCTCGGTGACGTATGGGAAGTCATAATGTATTCGGTGGGCGTTGAGGGTCACCGCCGAGTAGCGGAATAGCAGGGTTGGATCCGGCAGGATACGGCGCGACCAGTCGGCGTTATCCGGTGCCTGCTTGGGTGCGGGCACCGGCGCTCCCGGCGGTGGATTGTCGCGGTACACCAGATCCTGTTCTTCGGTAAGCGCCAAGCCGTTGGAACCTTCATACTCGTGCCGAAGCGTGAGGAAAACCAGAGATCCGCTCTTGCCCTCCTTGGCGCTGACGTCTGCTACCGTAGAGAGGCGGTGTACAGTTTCTCCAAGCCGCAGCGGCTGATGATAACGGATGCGGCTACCCGCCCACATCCGGCGAGGCAGGGACACCGGTGGCAAAAAGTCCCCCGCTGGGGGTGTCCGTCGATCCCTAGCTTCGACTGCGGTACGCGCGGAACAAAATAGTTCCAGTGCGCGCCAGGGGGTATTGGATCACCTTTTTTGGCCAGTCTTCCGGTTGAACATCAAGAGCCGCCAGCAAAGCCGCCACAGGCCATCGCTCCAGCTCCTCTTCGGCTGCTTCCGTCTTGCCGATCCATTGTTGCAAATGCTCCAGATCTACGCTCATACGGCATTCTCCCCTTCCTGCGATTACGCAGCTCTAATCGGTGCACCTCGTCCTCATCACAGCCAGGCAATAAGGTTGATGTGACCCGGTTCTGCTTTCTGCGGGCGTCAAATTGCCCAAGGTTACAGGCGGTATACAGCTGACCACCATGACCGCAGTGTATTTTGATTAAAGAGTAGTTGCAATAGCTGCTACTATACTGCATTCTTAAGATATCCAGTCTGCTCGATCCGTTCCCAGGTGTCGGGTTCCTGGAGTAAATCCCAAAATAACGAGCCGCAGATGGGGAGAACGCCACATGGCCCAGATAGATGTGAAAACCGAAATTACCGGAAACGTCTGGAAGCTTCTGGTCAAGGAAAATGACACGGTATCCGAGGGAGACACCCTCATGATTCTCGAATCCATGAAAATGGAGATTCCGGTACTCTCTCCGGAAGACGGCATCATCAAGGGGCTCAATGTAAAAGAGGCCGATACCGTCACTGAAAACAGTGTCGTCGCCATTATCGAAGCTTGATCCATAGCGACAGTAATAGCGCTATCATCCAGCCTTGCTGTCATCCAGCCTTATTGCCGGGGGAGAACAATGATGCAAAAAGTCCTGATCGCCAATAGAGGTGAAATCGCCTGCAGAATAATCAGTAGCTGCAAAAAGCTCGGGCTCGCTACCGTCGCCGTTTATTCCGAAGCTGATAAAGACGCGCTGCATGTCGAGATGGCTGACGAAGCCTATCTGCTTGGTCCTGCAATGGCCAAAGAGAGTTACCTGAACGCTGACAAGGTGCTTCAAATTGCGCTCGAATGCAGTGCCAACGCCATCCATCCAGGCTACGGCTTTCTGGCTGAAAATAGTCGCTTTGCCGAGGCTGTCGCCAAGGCTGGCTTGAGCTGGATCGGTCCCCGCCCTCATAGCATCGAAGACATGGGGGACAAAGAACGGGCCCGCGACATCGCCAAGGCCTCCGGTCTGCCGGTGCTGCCGGGCAGCCCGAGGTTTACCCCCGGCGACCTGGCCGGTCTAGAAAGCGCCGCCGAAGAGGTCGGCTACCCCCTGCTGGTTAAGGCGTCCGCTGGTGGCGGCGGTATCGGCATGCGCCTCGTGGAGAGCGCGGAAAAGCTGCGATCCGTGGCGGAAGCAACCCAGTCCATGTCCGAAAAATCCTTCGGTGACGGCACCATTTATCTGGAACGCTACATTCCGCGAGCACGCCACGTCGAGGTCCAGGTATTCGGCTTCGGCGAAGGTCATGCCGTTCACCTTTATGAGCGGGATTGTTCACTGCAACGGCGCTATCAGAAGGTGATAGAGGAAAGCCCCGCTCCCGCATTGCCGGATGCGGTACGGCAGAAGATGGTGACGGCGGCGTCCGCCCTGTGCCATCATCAGCGTTACCTGGGCGCAGGAACGGTCGAGTTTATCGTCGATGCCGATACCTTCGAGTTCTACTTCCTCGAAATGAACACGCGCATCCAGGTCGAGCATCCCGTCACAGAGATGAATACGGATCTGGATCTGGTGGCCATGCAGGTCGACCTCATCCGCGGCAGCCTCTCCTCCTTTGACCAGCGTGACGTGCGTCATCAAGGGCATTCGATCGAGTGTCGTCTTTATGCCGAGAATCCCGACAAGAACTTCATGCCGTCTCCGGGCACCCTTGAAGTATTCGAGCTGCCGGAACAGGGCCACGGCCTCCGAATTGATTGCGGCTTTCGCCAAGGCGATCAGATCAGTTTTTATTACGACCCCATGATTGCCAAGATCATTTGCCATGCGACTAACCGCGAGAACGCAATTGACAAGATGCTGACGGCACTTGATCTTATTCATGTAGAGGGGGTAAAAACCAATATTGAGTTCCTGAAGCGCTGCCTGGCTCACGAATCCTTCCGCGAAGGTCGAGTATTCACTGGCTTTATCGATACTCACCAGGCGGAGCTGCTGGGCTCCTGATTCTTGAAGGTGGCCCCTTGCTTCCAAACACGAGGGGCCACATATCGAGATATTGGCCTCTTCCTCCTAAACTCTCGACGATTATCCTTTAAACCATCATGACAAACCCTGCACAGGAAACCGGTTCCCGGCGGGATATGTTAAGGCGCCGCGTCGGTTCGCTCCTCTGTGTCCTGCTCACTTTGACTATCGGGTTTGCCGGCGTGCAGGGTTTCATCTATCTTCAGCTCCCCCTGCCCTGGATGCTGGGGGCAATGTTCGCTGTTCTGTCAGGCGCGGTCATCAAAATGCCCCTTCAGGCGCCTAGGATTTTACTGTCTCCGATGCGTGCTGTACTTGGCTTGATGATCGGCAGCGCATTCACGCCGCAGCTGCTTCACCAGATCGACCAGTTCCTGATCAGTCTGGTTTTCGTATTTCCCTATATCGCCATCCTGGCATTGATCGGCGTGCCCTACTACAGGTTACTGCCGCGCTTCAACTTTCCGACCGCCTTTTTCGCTGCCATGCCCGGTGGCTTGGCCGAGATCACGGTACTCGGCTCTGATGTGGGAGCGGACACACGGAAATTGGCGCTAGTACACAGTACCCGGCTGTTGATACTGCTGTTCACGCTGCCTTTTCTGGTAGAGACCCTAATCAAAGTCGATCTCAGTACGCCCCGCGCGATAGGCCCGTCTTTGATGACCATGGACTGGACGGAACAGGCAATACTGCTGATCTTGGGTATGTTCGGCTGGCTGATTGCCAAGAAACTGCACATGAGCGGCGCCAGCCTGGTCGGCCCGATGCTGCTGAGTGCCGCCGCTCACCTGAGCGGCATCGTGCAATCCGTCCCCCAGGCGAATTTCTGCAGGCGGCGCAGTGGGTGCTGGGCGTGACGATCGGCTGTGCCTTTCTCGGCATCACCCTGAAAGAGTTCACCGAAACCATCTCCCACACTTTGGCTTTCCTGGTGATGGTGGTAGCGGTGACCTATGCCTTCGCATGGACCATTGAAATAGTGGCAGGCGTATCCTTCGTATCCGCCCTGCTCGCGTTCGCGCCCGGCGGGCAAGCGGAGATGAGCCTGGTCGCGGCGGCAACGGGGGTGAACGTCGCTTACGTGGCGGTACATCATCTGATCAGAATATTTCTCGTTCTGGTCTGCGCTCCACCACTGTTTTCCCTGATACGTCGCCACAGGAACAGGAAACAGCGGCCACAGACCTGATCTAGCCGTTATTAACCTGGCGTGCAAATAGGTTTCCCGCCCTACCTATTTGCACATTATGTACAGGAGGAACGGTATGCCGCTTACGAATGGATACGTATGAGTGGCCACGCCGCGTAAACTGGCGCTGGTACGCCGAGATGAAGGTGTCTGTGGCGTTCGCAATAGCCTGCGGCCATTGTTGAAGCGTCGCTGCTTCATAATTTTTTAGCCCGGGTTGATATTAACCTGGCGTGCAAATAGGTTCCCTACCTATTTGCACATCACGCCACGGAAACGGGCGCAGGTGCGCGGACATGCTGGTTTCCGTGTCGCTCGCAATGGCCTGCGGCCAATGATGAAGCATCCCTGCTTCATGTATTAACCCGCCGGGTTAATATCGCCGGCCTCCTGCCGGCGAGTGATCGTCAGGCAAAGGTCTCGCGCAGTTGTTCGACGAGATCCAGTCGCTCCCAGGAGAAGGTGCCATCCTTCCCGGCCCGACGTCCAAAGTGGCCGTAACTGGCCGTTTTTCCGTATATTGGGCGATCGAGACCGAGGTGCCGGATGATGCCTCGCGGGGTCAAATCAACCAGTTGCGTCAACACCCTCGTCAGCTCTGCGCTATCGATTTCGGCGGTACCTGCCATGTCCAGATAGAGCGAAACTGGCTCCGGGACGCCAATGGCATATGCAAGCTGGATAGTACATTTTCGTGCCAGCCCCGCTGCAACAACGTTCTTTGCCAAGTAACGGGCGACATAAGCTGCCGAGCGGTCCACTTTAGTGGGATCTTTGCCGGAAAAGGCACCACCACCATGGAAGGCGGCACCGCCGTAAGTGTCAACGATGATCTTGCGACCAGTCAGGCCGGTATCGCTTTCCGGACCACCAATAACGAAGCGCCCCGTCGGGTTAATCAGGAATTCGGTGTCATTGCGTATCCACCCTGCCGGCAACACCTGTTCGACACTTGGAATGATCATATCCCTAAGGTCTGCAGTGGTGACCGATTCTTCATGATGTGTAGAAACGACGATCGACTTCGCGCTCACCGGCTTGCCGTTCTCGTAGCGCAACGTAACCTGGCTTTTCGAATCCGGCCTCAATCCGGGCAGCTCCCCAGCCTTTCGCTGAACGGCCAGGGACTCCAGGATCCGATGGGCGTAATGGATCGGCGCCGGCATGTACTCCGATGTTTCGTCGCAGGCATAGCCGAACATCAGCCCCTGATCACCTGCTCCCTCACTTTTGCGCGATCCCGCATCCACCCCCAGCGCAATGTCGGGAGACTGGGTATGAACCCTTACATCGACACCGACTTTCTGCCAGTGAAAATTGTCAATATCATAACCGATAGTGCGGATGCATTCGCGTGCTATGCGCTCGATCGCCACGGCATCAATACCGGCCGGACCACGCGCCTCGCCGGCTATTACCACATGATTGCTGGTGCAGAGAGTTTCGATGCCTGTTCTCGACGCAGGGTCTTGAGCCAGAAAGGCATCGACGATAGCGTCTGAAATCTGGTCGCAAATTTTGTCCGGGTGCCCTTCGGAAACGGATTCGCTGGTAAACAAATATTCATTCATGTTAAATACCTCCTGTACCATTATTCCGGCAATTGAAAAGGCACATATGCCCATTTTATTGCCATTGTAAAAATCGAACGGGGGATTAAGAGTCACTCGATCTTCACTCGATCAGCTCAGACTACTCAGCTTTCAATCTCTGACATTGCACCTGTTGTTTCACTGCTGAAGACTTTTTCAGTTCCGTTCGAGCCTGCTTTTTCGTAGCACGCCATACACCACCTCGTATGTAGCCGGCAGCAGGCCGTTATCATTGCGGTATCGTTCGTAGCTGGATATCAGGCGCGTCAACTTGGCCCTGCTGACAAGGCCGGATGGTCGCTTGTCGTTGAGGTTATGGGCCCCAATGCCTTTCAGCTCGCGGGTAAGGCGCTGAAGTTTGGGGTAGTGCAGTACCTGCCTTCTGCGACGCAACTCAAGCGTTGCAAAGCCGCTGCCGAGGATGGCGTTTTCCAGTTCGCGAACGGGTATGAAGTCGTTGACATGCTGGTGATCGTCGACGGACTGCCATGCGCGCTTTAATTCCTGCAGCGAACCGGGGCCCAGTGTGCTGAACACCATTACGCCACCGGGCTGCAGGGCACGGTGGATATGCCGGAAGAGTGCCGTCAGGTTGTAACACCACTAGATTGCCAGGCTCGAGAAAACCAGGTCGACGGAACGGTCCGCCAGCGGCAGCTGTTCCGCATCGCCGCCAACCCACTGGATCGGCAGATGGGAGTACTGCTGCCGGGCGTAATGCAGCATGCCGGGAGCCAGGTCCAGCCCCAGTACCTCGGGCCGACCTGCCAGCCGGGTCAACTGTTGGGTAAAGTAGCCGGTGCCGCATCCCAGATCCAACACCCGTTCGAAGGTACCTTCCGGTATGGTCAACAGCAGCTCTTCGCCAACCTCCTGCTGCAGCCGGGCCACGTTGTCATAGGTGCTCGCTGCCTGACTGAAGGAATCGGCGACTTTTCGCTTGTCGATACGATAACCAGTTTCGTTCATGGGATTTTCTCCTCGAATACCGCCTCGGCCAAAAGGCTGCTCTCATTGAGAGTGCCTGTTCGCATCGTGAAAAAGCACGCTGTCCTGTTCGGCCTGCAGCTTGCGCATGATCGCCTGCTCCTGCGTCTCGTCGGTATCCGAGATCCGCTGCTCCGGGTTGATGCCCAAACGCTTGAACAGCTGCAGATCGCGGTGGGTCTCGGGGTTCGGCGTGGTCAGCAGGCACTCGCCGTAGAAGATCGAGTTGGCACCGGCGAAGAAGGTCATCGCCTGCATCTCGTCGCTCATCTGCTCGCGTCCGGCCGACAGCCGCACATGGGACGCCGGCATCATGATGCGGGCCACGGCGATGGTGCGGACGAAATCCAGCTTGTCGAGGTCCTCGGCATTCTCCAGCGGCGTGCCCTTGACCTTGACCAGCATGTTGATCGGCACCGACTCGGGGTGCTGCGGCAGGTTCGCCAGCTGGCGCAGCAGGCCGATGCGATCGGTGGCGGTCTCGCCCATGCCGAGAATGCCGCCGCTGCAGATCTTCATGCCCGATTCGCGGACATGGTGCAGCGTATCGAGACGGTCCTGGTAGCTGCGGGTGGTGATGATCTTGTCGTAGAACTCGGGCGAGGTATCGAGGTTGTGGTTGTAGTAGTCGAGGCCGGCCTCGGCCAGGCGGTCGGCCTTGTCCTGGTCCAGCATGCCCAGGGTCATGCAGGTTTCCAGGCCCAGCGCCTTGACGCCCTTGACCATCTCGAGGACATACGGCATGTCCTTCTCGGCCGGATGCTTCCAGGCCGCGCCCATGCAGAAGCGGGTCGAGCCCGACGCCTTGGCGGCGCGCGCCTTCTCGAGCACCTTTTCGACCTGCATCAGGCGCTCTTTCTCGAGGCCGGTGTTGTAGTGGCCGCTCTGCGGGCAGTACTTGCAGTCTTCGGGACAGGCGCCGGTCTTGATCGACAGCAGGGTACTGACCTGCACCTCGTTGGGGTTGAAGTACTGGCGGTGAACGGTCTGGGCGCGGAACAGCAGATCGTTGAACGGCAACTCGAACAGTGCCCGTACTTCGTCTTCGGTCCAGTCGTGGCGGATCTCCGGATCTGTGCCTGTCGTCATGATGCCCTCTTACATGTGCAGATAGAAACCTGGCTGGAAAGCGGAACGGAACTGACCTTCTCCGCCTCTTGTCTCTCGGAAAACAGATTGCCGTATTCAAATCATTGATTTATTTATGGCAACAGTAAGACACCATTCACGACTTGTCAACCAGAGCGCCAACCCATGAGAGACTGCTGATCAATAATCGATCTCTTCTGGAATTGTCATGAGGCCGACGCCAGCTGGATGGATTTCACTGGGACCGGCCGGTCTTGCGGAACGATGGGACTCGCCGCAGTCGAAATCGCGACTGGGAGACAAGCTTCACCGGCAGCCGCGAGAGAGGGATCTTCGTAGCAGTTTCCGATCACCGCAGGACTCGGCGTCATTGCCGCTACGCAATGGCCTTTGGCGAAACAGGAAACGCCATGAGCGCGAGATAGAACCGCAATCAGTGGTTCCGGAAGGTTATGCTGTTGTAAAGATGAATCCAGTGCAGCCCGCAGGCTGCCGTCATCGGTTGATGCCCGAATCCGAGAGGATCCCGGACAACTTGGTGCAAGCCTGCAGCACCAGCTTAAGTGCCTGTTGACGCTTTTCACCGTTGAATCTCGACGAAGGACCCGAGACCACGATGGCACCAATTAGGCAGTGATTGCGATCCAGCACCGGCGCGGCGACCGAGGCCGTGAATGGATTTCGCCCCTCCGCGTTGAGATATCCCTGGTCGCGAATACTGTCGTATTCGTCCCCCTGTTCGCCCGAATAGGCTAGCAACACCCGTCCTACCACACCTTCCCGGAACGGCAATCGTTCTCCTTCGTCAACATGATGCCGGATCCTCTCGTGCGAGTTCTCGCGAAACAGGCATATACGAGCGTCCTTGTCAGGCACATAAAAGGAAGCGCTTTCGTTGGTAGCATCCCTTAGCGCGCTCAGAACCGGTCGCACTACATCTTCAAGATTGAACTGCTTGAGATAGGCCCGGGCCAAGGCAACTGTTCTCGGCCCCAACCTGTAGCGACCCAAATTGCTGCCACGCTGTAGATAGCCTCTACTTTCAAGGGTCGCGCACAACCGAACCACCGTGCTCTTGTTGATGCCCGTCTGGTCCGACAGCTGCCCAACGCCCAGTTCTTCGGTGCTTTCCACAAAAATATCGATGATATCCAGTGCCTTGCTGACTGTCCCTGACGTTCTCGTAACCATGATCTTGGTTCAAATGCCTTCTGCTAAGCGATTGTTGCAACGTGCGGTCTATTTGACATGAAAGTAAATAGACAACATGGACCACCGGTTCACTACGCCCCCAACTTGTGCTAAGACACAGAAATTAGGCAATGTCATTGCACCTCGACCAAGGATCCGGGGTAAATGGAACCGGGCAATGATATTAGATAAAGGCCCTAGCTTACAGTGCTTCTGACCGTACAGCCGAAGACTCAAGGGGGATATTGCCCCGCGATACCGACCTGAAAGTCATGATGGCTGACGGTCACATTGATCGCGCTTCAATAGATGCATCAGCGGCGCGACCAGCACCAGCAGCGCGCAACCCAGCAGGCCCGCAGCAATCGGCTTGCTGACGAAAAAGCTCCAGTCGTCCCCCGACATCAGCATCGCCCGACGAAAGTTCGACTCCATCAGGTAACCCAGCACCAGCGCCAGCACCACCGGCGCCGGATGTACCCCGACCTTGCGCAGCAAATACCCTGCCACGCCGAAGAACGCCGTGACCGCCACCGTGAACACATCGTTGGTCGAAGCATAGGCCCCCAACAGACAGATGCCCGCCACCACCGAGGCCACGATGCCCTTGGGCACCAGCGTCACCCGCACCCAGACCCGCACCCCCATCAGTCCCAGTGCCAGCATGATCGGCAGCCCCAGCAGCAGCGAGACGAAGATAGAATAGGGAATTTCCGGATGGTTCTGGAACAGCAACGGCCCCGGTTCCAGCCCCTGGATCGAGAGACCGCCGATCAGCACCGCGGCACTCGCCGACCCCGGAATCCCCAGCGCCAGCAGCGGCGCCAGCGCACCCGACACCGACGCATTATTGGCCGCTTCCGAGGCCACCACACCTTCGGGGTTACCCTTACCGAAGCTCTCCGGCGTCCGGGACGAACGTTTCGCCATGCCATAGCTCACCAGCGACGCCACCGAGGAGCCGGCCCCCGGTATCACCCCCACGACATAGCCGATGCAGGAGCTGCGCAGCAGCGTGCGACCATAGCCCCCCAGCGTTCTGAGCGCACCTTCCAGCCGCGGCACCGACTTGATCGGGACCGGCCGGTCCTCGCTCTCTTCCAGCATATAAAACACTTCCGACAACGCGAACAGCCCGATCAGCGCCGCCAGAAACGGAATTCCTCCAGCAGCCCCTCGTGGAACACGAAGCGCCCTTCACCGCTGACCGGGTCGATGCCGATGGTCACCACCAGCAGGCCGAACAGCAGCCCCACCAGCGCCTTGAGCACAGGTCCGGAACTCAGGACGCTCACCAGGCTCAACCCCAGCACGGCCAGCGCGAAATATTCGGCCGGGCCAAAAGCCAGCGCCACATCGGCCATCAGCTGAGCCGTCAGGATCAGCAGCAGCACGCTGATCAGGGCCCCCGCACCGGAACTCAGGATCGACAGTGCCAGAGCCTTGCCGGCCTCGCCCCGCTGTCGCATCGGGTGGCCGTCGAAGGCGGTGACCGCCGCAGCCGGCTGCCCCGGGGCATTGACCAGGATCGCGGGAATGCCGCCGGCATAGTCCGCCGCCATATAGATGGCCACCAGCATGACGATGGCCGGAATCGGATCCATGCCGAAGGTAAAGGGAATCAGCAGCGCCATGCCGATACTCGAGGTCAGCCCCGGCAGCGCACCGACGAAATACCCGAGCAGCACCCCGACGGCCAACGCCCAGAGCACATCCAGGGATGACACCGCCGCGAAAGCAGCGAGAAGGCCTTCAATCATAGCTATATCCGCCTGTGTGGGAGGTTAATGGGGAAGCGGTGTGCCGAGCAGCATCTCGAAGACCAGCTTCGAAAACAGCAGGAAGCCACCGACCACCCCGATCAGCGGCAACGGCCGGCGCACGTTGGCGGCCCAGGCAAAGGGCACGAGCCAGACGGCCATCGTCGGGTAATAGCCAAACGCGGGCATGGCGAACGGGAAGACACCGATCAGAACAATGGCGGCGACGATGGCAACCGGCCGGCGCACTTCGATGCGTTCGGTCGGGCGCCGGCCCAGCAGCTGTCTCAGCACAGTGCCGAACCACGCCAGCGCTGCCAGCAGCAGCAGTGCGCCGATCCCCGTCGGAAAGGTAGCTGGACCGATCGCGCCAATACTGCCGCTGAGCGATTGCGCCTCGGTTAGAAACCATATTGCCATCACTATCAGGGCCAGAGAGCAGAAGACAGCTCCCCAACCGGCGGAGAAGTTCAGAGTACCACCCTCTTCCGCCCGCACCTCAGGGGCGGGACAGCCGCCGGTAGAAAGCGTCGGCACAGCCGAGGTAAGATGTTTCTCTTCTTGTCGGTGGGATAGATACATAAGGTTCAGCCTTGTCTTGTTTTCTAACGGCCCCTGATAAAGAGTCCTTATTTCAGTATTCCGAGATGTTCCAACCAGAATTTGGTTGCCTGATCCTGCTTGCGAGCAAAGCGCGCAAATTCACCAGGTGTCATGAAGCCATAGTTCAACTGGGCGCTTTCGAGAAAACGGCTAAACTCCGGTGTTGCCATCACTAGCCTTATTTCGGCCGCGAGTTTCTGCTGAACCTCCAGCGGCGTCCCCTTTGGCGCAATGACGCCGCGAAACTGCTGCCAGGAAGTGTCGATGTTGAATCCTGCCTCTGCGAATGTCGGAACATCAGGTAATAGTTCGGCACGCTCATCCGCCATGATTCCCAGTACTCGAATATCCTTGAGCAATACATGGCTACGCACCAGATTCACATGTGCGATAGTCACATCAACGTGCCCACCCAGCACCGCGGTGACGGCGCTGCTAACACTGTCATAGGGAACCCACCTGACATCTCCGCTCTCAAGCCCCGCACTCTGGGAAAAGATTTCCCAGGCCACATGGCCTCCGGAACCTCTTGAGAAACCGGCCACCTTTAGTTCGCCCGGGTTCTGTTTGGCGAAGGCGACCAGCTCCTTGAGTGACTGAACAGGACTTTCACCATCAATGGCTATCAGGTAGGGATCCAGGACAAGACCCGCCAACCACTCAATGCTATCGACCCCATAACGTCCTGAGGACTGATTAAAATCACTGATGTGGGACGCCGTAACAGCACCAATGGTATAACCGTCTGGATCCGACTTGGTCAACACCGCCATCTGTCGGGCGCTTTTGCCGCCAGGGCGGTTTTCCACGATCACGTTGACACCGAGCCGATCCTGCAGGCCCGCCGCCAGCTTACGAGCGAGTATGTCGGTTGCGCCTCCCGGCTGCACATGCAGGATATAACGCAGGTCACGCTCCGGATAGCCCGCTACTACCGGATACGGAAACAGTAGAATCCAGACAAAGGACAACGCCAACCCGATCAGCCACCATTTATTTTTATAACACTGCATAATTCAACCCTAACAGTGATGTACATTCATTGAATTGCGTGAAGTCATAATCCGGACGACTTAAAAATCTCCCGTGCTATAAGGGGCGATCTCCATTGACAGTCACTCGGTGCATTTCCCGCCGAAAGCCATGGTAGTCGTTGAGTGCATAATGATAAGTGCACCTGTTGTCCCAGAAGGCAACGGCCCCTTGAGTCCAGCGAAACCGGCAGGTGAACTCTGGTCGGGACGCATGGCGAACCAGAAAGTCGAGCAGGGGCAGACTCTCATCGATCGTCATGTTTTCGAATCGTTGCGTGAACGCCTGATTGACGAAGAGGCACTTGCGTCCCGTTTCCGGATGCGTACGGACCACTGGATGCACGGCGGTTAGTTCCTGTCGTCTATCCTCGCGGAGCTTGGTTGAGCGAGTTTGATTGCGATCCTCGTTCCCATGCTTGCCGCCCAGTAAGTACGCATTGCTGTGTACTGCATTCAGGCCTTCGAGCATGAGCTTCATGCCGTCGGAGAGTGCATCGTAAGCCATGCTCAGATTGGCGAATAGGGTATCCCCGCCGTACGGCGGAATCTCCTTGGCGTAGAGAATCGAGCCCATGGGAGGCTCCGGCAGGTAAGTCACATCGGTATGCCAGGTATCACCGATATTGTGCATGGCATCCTTTTCCTTGATGACGGCCAGGATCTCCTCGTGCCCTGGAAGCGGCTCATAGGTCGGATGGATATTAAGTTTGCCGAAACGCCGCCCAAAGGCCTTGTGCTGCTCAGGTGTAAGTGTCTGATTGCGGAAGAATATGACAGCGAACTCGAGAAAAGCCTGGTGAATCTCTTCGAATATGTCGTCACTCAGCCTGGCTAGGTCGACATTGAGCAGTTCAGCCCCAGGGACCCCGCCACGGGCCGTACCTCAATATGGCGATACCTTGCCGGTTCAATGGTTATTGATGAGCTGGTAGTCATCGCTCACACTCCTTTTTCAGGGTAGGGTTTTGATTGCTGTTCATAAACAGATAGCGAATCGTGATATGGCCCCCGACAAGCAGGATTCCGACAATATTGAACAGGTGACTTGGCTCGACCATGCAATAGGCGATACCCAGGTAAAGTAGCCGTTCCACCAATGTCTTCGCCGGATGACCGCTAACGGCGACACCAAAGGCAGTGGCCCCGGCAACGGCCGTCACAATGGTGTAAATAAGAGCCAGTGGACTCAGGTCGCTGCCGACGATCAGCAGTTCCGGGTTGTAGACGAAAATGAAGGGCATCATGAAGGCCATGCCGGCATACTTGACCGCGGCATAGCCGGTGGCGGAGACCTTCGCTTTTGCCAGTGCAGCGGCACCGAAACTGGCGATCATCACTGGTGGTGTAATGAGCGAAAGCACCGCGAAATAAAGCACGAACATATGAGCCGCGAGCACAGGTACACCCATCTCGATCAGGATTGGTCCGCCGATGGCTACGGTAATGATATAGGCCGCCACCGTAGGCATACCCATGCCCAGAATGATACAAGTCACCATCACCAGAATCAGCGCCAGGAACATGCTGTCGCCAGTGATGGTCAGCAACTGGCTCGATAACCGTAGACCCAGGCCGGTTTCATTGATGACACCAACGACGATGCCGGCAGCTGCACAAGCCACCGTGGCTATGACAGTGGTGCAGGCCCCGACGTGGAGACACTTGACAATGTCCTTCACCCCGAGACGAGTCTCGGCTCTCAACGCTGCCGCCACTATTGCCGTCACAAGCCCAACCAGCGCAGCCATCATAGGCGAATATCCGAGGACCAGGGTCACGACTAGGGTTGTAAGCGGCAGTACCATGTGGGCCAGGCGCAGGATTTCTCCCTTTTGCGGCATCAGCTCTGCGGGTACGCCCTGCATGCGATCCCGCCGGGCCGCCAGATCGATCGCCACGAACAACGACACATAGAACAGCAACGCCGGCAGAGCGGCCGCGATGATGACGTCGGTATAAGGGAAACCGGTGATGTCGGCCATGACAAACGCCACAGCACCCATGATAGGCGGAGTCAACTGCCCCCTGAGGAGGCAGCGGCCTCGATGCCCGCGGCATCATGCGGTTTGATACCTATACGCTTCATCATCGGGATTGTGACCGCCCCTGTCGCCATGACATTCGCAAGCGCGCTGCCGGAGATGCTGCCGAAGGAAGCGCTAGTCACCACCGCGACCTTGGCGGGCCCTCCAGGCGAACGTCCCGTCAGCGCCAGACCACAGCGTTGAATCAACAAGCCAGTCTGGGAACTTTCGATAAAGGCGCCAAAGATGATGAACAGGAAAACGTAGGTCGCGATCACGCCAACAGGTGAGCCGAAGATACCGTTAGTCGTCATGTAGAGGCTCAGAAACAGATCCTCGGGCGGTATCGGCCGGTGCCGGAAGATTGAGAAACTATCACCTCCCCATAGGCCATAGGCCAGAGCGATCAGTAAAAGTATGGCAATGGGCAGACCTATGCAACGACGCGACAGCTCGACAACGACCACCACCAGTCCAATTGCATACAATGTGTCCCATGAGGTGACGGTATAGAATGCAAAACGCTCCTCGAAATTCGCCGGATCCAGGATTGCATTGAGCGATGCGCCGACCAGCATCAGTGCGAGCACGGCATCTAGGAGCCAGCTCCAACCCGGTGCGTGGAATTTCCGTCGCTGACCGCGGATATCGATGAATATCAATCCAACGAGCCCGATCAGCATCAGATGCAGCGGGCGCAGCACGAAGGTCTCATAGGCGCCAACAAAGGGTATGTAAATATGGTAGAGGCTGGCACCAACGGCGAGAAGGATGCCAAGAAGCGCCAGCCAGCGGCCTAAGCCGCCCTTACAGGGATTATTGATCAGGCTACTGCTGATGGCCCACTCGTCTTGGAGATGTCCGCTGTTGGCGGCGGATCGATCAGGCGCCTTCGATGATGATGACCTGGACATGGAAAGCCCCCTTTAGACCGGCAATCCAACCCCGGACTGCCGGTCATTTCTATTGGGAAAAATGTTGCCTGACGTCGGTGTGAATACTGATCAAGAGGTCAGCAAACCAATTTCACGCCAGTAGCGTTCCGCCCCCGGATGCAGCGGTATACGTATGCCGGTAAGTACCATTTCTTCGGTCAGTTCCTTGTATGACGGGTGAGCCTGAACCAGGCGCATGCGGTTTTCCCAGCTCGTCTTGGTCAGTTGGTAGATCCACTCGTCAGGTACATCGGCATGTGTGACGACTTGCGTAACCGAACCGGCCGTCACCACCTCCTTATTCTGTCCTTGGAAAGTGCCAGCGGGGATAACCATTCGTTCATAGTTGTACTTTTCGATCAGTCGTTCGAGCACCTCGTCTTCGATACCGAGCAGGTGCCCTTGGGTGGAGGAAAGAATCTCGTTGATGGTCGAGTGTGGGATCGAGCCTATGACCGTGGCCGCGGATACCACTCCGTCCTTGAATAGACCCGACATCTCCGGGTAGTCCGTGTTGATCTCCTTGAGCTGGTCAGCAATGCCAAACTCCCCCACCACATTGCGGAAAGTGGCGAGACCGGTCATGCCGGCCCGGCCGGGCGCGACCGCCTTGCCCGCAAGATCGCGATAGCTCTTGATGTCGGGCTTGGCGACTGTGCTGAGATAGGCGCTGTTGGTGGACATGATGGCGCGTACGCCCTGGATAGGCCGGCCTTCGAAACTCAGGGTGCCCCGATGGGCCGCGGTGACATCCATGGCGAAGGAATAAGCGATGTCGATCTTGCGGCGCCCGACACCCTGAAGGTTGGCGAGACTTCCCCCGGAGTCACGGTAGTGGAAATATTCGGCCACAGTTCCTTGGCGAGTTCGGCCATGGTGGCGGCGCCCAAATACCAGGCCCCTCCTTGACCACCGCCAACCAGGGTCAGGTAATCGGGCTCTTCGGCAGCCTGCGCCACCGATCCCAGCAATCCCGGTCCGGCTGCAACCGCCGCGGCGGAAATCAGGCCGACCCGGAGTAAATCACGTCGAGCTATTTTATTTTTCATCTTGCTGCTCCTGTATTGGGATACCGTTATGATTAGGATTATCGGTATTGTTCATTCGCTGTCAGATGCCATCGCGCTCCTGCCGCGGTGGCAGCTGCCCTATCCATTCGCTAGCCTGGAAGTCCGCTGCCAACCTGGCCAATCGCTCCCCCAGGTCATCCAGATGCTCAACGGCCAGACGGTGTTGAGGACCGCCGCAATTGAAAGCAGCCAGCGTCTCCGACGACAGACGGGCAGCCGCTCCCACAGCGTTCACGTCCCATTCCCAGTTGCCTATGGATGTGCAATAACCTCGCTGGCGATACTCGGTCACACTCTGATGCAAAACCTCCCGGATCTCCGGAAATTGATGCGGATGCTGTTCATGGTAGAGATCCAGGATACCCTCACGCTCGTCGGCGCGGGCTGCTGCGAAGTAGGCTCGCCCCATGGCCGTACTCGCCAGCGGCAAACGCGAACCGATATCAAGCGGCAAAGCCTGCACCGTGCGGCTACGTGAACGCTCAATAAGGATCATCGACAGACCGTCACGAATACCAAGCGATACCGTACCTCCGGAATAATCTGCAAGATCTTGCATCAGGGGGCTGCAACGTGGCGACGGTCAACTTGGGCCAGTACCGGATAGCCCAGGGTTAATATTCGCGGGTGCAACTGGTAATGGCCGATATCCTCTCGAAACGTCAGGTAACCGAGCTTGATCAGGGTGTAGGTGAGACGCGTGATGGTCGACTTTGGCAAGCCAGTTTTGCGAGACAAGTCGCCGGCGGACAAAGTCGCTCGTTCTGGCGAGAATGCCGTAAGAACGGCGAAGCCACGCGCCAAGCTGGCAATAAAAGCGCGATCTTTTTTGTCGTCGCACTGATCGATATCGGATTTCATCAAGCCCATACCTTTTCTAATTTTGTGCAGAGACAGTAGCTTGCTTTGTCAATCCAAATTGGCATAGTCTCTGATCAATGTCAAAGAAACGGTACTTTGTACCGCATAGCGGTACAAAATTGTAGTCATTGTTTCTAATATCGAGAATGAGCAATAGGAGGTTCTATGCGACAACCCGTTACCCTCATTACCGGCTCATCGAGAGGCATCGGTGCCGCCACGGCCAGCCTTCTGGCCAATCAGGGCCATCTGGTGATCGGTACCGGCAGAAAACGCCCCCCATCCCCCCGGTCCTTTTTTCGAAATCGACTTCGCCGATGCCGACGCCACTGCCGGGGTGCTGGCGCGCATAGTCGATGAATATGAGGTGGATCATCTGGTCAATAATGCCGGTATCTCCCGTTCGCTCCCGTTGCTGGAAACAACGGTTGCCGATTTGGATATGCACTATTCGGTGAATTTGCGAGCTGCTGTCCAGTGCAGCCAGGCCGTGATCCCGGGCATGCAGGCAAAAGGGCGAGGCCGCATCGTGAATATCTCCAGCCGGGTTGTGCTGGGCCGTGCCAACCGAACACCTTACGCCGCAGCCAAAGCTGGACTACTCGGCTTGACCCGGTGTTGGGCACTGGAGCTGGCGGCTTCAGGTATCACCGTGAACGCCATCGCTCCGGGGCCGGTACGCACAGAGCTCTTCGATCGCAACCATCCGGAAGATTCTGAAGAGTTTAAAAATCTCCTACGAACGGTTCCATCCAAACGGTTCGGCATGCCGGAGGAAGTAGCCGCGCCCATCGCCTTTCTGCTGTCCGATGGCGCTGCTTATATAAACGGTCAGGTTATCTACGTGTGTGGTGGCGCTAGCATCGGTGCGGCCCCGCTCTAATCGGCTCGACAACAGCGGCAATCACAATACTGCCAGCCGCGGAGGTCCAAGAGAATGTACAGAAATTTTATCAATGGCGCTTGGTTCGACGGCGTTGAAATCAATCGCAATGTTAATCCGGCCAATACTGACGATATTGTCGGAGAATACGCGCAAGGCGACCGCAACCAGACCCTGAATGCCATCGACGCGGCCCGAGCCGCCTTCACCGATTGGTCGAAATCGACACCACAACAAAGATTCGACGCACTTGACCGGGTCGGCAGCGAAATACTGGCGCGCAAAGACGAACTTGCAAGGTTACTGACACGAGAAGAGGGCAAGACACTCGCAGAGGCCATCGGCGAGGTGAGCCGCGCAGGGGCGGTGTTTAAGTTCTTCGCCGGTGAGGCGCTACGACTCGGTGGCGAGCATATCGCGTCGGTGCGACCGGACATCGATATAGACGTCTTCCGCGAACCAGTAGGCGTCGTCGGCCTGATTACCCCTTGGAATTTTCCGATTGCTATACCAGCATGGAAAATTGCCCCGGCACTGGCCTATGGCAACACTGTAGTGTTCAAACCGGCCGACCTTACGCCGGGCTCAGCCTGGGCACTAACCGACATTATCAGCCGTGCCGGCCTTCCTGCCGGCGTATTCAATCTGGTAATGGGCCGCGGCTCGATAGTGGGCCAAACGCTGGCGGAAAGCGACGACGTCGACGCAATCAGTTTCACTGGTTCAACCGCAACAGGCAATCGTCTACGACAACTAGTTGTTGGGCGGGGCGGCCGTATTCAACTTGAATTGGGGGAAAAAACCCCTTGGTCGTCTTGGATGATGCCGATCTGAACAACGCCGTAGAATGTGCCATCAATGGCGCCTATTATTCCAGTGGACAGCGTTGCACCGCCTCCTCTCGCCTGATCGTTACCGAAGGCATTCACGACCGATTCGTCAATGCCCTTCTTGAACGTCTCCGGACATTAAAGGTGGGCGACGGCCTGGACCCGTCCATCGAGTTGGGACCGGTCGTCAGTCAGGAGCAGTTGAATCAGATTCTCGATTACATCCGAATTGGTGAAGCGGAGGGGCTTGCCTGCGGCATGGTGGCACCGTTGTCACCGGGTCGTCGCCGGGCTTCTATATGACGCCGTCCCTGTTTACCGAGTCGGATCCGGATATGCGCATAAACCGCGAAGAGATCTTCGGCCCTGTGGCATCGGTTATTAAAGTACGGGACCTGGAACAAGCCATCGAAGTGGCCAACGATACCTGCTACGGCCTCACCGCGGGTATTTGCACCAGCTCGCTGAAAGCGGCTAACACCTTCAAGCGACGCGCCCAGGCGGGCATGGTCATGGTAAACCTTCCCACCGCCGGCGTCGATTACCATGTGCCATTTGGCGGCCGCAAGGCATCTAGCTATGGGCCTCGCGAACAAGGTAGTCATGCGCGTGAGTTTTACACACAGGTGAAAACGACCTATACGCTACCAATCTAATGCAGAAACGCGAAGGCCCAAAGCAAAGGGGCTGCGCTTTTCTTTAAGGACAGCACATCCATCGCTTAACCGAAAACCGGCGATACCTGACAAGGTGTGATCGCCGGAAGGATACTCTGCAGCCACTCTACTTGCTCTTTGACTTGGCTGCAAAACTGCTTGTGGGCTTTTCTGCAACTGCAACTATTCGGGCACTAAGCCGCTGAATCCTTGGTGTAAACACGAAAGCTATCACCGCTGCAGCCGGCCAGGCCGACAGAAATGCTTTCAACCAGTAGGCAACGAAATTGCTCTGAAAGCTAAGATTCAAAAAAGTGACCCATCCGGACATCGTGAACGACAACACAAACGACATCATCAGCGTAAAGACGATACGTTGTTTCAATTTCATAACTGGATTCCCGCTTGGCAGCCTCGCCTGATCCGGTTGCGGCATCCCGAACTCTCGCCATCACCGAGTTCGGCTCCCCTCTTGCCAGCAACCGCACCAAACGACATATACTTAGATATCTAAGTTAACATCTTTCATCGGGGTTGGCCATGGATATGCAGCGCCCCACCTCAGAAATGATTTTTCCTTGACATAGATCAAGCCCTGACATAGCTTCTAATAACATTAGATATCTAATTTTATTTCGTCGAGCCCAGTCAACGGATCACGAAACACCAAGGTACCGGCGTTCCTGGCCAGGCCGGATCCTGACAACAAGAAGCAAATGCAGGAGATATCGATGCTATCCCACCACGACAACGAACTGATGTGTCGCGTTGAAGGCGACGCGCCCATGGGCAAGATCATGCGCAGTCATTGGCTGCCAGCCTGCCTGAGCGAGGAATTACCCGAGGTGGACGGCAAGCCGGTCAGGGTCCGCCTGCTCGGTGAGAATCTGGTTGCCTTTCGCGACAGCGAGGGCCGGGTCGGCGTCATCGACGAGAAGTGCCCGCATCGCAAGGCCTCGATGGCTCTGGGTCGCAACGAAGAATGCGGTCTGCGCTGCCTCTATCACGGCTGGAAAGTCGATGTCGAGGGCAATGTCACGGAGATGCCCTCCGAGCCCGCCGGATCGACGCTGACCGAAAAAGTGAAGGTAAAGGCTTACAAGACCCATGAGGCGGCCGGTTTCATCTGGGTGTACATGGGCGATCAGGACAAGGTACCCGCGTTCGACGCCCCGGTATTCCAGCCGACAGCCGACACCAAGATTTCCATCGCCAAGGCAAAAATCGACTGCAACTGGGCGCAGATACTCGAAGGTGCCATTGATTCGGCGCATTCGTCGACACTGCATTCCACCGATATGGTGCCGGCGCGCAAGACTCAGGCCGAGGCCGACGATCAGCTCTGGTACCGCCCGTCCACCGACCGGGCACCGCGTCTGCAGGTCGAGGAAACGCCGTTCGGTTTCCGCTATGCCGCGATTCGCCGTCCGATCAAGGATGCCAAGACACACGACTATGTGCGCACCACCCTGTTCATCGCGCCCTACACCGTGCAGATTCCGCCGAACAACCGCTACAACATCGCGATCCTGCATGTGCCGATCGACGACACCCACACCGCTTTCCATTTCATCGCCTGGGGCAACCGGGAAACCACCCCGGATACCGAGACCTGGCGCAAGTTCCTGGCCTTGCAGATCGGTGTCGACCTGGATGCGTCGTTCAACCGTTTCAACACTTACGCAAATGACTACGGCCAGGACCGTATCATCATGAAAACCGGCGAAAGCTTTACCGGCATCCGCGGCATTCCGAACCAGGACATCGCCATGTGGGAAACCATGGGGCCGATTGCCGACCGCTCCGAAGACCGCCTGGGCGCGAGCGACCTGGCCATCGTTCAGTTCCGCCGCCAGATGGTGCGCGCGGCCAAGGTCGTCGCCGATGGCGGACCTGCCATTGGTGCTACCGAGCCGCGTATCCGGCACAGCGAGCTGAAGTCGTTCGAAGGCATCGTGTCCAAGGGCACCGAGTGGCGGACACTCGGTCGTGCGCCGGGTGAAGCGCTTCTGGAGCAGTCTGAAGAGACTCCAGCGCAAGTTGAAGTCGCAGCTTCCTGATCGAGTGGATCTGAACCGATGAGCAAACTGAATCTGTCTGTCGCGGTCGGCAACTACGACCGCATGCGCCCCTGGTGGATGGCGAGGTGCAGATCGACGGCGTCGACCCCGTCTTCATGCTGCACGACCCGGAAGAGATCTTCTTCCGTGCCTTTCGCCATGCGGATTTCGACATCACCGAGTTGTCGATGAGCAGCTATACGGTGAAAACCGCGAACGGTGACTGCCCCTACATCGGAGTGCCGGTGTTCCCGTCGCGGGCGTTTCGCCACACCTCCATTTACATTCGCACCGACCGCGGTATAAAGACACCGGCCGACCTGCGCGGCAAGCGCATCGGCGTGCCCGAATACCAACTGACGGCCAATGTCTGGGTGCGCTTGTTCCTGGAGGAAGACTACGGCATCAAGCCGAATGAAATGATCTGGGTTCGGGGTGGCTATGAGGACGCCGGCCGCATCGAGAAGATCAACCTGAATCTGACCGGCGGTGTCGAGGTGGTGAACGCCCCCGAAGGCGAAACCCTGTCGAACATGCTGGCCAACGGCGACCTGGATGCCGTCATCGGTCCACGCGCGCCGAGCTGTTTCACCCGGGGCCATCCGCACATCGGTTACCTGTTCGAGGACCCGATGGCCGAGGCCAAGGCCTGGTACCAGCGTACCAGCCTGTTCCCGATCATGCACCTGCTCGGTATCCGCAAGACACTGGTCGAACAGCATCCCTGGCTGCCATTCGCGGTATTCAAGGCGTTCGAGCAGTCCAAGCAGGTGGCACTGACGCGCCTGTCCGATACCTCGGCTACCAAGGTGACACTGCCTTTCGTCGAGGATCAGCTGCGCGCCGCCCGGCAACTGATGGGCGAGGACTTCTGGTCTTACGGCTTCGAACCGAACCGTCGGACGCTGGAGCGTTTCCTGGCCCAACACCATGCAGAGGGGCTGTCCAGCCGCCTGGTCAACCCGGAAGAACTGTTCCACCCGGCCAGCATGGAGAGCTTCAAGATCTGATCGGAAACGGGCCTGTCCGGGCACCGGGCAGGTCCGGCGCAATCAAAAAACCGAAACAACCCAGCACTAGCGATTACAAATACAATAACTAGAGGTTCTATGATGAAAAAGACAATCAAGCACTGGCTGACCGCACTTGCCACCGTGGGTGTTCTGGCGTCCTTCTCCCCTGTCCAGGCAGAGCCCTACACTATGACCGTTGCCGGCGCCTCTCCCGGCGGTCTCTGGAGCCTGCTCGGTGCCGGCATCGATGCCAGCGTGCGTAAAGCCTATCCTGGATCGACCATCACCTACCAGACCTCTGGCGGCGGTATCGCCAACGTGGGCCTGCTGGATCGCGACCAGGCCGACCTGGCGCTGATTCACGATGCCGAGCTGCTGCTCGCCAAGAATGGCGGCGCGCCCTTCCGCGAACCGGTCGACTCGATCCGGGTGCTCTCCTCTATGTATACTTGGGCACCGATGCAGGCTTTGATCCGGGACAGCTTCGCCGAAGAACACGGCATCAAGTCGTTCGAAGACATCGCCCGCGTCAAGCCGCCGATCACCGTTGCCATCAACCGCCGCGGCAATATCGCCTCCAGCGTCGCCGAGGAGATGTTCAGGGCTATCGGCGTGACCGAGAAGGACATCGAGAGCTGGGGCGGCCAGCTGATTTATGCCGCCTCCGACGAACAGATGAGCCTGATACAGGATCGTCGTGCCGACCTGATTCTGAACTCCCTGTTCGTGCGACACAGCTCTATCATGCAGGCGGGCAACAGCGTGGATCTGACCCTGCTGCCCCTCGACAAGAAGACCATTACAACGGTCAATGCAGCCAGTGGCACCATCTCGTTTTCCATTCCGGAAGGCACCTACGAGTGGTCGCCCGAAGCGGTCAATACCGTTTCCCTAGGCGCGGCTCTGGCGGTGCGCGCGGATATGGATGAAGAGACCGCCTACAACCTGACCAAGGCCTTGTTCGACAACTACCAAACCCTGGCCGGTGTTCATCCGGCGATGGGTGCCCTGACCCCGAAGGTCATGGCATCCGTCGAGGCCGTGCCCTATCACGCCGGCGCCCTGCGCTACCTGATCGAAGCAGGCCTGAAATAAGGCCTGCCGATACCGACAACAAGAGGGTAAGTGACTATGCGCAGTTTGCTAAGCTCCCTGGTCGAGACCGGCGCCAGAAGACGGTTGACCGGGAAACTCGGTACGGCAGTCCACGGCGTTGCCGCCCTGATCGCGATCGCCGTGATTTACACGACGACGGTCGTTTATGTCGACCTGTTCGTCATGACCGTGGTGTTCTTGTCGGCCATCCTGGCACTGCTGTTCCTGATGTATACCGCCGCACCGAATGGCCGGCGGGATCGGCCCAGCGCACTGGACTGGCTGTTCTCGGCCGCCAGTATAGCGGCGGGCGTCTATTTCTTCGTCGAAAGCGGACGGATCGTCGAGCGCATTACGCTGCTGTTTCCACTGGAAGCACCTGACCTGATCGCGGCCTCGGTATTGCTCGTGCTGACCATCGAGGCGACACGTCGCACCGTGGGCATTGGCCTGACCAGCGTGGTGGCCGTCTTCGTTCTCTACAACCTGTTCGGCCACAATCTGCCGGCCGGCCTCGGGTTCCGCGAAGTGAGCTACAACCACTTTCTGGACATCATGATGTTCACCACCGATGGGCTCTTCGGGGTGCCATTGCGCGTCGCGGCCACCTATGCGTTCCTGTTCGTACTCTTCGGTACCTTCCTGTCCCGGGCCGGCGGTGCCGATTTCTTCTACAACTTTGCCTCGGCCCTGGCCGGACGCAAAGTCGGTGGGCCGGCAAAAATTGCTGTGATCTCCTCCGGCCTGTACGGCACCATGTCGGGCAGTCCGACCTCGGACGTGGTCACAACCGGCTCGATCACCATCCCGATCATGCGGCGTCTGGGCTACAGCAAGTCGCTGTCCGGCAGCGTCGAAGTGGCCGCCTCGACCGGCGGCAGCCTGCTACCGCCGGTCATGGGGTCGGCGGCCTTTATCATGGCCGAATACACCGGCATTGAATACCGCGACATCGCCATTGCCGGTATCGTACCGGCGCTGCTCTACTACCTGTGTGTCTACACTCAGATACATTTGCGCTCCCGCAAGATGGGGCTGGGCGGTCTCAGCGCCGAGGAAACGCCCCGCCTGCGTGCAACGCTCAGCAACGGCGGCCTGTTCATTATTCCGCTGGTTGCGCTGTCAGTCGCGCTGATCCTGGGCTATTCGCCGACTTATGTGGCCGCGGTCGCCACCGTCGTGGTCCTGCTGGTATCGGCCGTCAAGCCGTCCACCCGCATGAGCCTGACGGCCATCTGGGGGCACTCGGCGAGACCACGCTACGCATGGTCGGGGTAGTGGCGGCCTGCGCCGCGGCCGGTCTGGTCATCGGCGGTATATCGATGACCGGTCTCGGGGGCAAGTTTGCCGATCTCGTGTTCTTGCTGTCCGGTAACGATACGGTCCTGGTACTGCTGATCTCGGCGGTGCTGGCGATCATCCTCGGCATGGGGATGCCGACACCGTCGGCGTTCATACTGGCGGCGGTACTGGTCGGCCCGACATTGAGCGCTCTCGATTTCAGCGCGATGCAGACCAACATGTTCATCCTCTACTTCGCGGTCCTTTCGGCAATGACGCCCCCGTGGCCGTGGCCGCCTTTGCAGCGGCCGCCATTGCCGATGCGAAACCCTGGGTATCGCTATCGGCGCGGTACGCCTGGCCATCACCGCGTTCATCGTGCCCTTTGCCTTCATGTATGGTGACGGCCTGCTGATGAGCGGGAGCTGGCTCGACATCGCATCCGCCTGTATTACTGCCGGTATCGGCGTCGTGCTGCTGAGCATCGGCATCGAAGGCTTCTGGAAGGAGCCCTTGACCACACCGGCTCGTATCGGCTTCGGCCTGTCAGGACTGTTGTTCATCTTCCCCAGCACCACCGCCATTGCCATCGGTGTGCTGCTGACCGCCTTCTCGATGATGATGACACCCCATCTGCGCTTTCGGATGAAGCTCTCCAGCTAAATCCACCGGCCCATCCACCACGCCGGAGCCGACATCCCTGTCGTCTCCGGCGTTCCCATTCCTCACAGGGAAATTGTGCCCATGATGCCCATTGTCTGGTCCCTGCTGTCGGCAATCCTGTTTGCCGGTACCTTTCTGCTGGTGAAAATCGGTCGCCGCACCGCCTCGACCCTGTCCACCCTGTGGATCACCCTGTCGATCAATGTTGTCATACTCTGCAGCTGGAGCCTTGTATGGCAACAACCGTCGTTCGGTGATTGGTGGAGCTGGCGTTTTTTTATACTGGCCGGCCTCTTCGCGCCACTGCTCGGCCGGCTGTTCCAGTTCATCGGCATGGCCCGCCTCGGCGCCAACATCACCACGCCCATCACCCTGACCCATCCATTGGTCACCGTAATCATTGCCGTGGTGGTATTGGATGAGTCGGTTACCCTGCCCAAGCTGGCCGGTGGCATGTTGGTGCTGGTCGGATCGCTGATCGTGGGCGCTCAAGGGGTTTTATCGCGGTGCGCAGCTTCAACGCTTGTTCCCGGCAGCGGACGTTACCTGCTCTTCCCGGTCGGCGCCTCCCTGGCGTATGGCATCTCGATCGTCTTTCGCAAGACTGGTATCGAACTGGGCACCGACCCGATTACCGCCAGTGCGGTCACCACCCTCTCCTCCTGGGCGTTGGTCACACTCTATGTGCTCGCCAGGCGCCAGGCCTCATCGATTCGTTGTACAAAGGACGAAGCCTGCTACCTCGGCGCGGCTGGCGTGTTGTCGAGCCTGGGACCGGTGTTTCTCTATCTGGCGCTGCAGCAGGGGATCTGATCGTCGTGGCGCCGCTGGCGGCCACCACGCCGCTGTTTGTGCTGCTGGGAACCTGGCTGGTGTCGCGGCAGACGGAGCTGTTCAGCCGCGCGGTGATGGTGGGTACTGTATGTACCGTGATCGGAGTCAATCTGATGACGGCGCTCTGAACAGGGCGGAGACCGTACAGGCCGCTCCGCCCGAATGAATCACTCAAAGACCGTGGTCAAGCCACTGTTTCTGTGCCTGATGTGCACGCATCTTCCAGAGCTGCCAGGGACGTTCGACCTGACCTTCGATGGTTTCCTGGGTGGTGCGGGTCTCGCCTTCGCTGAGAAACTCGATTGGCCCCAGGCGGCTCGCGTCTGCTTGCAGCTTTGCGTTCACTTCGACGTAGACAGCGCGATAGACCGCCTGTTTGAGAGTGGGCGCGACGACAGTCGAACCGTGGCCACGCATCAGTACCACCGTACTGTGTCCCAGGGTTTTGGACAGGGCGGCGCCCAGTTCGGGGTTGGTGATCAGCAAATCGGTGGCGTCGCCGGCAACGTCGCGAATTTCGAAAATCGGCGCGCCCTTGCCGATAAAGCCACTCATATGACACAGCGGTCGCAGCGGGTTGGACTTGACCGCGCTGAACGGTACCACTGACGGCGAGTGACTGTGTACCACGGCCATGACGTCCGGTCGGGCACGATAGATTTCGCCGTGGATGTAACGCTCCAGGTACACCTTGCGGGTATCGCCGTCGACGACATGGCCGTCCAGATCGAACTCGATCAGGTCCTCTCGCGTGACAAGCCCCGGCGCCATATTGCGCGCGAGGAAGTAGTGATCAGGGTTGTCGGGGTTACGCACACTGACGTGGCCGAATGCATCGACGACGCCTTCGTTGAAGAGGATCAGGTTGGCATCGACGAGGTCGTCGAGCAAGGCGTTGAGGGAGTCAGAGTAGCTTGTCATTATTCATCGGTCTCCGGCTTTGAGGACGGCCGACGTCTCAGCCACCCGGCCCGCTGTCCGGTTCGCTGTGCTGATTGTCGGCCGCCAGGTTATCGATCATGGCGAGCAGCGTCCTGCGCGTCGCATCGACGTCGGCCTCCGACACGCCCGCCAGTGCAACATGGTTGACCTCCTCGGCCAGCGGCGTCAGTACGTCTTTGAGCTGCTGGCCCTTGGCGGTCAGGAAGATGTGCTGCTTGCGGCGGTTCCCATTCAGGTGACGGCGTTCGATCAGGCCATTGGCCTCCATGGCCTTGAGCGCAGTAAAGGTGGTGGGCTCCATGACCCCGGCCTCATCGCTCAGCTCGCGCTGCGACAGACCTTCCTGGGTCCAGAGAATGCGCAGAAAAGACCAATGGCCGAAACTCACGCCGTGTTCCGACAGCCGGCCCTGCAGGCTTTTGGCAAGCAGGCGGCTGGCATCCCGAACCAGGTGCGCCATTCGGTCATCGGGCACCTGCTGATGCCAATGCCGCAAGACGCTTTCGGTCTCACGGGCGTCTCGTTTCGTCATAAGGTCAGGCTCCTTCCGGTCGCACGGGACACTGATAATGCAAGTCTACAACCTGACCCGTTCGCGCGGACTCGAGCAATGCAAAACAGACTTCCATGGTTGCCAGCCCCCAGGCTCCGGAGTGGATAGGGGCGACGTTGTCGCGTACGGCGGCGATCCATTCGTCGAGGACTTCGCGCCGCGGAATGTCAGGCTGTGCTAAGGGTACAAGACGGTGTTCGGTATGACCATAAACATCGATACCCGTGGGACCTGGGCGCAGATCGGCCGCATCGCAGCTGGCCAGCACCAAGCCGAAATGGTTGTGGCCGATACCGGCCAGCGACGTATCGGCCAGGCCCAGCCCTGAGCCGTAGGCGCGGCGGTTTTTCAGTCGGGCCTCCTCTTCGGAAGAGCCGATCGATTGCAGCGTGGCGCGGGCCTTGCCGTATTCGGCGGGCGACCGCTGCTGGCCAAGCTCTCCGCTCCAGCCATTGAATTCGTCGGTGTCGAAATGGGCGTAGCCACTGTAGGTCAGTGTCGCGAAGCAGCCATTGGCGAAGGTCAGCAATGCCGAGTAAGCGCCTTCGGTCGGACGCTGCGGATCCCACTGTCCTGTCTGCGCAACGACCCGGGTCACTTCACCGCCACCCAGCAGGCGCACAATGTCGACCTGGTGTGCGGCCTGGCTGTAGACCACCCCGCCGCCGCGCGTCGTATCCAGCTCTTCCGTCCGGCGTGGTCGGTAGAGAAAGTCGGTGTAATTCAATGCGTGGATCATCCGTACCCGGCCATACTCGCCCGAGCGGATCATTGCCGCCGTGCGCAGGTAGGGGGTATCGAAACTGTGGCTGTGGCCGACCAGCAACCAGCAGCCGGCAGCTTCCATCGCCTCGATCATCGCCTGGCAGTCCGCCAGCGACAGCGCCATGGGCTTTTCAACCAGTACGTGTTTGCCGTGGCGCGCGGCGCACTCGACCTGCTCGCGATGCAGACCATGCGGCGAGGCGATGTACACCGCCTCTACCTTCGGGTTTCGGCACAGCGCCTCGAAGTCGTCGTATCCCGTGCCGCCGAAGTCGGCTTCGAACCTGGCGCGTGCTTCGGCGCGCGGGTCGGCAGCGGCGACCAGATGGATGCCCGGATGCGCGGCGAGCGTCGGCAACAGCAGCATGAAACCGCGCCCGAGTCCCGAGACACCGATTCGGAGCGGTTCGCAGGCACTCATTCCGGCAACCCGATAACCAGGCCATTGCCGAGTCCACGCGACACGCAGGGAATGATGTAACGGCCCTGTTCCTCTTCGCTGAGCACCAGGTCACGGTGGTCGACGTCGCCTGCCAGAAGATCGCAGCGGCAGGTACCGCAAGTGCCGCTTTCGCACGAATAGGGCACCTCGACACCGTTCGCTTCCAGCGCTTCCAGCAATGTCTGCTCCGCCGCAACCGTAATGACGCCGCCCTGGCCTCGCAGGCGAACCTCGAAGGGTTCGTCATCGGGGCGGTGAGCCGCATCGGCCGCGCCGAAGTCTTCGAAGTGCACGCTGCTCGGTGACCAGTGACCGGTCATATCGCGCACCTCCTCCATCAGCGCGCGGGGGCCGCAACAGTACAGATAGGCGCCCTTCGGTTGTTCCAGCACCGGCCATAAATCGTACTTGTTGTCCGGTTCACCGTTGGTGTGGTGTACCACGACCTTGCCACGGAATTCCGGAACATCGAACTCCTCCAGAAACGCCGTCTGCTCGGCATGTCGGCTCAGATAGTACAGTTTCCACGGCTTGCCGCCGGTCTGCATCAGCGTCTGGATCATCGAATACAGCGGCGTAACGCCAATGCCCCCGGCGATAAAGATGTAGCGGGCAGGATTGCCCTTGAGCGGGAAATCATTGACCGGCGCCGAAATGGCGAAGGTATCGCCGACCTTGCTGTCGTCGATCAGGCTGCGCGAGCCGCCTTTGCCCTCGGCTTCGTACTTGACCACGATGACGTACCGGTCGGTCTCGTCCGGTCCCTGACACAACGAATATTGCCGCTCTTCGCCATTGGGTACACGAATACGAATGTGTGCCCCGGCCTCGGCAGGGGGCAGTTCAACACCTGCTGCAGGCGTCAGTTCAAAACGGACGATACCCTCGGCCACAGCCTCCTTTGCTGCAAGGGTGACGGTCAGATCGAGCGGGGCGTGGGCCATGACAATCGAGCCTCCAAATAAACTTAGCTGACTAAGAATATTGCCAGTTTGCAAAAAATGCCGGATCATTGCAAGTCCCAATTGCATCCGGTCATCACGACCCTTGTCGCCCATCAACAAGACCCCAGAGGTGTTATGTATTCCATCGATCCAACCGCCCTGCGAATGGCCATCACCGACAACGTCACCCGCGCACTGACCGAGGACATCGGCGATGGCGACATCAATGCGGCCCTGATACAGGCTGACAGCCTGGCGGAGGCAACCATCATCACGCGCCAGGACGCTGTGTTCTGCGGTCGAGCCTGGGCGGACGAAGTGTTCCGGCAGATTGACCCAACGGTCAGGCTGGACTGGAAGTTGGCCGACGGTGACCGAATGACCGCCAGCGACACCCTGGTGACGATCAGTGGTTCGGCGCGCGCCCTGCTGAGCGGCGAACGTACTGCACTGAATTTCCTGCAACTGCTTTCCGGCACTGCCACGCGTACGGACGGGTTCGCCCGTCAGGTCGCCGACACCGGCGTCCAGCTGCTCGACACCCGCAAGACGCTGCCCGGCCTGCGCCAGGCGCAGAAGTACGCGGTGAGTTGCGGCGGTGGCCACAATCACCGCATGGGTTTGTACGATGCCTTCCTGATCAAGGAAAACCATATCGCCGCCTGCGGTGGCCTCGCTCAGGCAGTCGAGGCCGCGCGAAAACTGGCGCCTGGCAAACTGGTAGAGGTGGAAACTGAAACTCTGGACGAACTCGAGCAGGCATTGGCCGCCGGTGCCGACGTCATCATGCTCGACAACTTTTCCATCGAGGATACAAGCATCGCCGTAAACAGAAGCCGTGGAAAGGCACGCATCGAGGCCTCCGGCGGTATAAATAACGACACCCTAACGGCGATCGCAGCAACCGGCGTCGACTTTATCTCAATGGGAAGCCTTACCAAGGATGTCACCGCGATAGATCTTTCGATGAGGCTCCAATTGACAAATGATCGTGCATGATTGGCTTATCAAGGTTATCGCTATGGCCGAATGCCGATACGTTAAACTCTTTAACTTACTGATCCAGTGAAGCAACCCGGAGTCCACAATTAGGGCTCCGGATTTCAAATGCCGACGAACTTTCTCCTTCACTGCCATCACAACAGCGAGTTGACCGAATGATCAGGCGGCAGCAAATGGCCGTTCGGTGACTCTCACCTGTAAAGAGTCTGTAACATTGCTAACAGTTGCTACCTCGATGCATGGCAGGCGGAACAAAAGCTTGCGATTCCCCGCCGCAATGTGGCGGTTGAATGAGGTCCTTCCTCCCGGTCGCAGCTTCATGTAAACCGACCAATTGATAGCCACATGCAAGCTCCCCACATGAAACGAACCAACTTCACCCTGAGCTTGCAGTGAGGTTCCATGGTGGTAATCACCAATGCCGCCTACACTGTAATTCGCGCTGGGATGTATCGGCGCACTGTTCACTTATCAAGCACGGGATCTCGCAACGGCGCCTGGCTGGCGTTCAGAACCTAGGGATGCCAATCCGCTTGACGAGGGTCCGCCATGAAGACATCCAAGCCGGTCAAGTCGGGACCGGAATTACCGGCAAGCTTGACAGCCGAGCCAGCGGGTCCGGTCGAACCACCCCTTCCCTGGCTGAGCGCGCTGCGGCAGTCCAAGCGATGGCTGGCCGCGGCGCTGGAGCCGGAAACCTTCATCGTTCGATATGCCAACCTCGCTTTTCGGAACCTTTTTGGGTTTGAGGCGGATTCCGCCGACGCCATCGGTCCGAGGCTTGAGCTTTTCGAGCTGATCCCGGGACTGACACGACCACAACTCACCCAGATGATCCGGTCACAAGACACCGCCACCGATAGCAGTATATGCTCTGACCACTTCGAGACCTCCTTCATTGCCATAGTATCCAGTCCCCATTATCCGCAGACGCGAATCGTCAAGCTGTGGTTCGGGGATGGCACGGCAAGACACTCAATGCTGGCACCGGACGCTCCAACGATAACGGACAATACAAGGGGCAACCTTCGTCCGATAGCACCCACCTTCGCCACAGAATCCCCTGACGGCTTGATATTGCTTGAAGGGTTCGATGTAACTGTCCTTGAAACCCTGCGCCAACTAACCCGACTGCTGGTCGAACGCATCTCGATACTGACGCCGGAGCGCTTCCGTCAGATCGAAGGCTGTCTGCGCTCGTTGTTCCGGGCACAGCAGTGCTTCATTCTGTGCCTCGAACGCGACCCGGCGCGGTTGTTTATCGCCAGCAGCGAACAGAAATCACTCGAAATAAGCCGTTATCCATTGCTGTCATTAAGTAATTCCAGGCTCGTCAATGAGGCACAGAGGGCCGCTGTCTGCTCGGTGGCAACGATCCCCCAGGAGGAGGTCACATGCGAATTGGATTGTCGCCTACAGGCGCTCGGCACCCGCTCGCTGCTGCTGATCCCGCTGTATGTCGCCAACGACGGTAAGGTCGGCCACCGCTCACAACTGGTAGGCTTGATCGGCATCACCAGCGATCGCGCCGACGCCTTCGATGCGGACGATGTCCGCCATGCCCAGGAACTGGTCGAGCCCTACACGACGGCCTTGCGTTTCAGTCTGCAGCAAAGCCTGACCTCATTCAGCAATATCCAGCCGGCGGTGGAATGGCGTTTCCTAGAGGAAGCCGAAAGACGCAACTGGGGACTGCCGCCGCAGCCGATCGAATTCCCTGACGTCTATCCTCTTTACGGTATCTCCGATATCCGTGGTTCGTCCGAATCCCGCAACCAGGCAATACAAGCGGATCTGCTGCAGCAGTTCCGGGCCGGCCTTGCGGTGCTGGAGGCCGTCGCGGCCGAAACGCCGAGCGGCCTCGCAAAGCAGTTGAAACTGGACCTGCTCGAGCAGATGGGCGAACTCGAACAGGGCGTCGATGTGGACACCGAAGATACGGCTATCGACTACCTCAAGCGCCATCTCGAAATTTATTTCGATCACTTCGAACGCTGCAGCGATGCCGCCGCAGCGGCCGTTCGTGACTATCGGCAGGCCAGCGACAACGAACATCATTGCGTCTACGAGGCCCGGGCGCGCTACGATGCCACCGTCAGCAGGGTGATCGGCACGCTGCGCAAAACCTGGGAGCATTGCCAGGCCAGGATGCAGCAGATCATCCCGCACCATAGCGACATCAACTGCACAGACGGCATCGATCACATGATCTACGCCGGCCAGTCCATCTATCCGGAATTCCGCTCATTTCATCTGCATAGCCTTCGCTATGAGCAACTGAGAGCAATCTGCGCCTGTGCCCGCTCGGTCTTCGAGATGGGCGGCGGCGACAATATCGGACTTCAGATTACCCATTTGGTGCTGATTCAGCAGCAAAGCGTGGACATTTTCCACGACGAAAAGTCCGATACCCTTTTCGCCGTACGTGGTTCAAGGGACAGTCGCTACGAGATCGTCAAAAAACGAATCGAAAAAGCCTGTGATGACGAAACCAACGAACGCATCACTCAGCCGGGCATGCTGACGCTGGTCTACTCCACCGACGAAGAATGGGAGGAGTGGCAGCAGTATCTCCGCTATCTGGCGCGCGAAGGCTGGGTCGACTCGACGATCGACACCGGCAACGTGGAGCCCCTGCAGGGCGTCTCGGGCTTAGCGTATGCGCGCGTCCGCATTCTGCCTTGAAAATCGCCGCTGTCTGGAAGTTCAAAGTCACTGAATGGGCACTGGCTTGCGCTTGGCCAGGGGGCTATCGCTTGGTAGGCGGCACAATCCGGCCGCACGCGCGGCACGCTAAGAATGTTCCATTATCGAGATATGTTCGCGCGTGCTGGTCTGGGGTTCAGTCGAAGTCGCCCGAGCAGCGGTGTCAGCGATCAAGCCGTTGACCTGACCATCATCGCGATTGGTATCTAACTACCGGCACAACACGCTGTCCGAGTTTGGTATCAGCAATATGGTCAGTCCGATGGTGATCGGTGCCAGAGTACTCGAGCGGGGACCTCCTGATAATGGCAGCCATGCCCCTGTCTCTGTCCGTAATCGACTTCAGGGCCGGCCGCATCAGCCGTGTCGAAGGCGGTATCCTACTGCTCTGGTTTGTCCGCTGCATCACCTACCTGCTTGACAGTTTTTCTGACCGCCGACCGGACGCTGTTTCGGCACGTCGGGTAGATCACGCCTGTGCGTATCCAGTCCTCCTGCTTGACGCCCGCTCCGTTGGGCCGGGCGTCACTTACCTCTGCCGAACGAGACACAAGCGGACTGCGCCTCATCTCAGGGTCGTGCATCTTCTTGGGGTTCGGTGTCTGGCGGAACCAGATCCTCGCGCCTGAAGTTCATGCGCAACAGCAGATCGCTGGCGACGTAGATCGACGAATAGGTGCCGACCGAGATGCCGATCAGCAGCGCCGTGGCGAAGCCGTGTATCATCTCGCCGCCGAAAAGAAAGAGCGCCACCACCACCAACAGTGTGGTCAATGATGTCATAAGGGTGCGACTCAGGATCTCCGTCAGCGAGCGGTTGATGATCTCGCACGTATCGTCCAGTCGCAGGCGTCGGAAATTCTCCCTGATCCGGTCCGCCACCACCAGCGAGTCGTTGAGCGAGTAGCCGATCACCGCCAGGATCGCCGCCAGGACCGTCAGGTCGAATTCCCAGCGAAACAGTGAAAAAGCCCCCAGTACGATGATGACATCATGGAACAGCGCCACCAGGGCGCCGAGCGCAAACTTGAACTGGAAGCGAAAGGTCACGTACAGCATGATGGCGCCGAGCGCGACCAGTACACCGAGTCCGCTGCGCTCGCGCAGATCCTCGCCGACCTGAGCGCCTACGAACTCAGTCCGTAGCAAACTGACCTTCGATTCCGTGGCCTGTTGCAACAGCTGTTGTACCTCTTCGCCCACGCCGGGTCTGTAGCTGGTCGCCAGCCGGATCAGCACCTCAGTCGGCGAGCCGAAGGACTGCACCAGAGCATTGTCAAAACCGCGCTTCTCCAGCGTCACACGAATGAGATCAAGCGGTGCCGGTGCGCCGTAACTCAGTTCGATGAGGGTGCCGCCGGTAAAATCCAGCCCTAGCTGCAGACCCGATATCGACAGCGACAGCACGGACAGGAGGACCAATAGCAACGACGTCAGCGCCGTCAGTTGCCTGATCGCCATAAAATTAAGGATTGCGGGTTTCATCGCCGAACGCTCCGGAAAGGTTCCAGAATGTCCCGGGCAAATGCGCCCGGGCTACCGATGTGAAGGGTGAACGCTTCTACTGATTACGCTGGATGCAGGGTCAGGCGGCGCCCGTGCAAGTCTCAGGACAGGCGGCGTAGCAGGAATTTGGGGCTGCAACGACACTGGCGGTGCTGGATGGCGCCAATCCGGCTTGCCCAGTGGCTCCGGAGGTAGCCCAAGCGGTGGGTCTTCGAATACCTCGAAGTTGGCGCGGCGCTCGGCGCCCATTACGGCTGGGAGAACCTGACCCGGTATCAGGTCGGCCTGGTCAAACGCCCGTGCCGATGGTCCGACGTAGGAGAAAGCATTGACGGGCCAGTGCGTAACCGTACCGACTATCGGTAACACCAACAGCAGCAGAACAGCGATACGCGACCAAAGACGTTTCATGGGGGGACTCAATGGCGGGAGATGTCCTGCCGCCAGATCCCTTTTAGCACCGTCGAGCAGTCGCCTACAAGCAGATTTTTATCACCCCCTGCCTGCAACACGGAACTCGGCCACATCGGAGGTTTGTGCCAGCTCAGTCGGCGAACGAGCATTGAGGATGCAGTTCCTGTTGGGCGTAGGGGCCATATTTCCCACGTGCATCAATGCAGGTCTGCGGCCGCAGCGGGCAGCGGGCAGCGGGCAGCGGTAGTCCAAATCAATATCTCGCTATGCACTTCACCCGGGTCTGGGCTCCTCGATAAGACCTGGGACACGCCAGCCGCACAACCCCAGTTGCCAAACACCCACTTCCTGCATGATCGACGAGTCCAAATTAACCCACGACGAAGAGGTACCGTCCACCACCACCATTCAGTGGTGCAGGCGCCCTGCTCTACCAGCAATGCCCCCACCGGATCTGCGGTGGCACGTTGCAATGACTACCGGTACCGATTCTTGAGTGAAGGGCCACAGGTATCCAAAAGTATATGAAATCGCCACCACCCTGTAGACTATGCGCGGAGTCGGAAGTACAAAGGCATACTTGTTATCGCGGCTCTCATTCAAATAACTCAAACCAACGCATCTCAAATTTCCTTCAGTGGCTCCAACATCTTAATTTTTCGGACTTCCGGTATAACCTTGAAGTCGATATTCGCCTCCTCTCCAGGCTCGACGATCAGGATCTGTTGCCTTTGTTCGGGTATCGTATTTACCGGCAAGTTATTTTCGTCCATGGTGATCACCCATCTGCCCGGCGGCACACCAGCGATGCGGAAGCGGCCGTCTTGGTCGGTCAGGCGCTTGATGGTGTGCTCGCCATTGATGAAGGTCACCAGCGTATCGGCCAGGACATTGGCGCGCTTGAGCGGTCGCTGTGGCGGGTCGGGACTGTCGTCCGGGCGGTCGGTGGCGCCTACCTTTATATAGGTTTGGGTGGGCAGTACGGAGTCGGGCAGATCGTAGACCCTGATCTGCCCGCTCAGGGTCGCACCGCGAATCAATGCTATCTCGGTGCGGTTATCGTCGCCCTGACGGATCTCGATCTCTTTGGGCAGTTTTTCCACCGACACCTTGTCTACCGAAGCCCCCGGCCGGTCCAGGGACAAATGGTAACGACCGGTCTTGACCGAGGGGAAACTGAATCGTCCCTCGGAGTCGCTAACGGCGATCAAGCCGCCGAGATTGAGCACGACGTTTTCGAGCCCGGTTCCAGTCTCGGCATCAAGGACGCGGCCGCGCAGCGTCGCCACGTTTCGCTTCCGGCTCACCGGCAGGCCGAAAGGCACCCTGTAGGTCAACATGAGCGCGGTCTGCTTCTCATCGCCCGTCGAGTGTCGTGCCACAAGCGAGGTCTGATGGCCGTTCGACCACCGGTGTTCTAACAGGGCGTTGAGGGTGTACGGTTTTTCGTCGGCACCGAGATCACCCTGAATATTCAGGTTCAGCGTACTGGCGGCGGAGAGGCGGTAATTGGCGCCGAGCCCCAGCGTCTTTTGCACGGACTGACGCTCCAGCGTATGGGCGTTGTCGTCGTAGAACAGGTAGGCGTTGTAGGATTGCCGGAGTGTCGCCTGCCAGTGGACGGACGCGAGGTACAGTGCGGTACCGAAACGCTCTCGATTCAGTTTGTCTTCGGTTTCGCCCCATCGGGCGACACCCAGCAGGCTCAGTGCTTCGAGCCGACGACTGACCGTCAGGCCCAGGGCGTCATTGCCAGCATCGAATTCCGGCTCCGGGCGCCGGTCATGTTTCACAAACTGGCGATAGTCGATGCCGATCCTGGTCTGCGAGGACAGGCGATAGTCGGCACCCAGTATCGCTTGCCGTTCGACCGGGGCCACCCGCTCTGGATCGACATTCAGATTGTCGCGCTGGAACCGATAGGTCCCATTCAACGACCACTTGTCGTCAAGCGGATAATCGAAACCGAAAAAGGCAAACTCCTGATCCCGGTAATAGCCCCGGTATTCGGGGTCGGCGTGCAGCAGCGTCAGTTGGTAGCGGAAGGGGTGACTGCTGTCATCAATACGGCCCCGGTAGGCCCCGCCGCGTTCCGAGTCCGCGCGGCTCTGAGCAACCTCCAAGTCCGTGGCGCGACCGGGACGCCATTCCATTCGGCTGCGCAGGCTCCAGATATCACCCGGGTTTTCCCCCTCTTTGTCAAGGAAATGGATGTCCATCCGCTTGCCGGGATTGAACGCATACCCTGCCCTGACGGCGTTTTGCGTGCTGGGATCGCCGTTGAACCTGTCCGCCATGCTATAGGACACCAACTGCCACCGATCGGTGCGATAGCTTATCTCGGCGCCACGCCCATAGCGGCCGCGCTCGGACAACGGGGAGAGTGCATAGACCCGGTCGCCCAGCGACAGCCCCAGACGCGGATCCCTGTATTCGAAGCGATATTCGTCCAGGGTGCCGAGGACCGATTCATTTCTCAGATCTGGTCCTCGTAGAAGGTAATCGATACGTTTCTCGCCAGCTTCGTCGATGGCGCCGCCTCCGCTCATCTCGGCCTGCCAGCCCGAACGACGCCTGTCGCCCCTCTCCTCCGTCACTGCCTTCAGGCTGAACAGGGACCGGATGCTGTTGTAGCGCTGCTCGGTCCCCGTGATACGGGGCAGCAGCCTGACACTGACGGTGGCATCGGCTGTGATAGTCTTGTCGGTGGTCCAGGCGGTGAAGTTCAGTAGATCCAGCGTCAGCTCGGAGACTCCAGTGCTCTCGACCCGCACCCGCACCGGTTTCGACTCGGAGGGTTCCAGGGTCAGAGTGCCGGTTTCGGGATTGAGGCGGTGGCCGAGGCTGCTGCCAATCTCGTAGCCCAAGGTCACTGCGACGTTGCCCCTGTTGCGAACCAGGAAACTGATCCCATAGGATTCACCGGCGATCACGAAGCCGGGCACCTCCAATGGACTTGCGTCGAATTTCAGGCGGGACAGCACCCGCACCGGCAGGCTGTAGGTGTCGCTTATGGCCGGCTGCTGCCTGTTATTCACGCTATACGTGAAGGCATAGTCGCCGGCCCGGGTATTTTCGGGAATAAAAAAACTGATAAAACGCAGCTGCGTCTCGCCGTCCGCTAGGTCGAAAGGATACTCCGGGGTGATCAGCCGCCACCCTGGCGGCAACGCGGGCTGCGCCTCGAATTGGCCGTCGCGGCCGGTGCCGTTATGCACCTGGAAGGCAACGGTGACAATCTGGCGCGGCGCTTCGCTGATTATTTCCCGGTCCGCCGGTCTGACCTTGAGGCCGAGCGCCTGGGCATGTGCCAGCACCGGGAACAGCAACGTCAGCAGGAGCCACGCCAGACGCAGCCGCCACAGGACTGAAAACAGTCTGCCGGTGACAGGGAACACCCCGTTCATGGCTTCACTCAAGCTTGAGGTCTATCTGCGAACCGAAAAGGTCATTGCCGCCGCCGTCGGCCACGATGAGCATTCGGTAGCGCCCGGCCGGAACCTTGCTTAGATCGGACTGGAAACGCACCGAGGTGGCTGGATAGATACGTTTCTGTTCCCCACCGAACTTCCCGACCGGCTGGCCATTGTGGTCGAACAGTTCCAACCAGAGCTGCGGCCTCACCCAGCGCTCCCCGGTATTCTGGACATCCAGCTTGAATAGACGCTGCCCTTTGGCTTTCACGAGTTGCGCATTGGCAAAAGCAAGCTCCCGGCTGCCGCTGTCACCAATATGGGTCACCATTTGGATGCCATAGCGCATTACTGGCGTAAGCTGGGCGCGAGCCTCGCCCTTCCGGGGGCGAGCGTCGACTCTCTCGCCGAGACAGGCTCCACCATCACCATGCTCCAGTAGGTGCCGTTCAGCGCTTCATCGTCGGCCACCCTCATTTCATAGTTCAGATTCACCACGCTACGGGACGCAATGGTAATGTGCTCCCGGCCAAGGTGCAGCCAGTCAGCATTCGAGCGAACAAGACGGCCAGGAGGGCCATAATCGTTGCGCCCGTCGGCCGCAAAGCTGTAATCGGTCCGATAGACCTTGACTTCCGCCGCGCGCTCGCCGGTATTGCGAATGGCGATCGTTCCCCGGAAGCTGTCGCCGGGTTGAACGACCCTTTCATGGGTTAGGGTCCCTTCGATCGTGATACCGGCATAAAGGCGTACCGGCATCATGCACAGGCCCAGCATGACCAGGCTAATGAAACACTTGTACATGGCACTGTCCTCCTTAGGACTCGATCACTCGACGCGATAGGTTAAGGTGGCACCGTAGGTGTCAGGCGCATCGCCAATCGACAGGTTCTCGGTCTTGAGCTGTAGTTGAATGCCGCTGCGATCCCCGGAACCACTGAAGAGCGTCTGCTCGGTCCCGGTCACTATGAGGTAGCCGGTGCCGCCCGAGATGGTACCGGCCCCGGTACCGTCCGAGGTCCGCCGCACGGCGATGCTGACCCCCGTCGGCCAATTGATATCGCTCTTCGAGACCTTCACAGCCCAGCTGCTGCCACCGGTGGCACTGATGTCAACAGTCGCCAGGGCGGAACCGCTCTCGATTGGCGAGCGCAGGTCGCTGCCTGCACCTGCGGTCAGATCGTTGCTGTCGATCAATTCGGACCAATTGCCGACCACGCTGACATCAGCCGCCTGTGCCGGTGAGAGTGAACAGGTGATGAGCAGCAGCGCTCCGATTAAACGCATATCCTGCTCCTGAAAGGCCGGACCCTGGGGTTCTGGCTAAGAAGTTGGGGTTTAGCCCCGGAAGGCCCCGGGGCGGAATGGCGGGCAGCTTGAACAGCCGCCCGCTGGTCACCGTTTAAATACTGTCGGCAATGGTAAAGGTGACCGTCTTGTTGGCGGAGGCCACGACGCCCGCCGCCGAGGTAGCAGAGAGCTGGTAGGTGACCCCGAGGCTCGACTCGTTGAGTGTGCTGATGCTGGTCACCACGTCGGCGGCTGAGGTGCCCAGGGTCACGGCTCCTGCGGAGGTGGCCCCCGTGGGTGCACCCAGGTTTACCGTCAGCGTCAGGCCGCTGGGCATAGCAGTGTTGATGGCGGCGGTGATTTTCTTCGTGCTCTCGTTGGTGGTCACCGCCCAGGTGGTGGACGTGTCGGTGACCGCGTCGGGTGCGGAACCCGCCGTGGCGGCGTTGACGATCAGGGCGCCGGGATTGCCACTGACCCCAATCTCGTTGATCGCCTGAACCTCGTAGGTCACGGTCTGGGTGGCGGTCGTGCCGGCAAAGGCACTGGGAATGAACGTCAAGCCAAGCGCAACGGCCAATGCCGATACAACGCCTCGACGGAGAAAAGCAAATTTGTTCAGTTTCATGGTAGAGTTCCTCATTTCTACTCAGGATTTGGTATCCGATTTTTTTAAAAACCAGACGCCACTTTTTAGCCCGAATACTTCACAAAGACGGACTTACTGCACAGATAATCGGCAAATCATCATCCATTAAGGACGACGTTAATGGCAAAAACCTCCCTTAAGACGCAATCAAATTCACGAACAACAGTTTGCCCTTTGCCCGCAAGACAACGGACAATCCTGCACCCTTTCGGACTGATGTTTAACCGCACCCGACATTAAGGTCGTAGATAGCTGCCACTTGCTGAATCAATCATCTCCAGCATTCAAGGATAGCTACTGAATGAGACTTATCGGTATCGATTGATACTCAAAGAACAAGCCTGTGTCCACAACACCTCCAAACAGTTGTTTGAAAGATCCTCGGGCCTCAGGCTCGTGAAGGTTCACTCTCTTTCGGTAACCCGGCCATCCGATTTTACCGATTCGGATCCGTGGCTTTGCGTCACCCGATTACTCGGGTTTTGCCTTTGTCGAGAGAGGATCTTTGTGAGATTGCGCTTCTGAAACCGGGCACGCTTGCCCGGCGCTTACAATCACTATAGCACCCAATTAACAAGTCCTTAGATGAATTTGGCATAACAGAGCACTGTCGCAATATAAATACAGTTGCTTGAAATGCCGGTTTTTCCGTTTCCATCCAAGTGGCATCAGGCAGCGTGCCGCTACTACCTGAGTTCGTTGCAGGGGGTAGTTGCCCGATCCATACATGGCCTCCTCCCCGTTTGCAAGTCGTCAGATCTCGATTTCAGGGACAGGTTGCTGCCATATATCCGACCTGTTCTCGAAGCAACGCTTCTGCTTTTGGCCTTGAGGAGTAGTCGCGCATACCGTCCTCATCAAGTTATTAACCTGGCAGGCAAATAGGTTCTACCTTTTTGCCTGTCACCCCACAAAAACAGGCGCAAGTGCGCGGACGCGCTGGTTTTATGGGATTCGCATTGGCCTGCGGCCAATGATGAAGCATCCCTGCTTCATGTATTAACCCTCCAGGTTAATATCTTTCTCGAAGAAATTTGGGTGAAGCAAGTTTTCAGTATTCCGGTCTGATCTGTGTTGTCATCGAGAGTCTTTTGTTTTCGCAACCCAGGGTGGGTTAACACACAACCCCTGTTTCTGACGTTATTGTGTTGCCAAGCCGTGTGGTTATGCCGTCGCCCGCGATTGGTAATGTTCACCCGGGAATTCAGATAATAAGTGCGACACTCATGGTTGAGCGGCGAGAGGTGGTCAACTGCCGAAGGTGGTACGCTTCATCTCGCCAAAGAAAGCAGCAGTATCACCATGAGCTATCAGCAGTTGACCGAGGGGAAACGATACCAGATATCGGCTCTCCTTGCGCAGGGATGTTCGCCAGCAGCGATCGCCACAGTAGTAGACGTCCATCGCTCCACGGTCTACCGGGAGATGAAGCGTAACAGTCATAACGGGGTGTATCAGCCCGAGGAGGCGCATGCCAGAGCCTGCGCACGTCGGGTCGGAGCAAGCAAGTACAGGGTGCCAGAGCAGACCGTCATGTACGTGGAACTGACGCTGTCCTGGCGGTGGAGCCCGGAACAGATCAGTGGCGTCGGCAAACGTATCGGCATGTCGGTGAGTCACGAGTGGATCTACCGCCATGTGACGGCGGACAAGGCACGTGGCGGCAAGCTTTACAAGGCGTTGCGCCAAGGCCATAAACGGTATCGCAGAGGTAGCAACAGCAAGCGCTCGGTCATTCCGGAGCCTCGATCTATCGATGAGCGACCGGCAATTGTGGACACGCGGGAGCGCTTCGGTGACTGGGAAGTCGATACGGTCTTGGGCAAGCACGGGAGCGGTGCCCTGGTCACCCTGGCAGAGCGCAAGAGCCGGATGTATCTGGTGCGCAAGGTGGAAGCCAAACGGGCCACCGATGTGCGGGATGCCATTATCGATATGCTCAAGCCCTATGCGGCACACGTGCATACGATCACGGCGGATAACGGCTCCGAGTTCGTTGAGCACAAGGCCATCGCCGAGGCGCTGAACACGGGGGTCTACTTTGCCCATCCGTACTCGTCATGGGAGCGAGGGCTGAACGAGAACTTTAACGGCCTGCTGCGCCAGTACATCCCGAAGGGTACGGATCTGCGGACGATCACTGACGAAGATGTCCGGCAGGCGGAGAAACAGTTAAACCTGAGGCCTCGCAAATGCCTCGGGTTCAGGCAGCCTGAAGTGGTATTCCAAGAATACCTTCAGGCCGCATAGGCGGGTGTCGCACTTCGGAGTTGAATTCGCGCCTAGCTCCAATATGACTGAGGCGATCCTGACCACCTTGCTCGCCAGTGCTACGGTCGTTTTGTTGAAGCTGCGCGTCGCCGCCAGACGGTTGAACCAATGGCTCAGGGAATCCGTTTTCCTTTCCGCGTGGCTGACCACAGCTCGAGCGCCATGCACCATGATCGGACGTATCGGTCGCCACGCATGGTGATACCCAGTAGCCGTTGATGGTCGCCCGTGCTATGTCACCTCCAAGGCGGTGAGGCATTAACGTCGCTGTTCGAAGGGGCGTTTGCCGGCCTTCATGGAGGTGCCGGGAGATAATGCCGAAAACTTTTTAAAATCAAATCAGCTGAATGGTTACCTTGTAAATAGGTAAAATGGGGTGGCGGTTTGCTCCTTCATCCCCTGCATCTTGTGGTCACCAGTCGTAGCCAAGGATCAATTGCGCTTCCGTCACAGGTCCAGTGACAACGGTTTGTTCGAGCAACCGGCGGAATTCGAGGCCGCGGCTGGCCAAGATACGGCGGTTGAACCGGAAGTTGAACTCCTCCAGGTATGCCTGTAGGTGATCGGATGTGACCGAGCCTTGGTGAGTGCCGAGGATCCAGCGCTTCAGACAGCTGGCTACCCTATGGATACCGGCATGGTAACGTGGGCCGGATCACCGGACGAGTACAGCATATCCTCCCGTGTTTCGGCAGGTCGTTGTATCCAAGGAACCGGGAGCCACAACGGCACACACGAATGGCGCGAGAAGATCGCCCGAGGCATCGTGAACGCTACGCATCCTAAGGCGGCCGAAATCCATGGGGCCGAGCACGTCGACGGCGATAACCACCACTGACTTGGAACTACCGCGACCGCGCTGGCCGCCACGCCCCACGCCGCCGACAAGAGTCTTGATCGACTTCGACCATGCCGGAGAGCCGTTCGCGTTCGGAGCGTACCATCACCACTCAGAACCGTTGGAGCATGGTCCACGCCATCCGGTATCTGACCCCAAGCGTTCCCTCAAGTGTTTTCGCAGACAGTCCATTCTTCGCGGCTGTTACGTGCCAGATAGCCTTAAACCAAGTGGTAAGCGGCATCTGCGTCTTGTCCAAGATGATTCCTGCGATTAACGTCCCCTGTTGGCGACAGGACGAGCACCCGAGGCGATCACCCGAATGCAGCCACCGCAATCGGCAGCGCGGCTACTGCTCAGGCGGCTATCCGTATAACGGCAATATGTCCACACCCTCAGAGAGAATGACGGGAATTGAAATTGGAGCGGTGTAAAAGTTTAATCGAATTTCACTATGTCACCGGGAACATGAAGTCCGTCAACAAGAAGCTCCCACCCACCGGATTCGTTGCAGTTCCAGTACGCCTGGCAGTCGGTGCAGACAAAGATTTTCCCGAGGCCAAGCACAAAGCTGATCTCTCGAAGATCCGCGTGTGGGCCATCTTTCCAGTACTGAGTCTTGCACTGGCGACAAGTCATCCGTGATATAGCCATTCTCTACTGTCTCTGCTCCTTTATTTGTGATGCCACTCGATCTTGGCCCGCATCACGAACTCAAGTAGGTGAAATCATCCACGACAGCAACAAACCGGGCTGTCTTTAAGCAGCCTGGCGATCATAGCTCGAAGATCGCCGTTGTGCGCTCGATCTGGCGCTCTCACCCAACCTGTCTCTTAATGGAGACAATAGCTGGGATACTCCAGTTAATCCAGTCATGCCTCCTCAACAATCGACGGCGTATCGGCCATAATTTTCAGCATGCCCTTGCTTATGCCGTCACTCCCGGATCTCGTGTTTACGCTTCTTTTCCGCGACCAGCCATGGTGTTCCAGCAGGCGCCGGAAGCTCATCATCGTGGTGGACTGAAGATGCAGGATTCCTCCCATCGCTGGGTACTTGTTCACATCCACCCTAATGGATATTGTCTACACTGACAAAAACGGAAGCCCGATGGGGATCTCAGTATGGATAGTCAGTACCCCGATTCTCCCCATCAGAATGAAAGTTTTCTCGGGTGCGTCCTGGAGCGCAACGGCCCCGATGGCCTCATCAATTCGCTGTCGTTCCTGTTCGGCGCTTTCGCACTGACGATAAACGGCAGGCTTATCTCCGCCAGCGACAATTTCGCCAGCCTAGTCGAATACGATGTCGCCGAGCTGCGGGACATGAATGTGCTGGACCTAGCTGTCCCCGAATGCCGCAGCGAGCTACAACACCGGCTATCGCGCGATATCACCCGACGCTATGAATTGCAGCTTCTGACTAAGACCGGCGCAGTGAAGCAGGTAGTGGTATCGCCACAACTCTTTCACGCCAAGGGCCGGAAATACCGGCTGGCCGAGTTCATAGATCAAAGTGGTTTCTATGCACTGCAGCGGAACCAGCTCGATAACTTTCGCAATACCGCCTGCGCGCTCACCCAGGCGATCGAGCAGAGGGATCCCTATACCAACGGCCATATGTCCCGCACCGCCTCGATCGCGGTCAAGCTGGCGGAAGCCTTGGGGCTGAAGGGGTCTGCTATCGAGTCGATCGCGCTGGGCGCGAGCATGCACGATATCGGCAAGATATCAGTGCCGATCGAGATACTGACCAAGCCGGGCAAGCTTGCGAGTCATGAGTGGGCATTCATCAAGCGCCACCCGGAGATCGGCCACCGCATTCTCTCGAGCATCGACTTCGAGAAGACAGTCAAGGATATCGTGCTGCTGCACCACGAGCGCCACGACGGCAGCGGCTACCCCTATGGCTTGGGCGGCCGGGAGATTCCAATCGAGGTGTCAATCGTGGCAATCGCCGACTGCCTTGAAGCCATCGCCGGTGTCAGGCCCTACCGAAAGGCCCGAAGCTTCCATGGCGCCATTGCAATCATGGAGCAGGAAGTCTCTAGATACGACCGGCAGGTACTGGGGGTGGCCCGCTCACTCGTCGACGGCGAGGAACTGAACGGGCACGAATACAGCCCGGAGTCCTGAACGTCCCGATCAGCGCGAAGTGCACGTAGTCATCGCCGACATTACCGATGCCGAGCGAGTCGCATACCTTGGCCTTGGGCAGCAGTTTCTTGCTAATTCCAGCGAATCCAAAGACCGATACGGTTCGGGAAGCTTCGTCGAGACAGACCTCGAGGCCTCGAGGTTACCCAGCATCCGGTCTGCTTCGAGCTATCCCTTCATCAGGCTGTTACTGTGCAGCCGGTACTACCGTGGTCCACCGTGGTCAGCACCAGGGTCTCCAGGCTCTCTGTTGAGGTAATGGCGACCATCGTTTCCTCTTTGTAATCGATCGCGACGGATTTAAATCCGCTGTTCCAGAAACGATTTAACGGCCGCCACTTCGGCGCTGAACCGGCCCATCAGATCGATGAACTGCTGCGTATCCTTTGCATTCGCCACCCTCTCCAGATCCTCGCAGCACTCCGCCAACCGGAGGGCACCGATGGAATGGGCCGATGATTTCAATTTGTGAGCAAGCGCACCAACCTCCTGCACCGCGCCGCTTTCAAAGGCTCGGCTCAGTTCATCGGCGGCCTTTATCCCGTATCGGTAGAACTCTTGCAAGAACTCTTGAACCACCTCCGGATCATCCCCCACCAACCCTTCGAGCACGGACGTATCAACTGCGGCATGCAATGACGGGCGCGGGGCCGTATCGCTCCCCTCGAGGTGTCAGTCGGCTCCGGGGCGCCTCCCGGCATCCAGCGATCCAGCACCGCATTAAGCTCCTCGAGTCGCGCTGGCTTTGTCAGATAATCATCCATGCCGACATCGAAACAGCGTTTGGCCTCCCCTTTCAGCGCATTGGCGGTCAAGGCAATGATCGGCTTAGGATAATTTTTCAGGTCTTCTGAACGGATGGCGGTCGCCAGCTGATAGCCGTCCATTTCCGGCATATGCAGATCGGTCAACAACAACACGTAGTCACCGCTGCGCCATAGCTCGAGCGCCCGTTGTCCATTCTCAGCGATATCGGCCGCGTAACCCAACAGAGCGAGCTGATGCGCGAGCACTTTTTGGTTGGCCTCGTTGTCTTCGGCAACGAGCAAGAGCCGACCCTGCTGCAGGGCCTCTTCACGCGTCGGGGGCCGGACCTTGAGCTTGGAGTGGTCCGGCTGTTGCCACTGTTGCTCGATCGGCAAACGGCCACTGGCCAAGGCGACGGCCGACAGCAGCGTTTGCCGTGTTAAAACGTTACCGTCCACCATGATCCAGTTCGAATCGTTCAGGCGAGGGCGAGGTCGACGTCGCTGTCCGCGCTCGATCACCACGCAGTGGATCTCATCGGCACCCGCAAACTGGCGCAGCCGAGCCAAGATCCGTGCCGCAGGTCCTTCGGCATCGATCACCAGTACCGGTGATGTCGACGTTGCTGATTCGTCCAGGCTGTCGAGCGCCGCCTGAATATCCACTGTCCTCGTTGCGCTTGCACCGGCGTGTGTCAGATAGACGATCAGATCGTCCGCCATGCTGCTACCCGAACCGACAACCAGGCATTCCAGCCCATCGACCAAAGAAGGAGACAGCGCGCTGTCCTCTGCTTCGGGGGCAAGGTCGAACGGCAGCGTCACGGTAAAAACGGAGCCCTCCCCCGGTTCGCTTTCGACCTGAATATCCCCCTCCATCATCGAGACCAGGTGATGGGTGATGGCCAGTCCCAGTCCGGAACCGCCGAACCGCCGAGTGGTGGAGGCGTCCGCTTGCCTGAAAGCCGTGAACAGTCCGGATCGGGTTTTGGCATCCATACCGATACCGTTGTCGGCAATCTGAAAGGCCACCTTGACCCGGATAGCGCTCCCCTCGATTGCCTGTGCCCGCACTGATACGCGCCCGGGATTGATCTCACTGGAGAACTTGATGGCATTACTGGTCAGATTGAGCAGGATCTGGCGCACACGCAACTCGTCTCCCAGCACTTCTTCCGGGAGATTCGGATCGGTGAACAACGTCAGCTCGACGCCTTTCTTCGCCGCCAGCGTATCCAGCATGGCGCAGGTTTTCTCGACCACAGCCGCTACCGGAAACGGTGCCTGCTCCATTTCCAGACTACCGGCCTCGATCTTGGACAGGTCGAGAATGTCGTCGATGATATCGAGTAGCGACAGCGCCGAAACCCGGATCAGCTCGACCATATCCAATTGGTGCCGCTCGAGACTGGTCTGTTCCAGCACATCGACCATACCGATCACGCCATTCAGCGGCGTACGAATTTCATGACTCATGGTAGCCAGGAATGACGACTTGGCCTTGCTGGCCTGCTCCGCCTCGATCTGCGCCTGGTGCAACTGCTCGGTACGGCTCTGCACACGCTGTTCCAGTTCGTCATTCAGTTGTCGCAGCGAGTCTTCGGCTTGACGGCGGCTGGTGATATCCCGTGACAACATCATCACCCGTTTCGGCCCATCGGTTTCGCTCCGTTTGGCAGCCGCCGACAATTCAAACCAGCAGGGTCCCTGGGGCAGATCCAGACGAATCTGATGGCCTTGCGAATGTCCGGTCTGGCTGGCTTCACCGATTGCCCGCATCACAATCTGAGCCGCGTCGGACGGCAAGACTTCGTTCACACAGCGCCCCAGTAACGCCTCTTTCTGTGTTGCCAACAGCGAATCATCACTGCTCCAGACCTGGTGATATCGGCCGTGTTCATCCAGATCGAACAGCAGATCGGGAACCGCCTGCAGTGTCGCTTGCAACTCGTCCGCCAGATGCTGGGTCGCCTGCTCGGCCAATTTACGCTGAGAGATATTCTGATGCGCGAGCACCACGCGGACGGGCCCATCCCCTTGGAAGCGCGTGACCCGACACATAAACCAGCGCTGCTCATCGGGGGAATGGCAGGGGTATTCGAAACTCCCTTCGCTACATTCCCCGCGGATGATCCGCCGCACCAGTTCCGCGACCTTGATCCCCTCAAGACCGGTACGATCGCAGACCTCAAGATAATTTTCGCCTTCGCTGACCCGCTCCGGCGACTGAGCATCGGCGACTGCGAACTTACGCCATGACTCATTGGTCGCAATGATTACGCCCTGTTCGTCCAGGACCGCGATATGGGCGCTGAGTGCATCGAGCAAGGCGCGCATGAAACGATCGCTTTCGTAGAGCTGCGCCGTGCGTTCGGCGATCAGATGCTCGAGATTGGCATTTATCTCTTGTAACTGAGACTCGTGTTCCCTCAGCGCGAGCTCCAGCTCTTTCTTGTCATGGATATCGGTATGGATGCCCGATGCATAAAGTGGTGAACCGTCATTGCTTCGGCTGATGACATTCCCTATCGAGAGTACCCAATGCCAGTCTCCTGACTTGGTGCGCAGGCGGTGTTCGACTTCGTAATGATCGCTACGGCCGTCCAGCATGTCCTCGACAGCCCGCAGCGCCTGGCGCCTATCGTCTGGATGGATCAGCTCGCTCCATGTTTGGAAGGTCGGCTGCAAATCGTCCGGATGGTAGCCGAGCATTGAGGCCCAGGTACCGCTGAAGGTGACAGCGTTTCGGGTTAGGTCCCAGTCCCAGAAGCCCAGCCGACTGCCGTCGATCACCCGCTGCAACTGGGCCCGGCTCTCGGCTAGTGCCTGCTCGCTGCGCCGGCGCTCGGTAATATCCACCGCTGACGCGATGAGTTTGATGACCAGGCCCTGCCTATCGGTGACCGGTACCAGCCGGAAATCCAGTGTGATGCTCGTACCGTCGGTGAGGCGGCAATCAAGATCATGCCGAATACGCTCGCCGTTGCCAGCGCGCGACAGATCCTCACAAAACTGTTTCTGTAGGCCTGGGGTGCCTGCGAACGCGCCAAGCTGGTCGAACGATTGTCCGATCACAGCCTCGAGGGGTAGGCCAATGATATCCAGCGCGGTGCGATTGATTTCGACAATTTTGCCGTCGGGACTAAGTTCCCCGACCAGAGCGGCCATGTTGTCCAAAATGGAGCGCAAAGTGGTTTTCGCCGCCGCCAATTCGGCCGTGCGACGCTCGACATCGCGCCGGACTCTGACATGCTGACTGGCCGCGATCAGCACCAGCAGGGTCGCAAACAGCAACACCAGCACAGCAACCACCAGGTAGACCCGCATGGGCACGGATTGCCCCGGCTCCCACGGCATCAACGACCAGGTTTCCAGTTGCATCCCCGGGCCCAAGGGGTCATCCAGCCGCCCCACCCAGTCCGGTTCTCGTACTGGTATCGACTGCTGGAACAGTGAAACCGAATCGCGACCTACTGGCGCCTCCTGCACCAGGCGGGCAGCCAGCCGGTGCTGTCGTAAATGGCCGGGAATCGAGGCGGTGAGCTCGTCAATGGACAGACTGCCAACGGCGAATCCTCGCAGCGTCTCATGTCGCGCCGCCACACTGACTTGGGCCGGATAGAATTCAGCCGAGAACAGCGGGACCAGCAGCAATCGCTCGAGCGTCCCCGTCGCGGGATCCCTAACAAGCGCCTGTACCGGGCGTCCAGTCTCCAACGTACGCCCGACCGCATCGCGATAGATCGGATCCGCTGCGATATCAAGCCCCGGCGTTACCTGCCGGTCGGATTTCTTGACCAGCAAACGGAGTGTGACCGCGGCTGTCCGCTCGGATTCCGCTGATGCGGTCGATACCGGATCCTGCTCAGTGGTCAGTTTTTCCAGAGCAGCCCAGGCCAACCAGGCGATACTGTCCTGTCTGAGGGCTCTTTGCGTGAATCGTTCGAATGCATCGGCCGTCACGACGGTGTCGGTGGCGAACAGATCGGCAATGGCTTCAACGGCTTGATTCTGCTGTATAACACGGCTGTTGAGCTGATCACGCAGATGCTCGCCACTTTCCGCTATACCCTGCTGGTTGCTGATCTGTTCCGCACGCGCCAGCCAATAGTAGCCGGTTATCACCAGCGCTGCGGTCAATAGCGGCAACATCATGAACTGCAGGATCTTCTGCGATTCCCGCAGCCTAAACAGGCGCCAGCTGGCCAGAATCGGCACCATCAGTAGTACACCGAGGCTATCGCCCGCCCACCAAGTTATCCAGATGGACATCAGCGCCTCTGCCGGCAAACCTTGGATCCTGTACATCGCCACCATACCAACGGTAGCCGACAAGGTACAAGCGAGGGGCCCACCCGCCGTCAGCAGCGCCACGACCGGTATCTTACCGGCCGTCGTGGCGAGTGCCTGCCCCACGGGTCGAAGCAGCAGACTACCGACGATGGCCTGCAGGCTGGCGCCGGTCGCAATGGTCGCGGACAGCGCCGCCGCGGTTTCGAGATCGCCCCACTCAGGCCAGCCCCGACTCAGCATCGATGACAGGAAGGCTCCGAGCCAGATGCCTGGCCAGCAGCCCCTCCCCCAGAGCATAATCGCGGCCACGGCCACGCCGGCGGCCGGCCAGAAGGGCGCCGCCAGCGACGGCGGGCGGGCCAACCAGAGACTCAGTTGCGCCAACAGCAGGTAAGCGGCGGCAAGTAACAAGATTTGCAGGCCGCGGGTCCGGGACAACGAGCCAAATGGCTGGGAATACACAGTTCGATAACCAGACAAAGATGTAATCTCCATCGTCCCTGGTGAGCTGAAGCAAACGCACGAATAACGGCATGGTCCGGATGGCTATTGGCTTAGCCAGTTTCGTCTGCTTTCAGGAAAGCGCCGACTTTTCTTAGCAGCACGGCCTTGTCGACAGGCTTGATGACAAAATCGGCGGCGCCGGCCTGCGGCTCTGGATCACCACCTCCTTCTGACCGTGGTGTCCAGTGATCATCACGACAGGAATCGACGCGAAGCGATCGACGGATTTCATCCGGCGGGTCGTCTCGATGCCATTCAGATCCGGCAACCCGACATCCATGAGCACCAAGTCCGGACGGCGACGATGTAACAGCGCGAGCGCCTCGTTGCTGGAGGCCGCGAACATCAGTTCCACACCAGCCTCGACCAGTATCTGGCCCAGCAACTTCTGCTGAAACTCGTCGTCATCGACCACCAATACCAGCGGCCGCACGGCTTCAGACAGTTTCTGTATTGCCCTGACGGACTCGAGCTGGGGTTCCAGCTCCTGTTTGAATTGTTCAGCCCATTGGCGCATGGGCTGGATGGACGCCTTGGCCGAGTCGAGGCTCTGATCAATTTTTTCCTGCTTCAGTTGCTCGAGATCCTTCGCCAGACGGTCGATCACGGCCTCGTACGTGGTGCGGTCCCAGGTCTCCGTCTCACCGGCACTACGGTCCATGGTCAGGCGCTGGGCAAAGCCGTTCAGGGCGACGGTGATATTTTCGCCGGCCTGGTCAAATGACCGGCTGGCAAGGTCGATATGCTCATTGCCTTGGGCCATGTTTTTCTCAAGCATGGCTTCCAGCCCGGCAATACGTCTGGCTTGGGCGGCAAATTCAGCTGGAGTCGGTCCACCTTCTTCACCGGTGCTCATCTGCTCCAAAGCATGATGAACTTCCATGGCCAGCCGCGTCGAGTCGTAGCCCAGGGGCCAGAACAGGACATAACTGGCGTAATAGCCCTTCTTGCACAGCGCAAACACTTGCTCTAATTCCCCTTTGCTGCACAGGATGACGGTCCGATGCGCCATGGTGTGGACCTGGGTGCTTAAACGATAAAGACCGAGGTAATAGGCCTGCGCCTTTGCCAGGCTGGTAAAGGCCAGTACCAGAACGGCGGGGCAATGCGCCTCGAAATCCTCGATTGCCTTGTCGGGGTCTGTGGAGATCGCCAGATTATCGAACTCCCGACGCAGCATATCGAAAATGACATCAGCATCATCCACATCCTCGGCGGCAATCAGGATGTTTTTATCGGTCATCATCCCTTCACTCCGTCAATCCTGTGCGGCGGACCTGCCACTCCTGTATCCAGGACGGTAGTGCCGAGGCGGGCATGGGCTTGGCAATAAAGTAGCCTTGCGCCACATCACAACAGGCCAGGCTGGAGAGGAAATGCCAGTCGGCAAGATTTTCCACGCCTTCGGCCACCGACTTCATCCCCAGTCGACGCGCCAGATCAAGACTGGCTTCCAGGATCGCCCGACGCGACGCGTTATCACTGGCATTGTGCACAAAACCAGAGTCCACTTTCAGTTCGTTGAAGGGGATATCCCGCAACTGAGTCAAAGACGAATGGCCGGTGCCAAAGTCGTCGATCGACAGCGTGATGTTCTTGAGTCGGAGCCGGGTCAGAATATCCAGCGCCGTCAACGGATTTCGCATCAACTGTGACTCAGTCACTTCCAAGATCAGCAGTGATAGATCGAATTCAAGACGCTTTGCCGCCTCCACAATAAAATCCGGAAAATCCAGCGACACCAGATTGCTCATCGAGATATTGACCGCGACGCTTAGCCGTAGCTTGTTGGCGTGCCAGCCTCGGCACTGTCGCAACGCATTGAGAAGGACCCGTCGGGTCAGGTCGTCGATCAATCCATACTGCTCGGCCGTGGCAATGAACTGGTCGGGAAACACCAGCCCATCACGCGGATGTTGCCAACGTACCAATGCCTCGACCCCAACCACATCGCTACTGCGCATCGACACCTTGGGTTGGTAATAATTGATCAGCTCACCATTCTCGATCGCGATCGCCACCTCTTCGGCGGAATAGACCTTCCTGTCCTGCCCCCGAGGTTTCAAAGCGGGCGATGCCTGGCGCTGCAGAATATCGCGCAACTGTGCCGGCGTAACGGGCTTGTGCAGTGCGCCAAGCACCTTGAGTTTATGGGCCTCCGCCAAGTGCTGTACCGTAGACAAAATGCGCTCGTCTTCTCCGCTCATGAGGACCAGGCCACCGCTAAAGTGCGTTTTTGCCAAGTGCCTCACGAGTTCCACCCCGTCCATTCCGGGCATCTGAATGTCGCAAAAGACGATCTCTACCTTTCGGTCCACAGAAGCCAATGCCTCGAGTGCCTCACCGGCGCTCTCGCAGGTCACGACATCCGGCTGACCCAGATTTGCCAACTGCAGCTTGAGGAGCTTGAGTACAAAGGCATCATCGTCGATAACCAGAATGTTCACGGTCTCTCCCTGTAATTACTATCCTGTTTGCCAGTCACCGATGTAGGCATCGACGGCTGCCATCGCGGTGGCGAATTCGGCCGCGCAGTCTTTCATTGCCTGTTGATCATGCGACCTGCAGGCGTTCTCCAGTTCGGCACAAATGTCACCCAGCGTCACCGCCCCTACCGATCGAGACGATGACTTCAGCTTATGCGCAGTCGCCGCAACCTGGGCCATATCCTGCTGCTCCAATGCCTCTTTAAGTGTGACGGACAGTTGCTGCGCCGACAACCGATAATCCGCCAGAAGCTCCCGCATCATTGCAGGGTCGTCCCCGACTAGATCAGTCAACAACGAAAGGTCTACGGCCTTCGCCCAGGCGTCTCTATTTAGAGACAGAACTCTAACATCATCGACTGTCGGGAGCCATTGCCGTAATGCAGCATTGAGTGCCGTGAGTTGAATCGGCTTGGTCAGATAGGCATCCATTCCGGCTCTATGGGCGCGCACCTCCTCGCCGCGCAGCGCATTGGCGGTCAGCGCCAGTATGGGTACATGCTCCGTCTCATCCTCTTCCCTGCGAATCGCTTCGGCCAACTGATAGCCGTCCATTTCAGGCATGTGCAAATCGGTCAATACCAAACCATACTGGCCGTTTCGCCACATCGTCAGCGCTTCTCGTCCGTTATGGGCGAGTTCGCCGGTGTAACCCAGCAGTTCCAGTTGTTTCAGAATGACTTTCTGATTGATGCTGTCGTCCTCGGCGATCAGAATCAATTGCCCTCGCGTTCGCGCTTCCATAATAGACGCTGGCTCCTGAACACTCGGCCAGTTCTCTTCTTCATCGATGTTCTGGGCTTCTGGTGACGCTTTCCCCAGCAACACGGCCAGGGACCGGATGAATGAGCGGCGGACCAATGGTACGGCACCCAGATAGACGATCGCCCGCCGCTCATCCTGTTCAGGCCGATATGGGTGACGAGTAATGAGCAGTTGGGATAAGTCCGGATAGGACGTGAATAGCTGTTGGATCTGATCAGCATTAACACACTCATGGCCGGTACAATGCACAACCGCGGCTGGTTCGACCCCTTCCTGTAACAGTCGGATCGCTTGTCGCCTATCCCGCGTGATCGTCAGTCGTGCTCCCGCCTGCTCGAGATAAGCGCGAACAATGTCGCCGTCCAGCCCATCGTCAACGACCAACAAAATGCTGGTACCCAACAACTCATCGATGTCATCCTGCCGGTCCGTATCAAGGGATGGTTGCGCCTCGACCGGCAACATCACGGTGAAACATGCGCCGGATCCCGGCGTACTCTCGACATGGATCCTTCCCTTCATCATGTCCAGCAGTCGCTTACAGATCGCCAGCCCCAGTCCTGAACCACCAAACCGCCGGGTCGTTGAGACCTCGCCCTGACTGAAGTATTTGAACAGATTGTTGATCGTTTCCGGAGTCATGCCGATTCCGTTGTCCTGGACCCGGAAGTGCAGCATCGTATCGGCTCCGGCACAAACCTCGGTGCTTACCCGCACACGTCCCCGAATATGCTCCCGTCCGCTGCTGAACTTGATGGCATTACCGATCAGGTTCACGAGTATTTGGCGCAATCGGATCGGATCCGTCCTCAGCACTGGCGGCATGGCGGGATCGACATACAGAGCCAGATCGACATGCTTGCTCGCGGCATCGGCAGCGAATGAGCTGATGACACCTTCGAAGAGTTCAGCGATCGACACATGCAGTTGCTCGATATGCAGCTGCCCAGCCTCGATTTTCGAGAAGTCCAGGATATCGTCGATGATCCGTAATAACGAAAACGCCGATTCCCGTATAGTACTGACGGCATCCCGTTGCTGTCCTTTCAGTTCACTGCGGGATAAGACTTCCACCATACCGATCACACCGTTCATCGGCGTACGTATCTCATGACTCATAGTCGCGAGAAACGCCGACTTAGCACGGTTCGCCTGCTCGGCTTCAGTCTTGGCCAAGGCCAATGCCTGATTGGCCTCTTGCAATTCGGCAGTACGCTCGGCAACTCGATCGGCCAGTCGCTCACGTTCCCGTTCAATCGCTAAATTGGCTTCGGTCAGCTTTTCGGACGCCTGCTTCAATTGCTGTACTGCGTGCTCCCGTTCTGTCACGTCTCGGGCAAGGGTAATAAAACGGGTGCTTCCGGACTTCATCTGCAGATACTGGACATTGACCTCGACAACCAAGGCATGTCCATCCCTGCGACGGTATTGTGTCGTGAATCGCAGATGACTCACCTGCTCGTCGCGCAATGGCGCGAGTTTGCTGCGAAAAGCCGTCTCATCGGCGCCCGGCAAGATATCAATCGGCGTCATCCGAGCCCATTCGTCTTGTCGGTAGCCCAGCATGCGCTGCGCGCCTTCATTGACATAACTGAACCGAAGGCTATCCGGGTCGAAAATAAAGGCCGCATCATCGATCGCGTTAAGCATGGCGGTGGATTCATGCATCACCCGTTCCGAGTGCAATCGCTGTGAAGCGTCCCGTACGAAGGCCAGTATCAGGGTATCATCATAAGACTGCATGGGACTGAGGCTGATATCGATCGGGAAGGTGGTTCCGTCTTTGCGCAACCCCAGCAGGCTGTCCCCGTTATCGCCCCCCATCAGTCGCGGATAGGGCTTGCTAACATACTGTTCGCGTACTGACTGATGCGTCCTCCTGGAAGCCTCCGGTATCAAGGCTTCGACAGTCTGGCCGCACAGCTCGTTTCGCCTCCATCCGAACAGCAGCTCCGCCTGCCGGTTGAGTTCAACGATCCTACCGGATGCGTTGGTGATGAAAATGGCGTCAGGCGCAAACTCAAATAAGTCGGAAAAGCGTCGCGCGATGCGGTGAACTTCGGTCATGTCATGCAGGGTAATAACCGCCCCCTGGGCATGACCCAAAGTGTCGAACAGTGGCCCACCACTGACCAACACGATGCGCCTTGGCTTCCCTTCGGCCACTATGTTGATTTCAACATTTTGCAGTTGCTCACCGGCCAGTGCGCGCATCAACGGTGTTTGGTCCAGTGCCAATGGCGTGACCCCATCGGCATCATACAGGTCTACGCGGGGATCCCGCTCCGGCGGGAACATTTTGATGTCGTGCCAACTGCGCGCGGTCTTGTTCAACAATGTCAATTGCCCGCCTGGTCCGCAGGCGACGACGCCTTCCGCGAGATTGTCAAGCACCAGTCGATTCAGCGCCACTTGGCGCTGCAGCTCCTCGGTGCGCTCCTCGATACGCACCGCCAGATTGGCATTGAGTTGGCGTATCTGTTCCTGGTCGTGATGGCGTTCGGTGACATCGCGCGATACGCACAACAGACGCGCCGGCTTTCCCTCGGTGTCTAGAATGGGCCTGACAATCACTTCCCACCATGACCGAGCACCATCGGGAGCTACAAAGAGCCCCTCAAACTGCCCGGTTGAGCCAACGCGCGCCTCATCCAGGGCGCTTTCCGCGGCTGTTCGGTGCTCTCCCTGCCAGTACTTGTCCAACCAGCTCGACCGCTCCGTGGCGTTATGTTCGAAAAATCTTCTACCAGTACGCCCGTTCGCGAAAGATTCTTCGACCAGACCCTCGAGGCTCAAAACCGTTAGAGCATCGGGCGAGCTTTCAATGATGGCGCGAACATACTGCTCGCTGTTCGCCAGGGATTGTTCGGCGTCCGCCCGCTCCATCATGACCATGCGAATACCGCGAAACAGCATGATGGAAAAGATCGCGGCGCCCACCAGTGTCACAATCAGCAGGATGAGCGATAGCTTCTGAAAAGACGCGGCCCCCGCCTCGTACTGGACCAGCCGTAGTCGCGCCACATCATCCAAATAGCCGGTCTTCTTACGCAACTCACGGACCATGTCGGTCTGATTCGTACTCTTGGATGAGGCACTAGTTTTCGGATAGGCACCGTCCCCGGTTATCCCGGACATTGGCGATAGTGACATGGTCCGCCAGGGCAACAGCGGCTCCAGTTCCGAAACCAACTCGACAAGTCGAGCATCGTCCGTCACCAATCGACGAAGTGACTGTATTTGAACTGTTAGTTCCTGCCGAAGGCGTAGCCTGGCGCCAGGACTTTCCGTATCCGGTTGGACCTCCCGGTTCCGTTCTATGGTCTCGATTTCGCTCAAGATCGCATCGAACGCTTGCAGCTCAACCCGGAACTGCTGCATCCAGGCAATGTTCTGGGCCACACGGGCGAACGATTCGCCAAAGAAGTAGGTATATTTTCCGCCCCCCGCCAACAGCAAAAAGATGCCGATAAAGCCGGCCAACACCTTCACTTCTATGCGTCGCTGACCGCTTTTGGGGGTTCCCGAGCTGTTCAGGCTGACCAGTAAGGTGGCCGATGCCAACAGTAGAAAACTGAACGCTGTCGCTAGTGCCATAGGCGCCAAGCCACCCACGCTGAGGGCTGTGGGCTGGCTGCCCAGATAATCGAGCACTGACAGCAGGCTGAGGATCAGGGCGAGTGCCGCCAGCGGATTGACCAGGCCACGCAGCTTGGGGCAGGACAATCCGGTGAGTGCCGTCCCCAGGCATATCAACGCCACGGCGCTATACGGGGACATGGGTTCCGATACCGCAGCAGCCAGCCATTCGATTTCAACGACAGGTCGTTCTGACAACCACCCCGTCCAGTCAAACAGATAATCTGTCAACGTCAACAGACCTAACAGGCATACTGCCAGTGGCATCAGCCAGCCCAGTCGCGAGTAGAGTGCCACCATCCCCGCCCCATGGATCCACAACGCACTGCCGGACAGTAACAGCCCTACAGCCGTATCCATTCGCACAGGTTGGGAGCCGACCTTTAACGCATCGAAGCCGGACAAGTGTCCCGACAACGACACGAGAGCAAAAATCGTGGCTATCGCTGCCGCAGCACGTGGAAAAGACTCTCCCAATTTAACGCATCGCAGTTGTGACATATGGGACCATCGATAATTGGATCAAAACGACACCATCGAAGGTGTAAACTTAACACGTCTCAAGATACGGCAAATGGGCAGCAATGGAACGATGACTTCATCAAATAGTGCTTCGGTACTGCCCGCACACCGATAACTGCCACTGAGGTACACCCCCATGCGCACATTGATCAAGCATCTCGGAGCACCGTTACTGGCAGCTATAGTTGCGACAGGTGCCGAGGCCCGATCTATTGTCATCGGTGGCAAGAACTTCACCGAGCAGCAACTGCTGGCCGAGATGACGGCACAGTATCTGGATCACCTAGGCTACCAGGTCGAGCGCCGGACTGGCATGAGTAGCACGACAGTGCGGCGGGCCCAGGAAACAGGCCAGGTCGACCTGTACTGGGAATACACGGGCACCTCACTGCTGATCTACAACAAGCTCGAGGAAGGGATAGGCTCGCCGGAGGCTGTCTATCAGAAGGTCAAGACACTTGATGCCCAAAAGGGGCTGGTTTGGCTTCAGCCGTCCGGGGCCAATAATACTTACGCGCTGGCGATGCAACGTGCTGACGCTGAAGCGAACGGCATCACGACGCTGAGTGAACTGGCCCAGGCACTGAATGACGGCCGTGAACTGACACTGGCGACTAATGCCGAGTGGTACGTCCGCGACGACGGCTTCAAGGCGTTGCAGACAGCCTATGGCTTAAAAATGGAGCGGTCCGACATCATGCGACTGGATACCGACCTCACCCATGTCGCGCTGAATGAAGGTATTGTCGACATCGCTCTGGTATTCGCTACAGATGGTCGTATCCCGGCGTTTGACTTGGTACTGCTCGAAGACGATAAGGCCTTCTTCCCTGCCTATGTCGTTACGCCGGTCGTCCGCGAAGAGGTCCTCGAAGCCAATCCACTACTGGCCGCACAACTCAATGTTCTGTCGGCACGACTGGATAACGACACCCTATCGGCCCTCAACGCCAGAATCGATGTTGATCGCGGCGTAATTGAACAGGTGGCAGAGGAATTCTTACGGAGCAGTGGACTGAGGTAACCCCCTTACGATCGGCTCTGTTCGCTCTCGTCGGCGCACTAACTATTAGATGAGTTAGTTTCGTATCAGCAGCTTCATGCCGTCTGGACACAACTCATCTTTGGTGAGACATGTCGGTAAAGTGCCTGGCGGGTGATGCCCAGCTCCTCACAGAGACCCGACACCTTGATTTGCGGCGGGTCCATGGCGGCCATGGCCAGCCGCAGCTTAGCAGCGGTCATCTTGAATGGCCGTCCTCCTTTCCGGCCGCGAGCTTGCACCGAGGCTCGTCCAGATACTGTCCGTTCGGAAAATAGCTCGCGCTCAAGCTGGGCCAGTGTCGCGCAGATCCCGAATGCCCACTTGCCCGCCGCGGTGAAGATGTCGATGGCACCATCACCGATCGGCCCTTCAAACCCACACTGCGAGCGGTCACTGCGCCTCTACCATCGAAATGTCGAGTTGCCGCCCGGCGAAGTGCGCAGCGCGGCTGGTTGTGGCTGACGAAGACTGAAGGCGACCGGTAAAGGCACTGTTTATCAGCACCTTTTAGCGATCAATAGCTGCGACCAGGATTTCTTTGTAATCGATCATGGCTTAAAACCCATAAGGCTCGGTCGACGAGCCTCCCACTCCTGCATCCAATCGAACAACTCGCCTGCTGGCATCGGTTTGGCAATAAAATACCCCTGAGCAATGTCGCACTTGACCTGCATGGTCAGGAATCGCCAGTCGTCCAGATTCTCGACGCCTTCGGCTGCTGTTTTCATGCCCAGTCGCCTTGCCATATCAAAACTCGCCTCCAAGATGGCCCGCCGTGCGGGTTGGTGACAGGCGTCGTGGACGAACCCCGCATCAACCTTCAATTCGTTGAAAGGTATATCCCTTAACTGGGTCAGAGATGAATGTCCCGTGCCAAAGTCATCGATCGACAGCGTTATATTCTTCAGACGTAGACGTGTCAGGATATCCAGCACCGTCAGCGGATTATGCATCAACTGGCTCTCAGTCACCTCCAGCACCACGTTGGACAAATCCACGCCAGCTTCCTTCGCCGACTGCACGATAAAATCCGGGTAATCCACCGAGTTCAAATTGCTTATCGATATGTTGACCGCAATACTCAGAGACAGATTCGCCTGCTGCCAATGCCAACAATCCTGCAAGGCTTTGACCAGTACGATGCGCGTCAACTCATCAATGAGGCCATGCTCCTCTGCAGTGTCAATGAACTGGTCAGGTAAAACCAGGCCGTCCTCTGGATGTTGCCATCGCACCAGAACCTCCACACCAGTGACCTCACCGGAAGGTAACCTAACCTTCGGCTGATAATGGTTTATCAACTCCCCGCCTCTGATTCCCCGGCGTACCTCCTCGACGCTGTAGATTTTGCGGGCCGAATACAGCGGCAGCGCTGATAACGAATTGTGCTGTTCCAGAATCCGCTGCAACTGCTCGAGGGTGGTGGGCTTTCGCAGCGCCGTCAAGATCTTCAACCCGTGAGCCTGAGCAAGGCTCTGAACGGTGCTCAGAATGCGCTCGTCCTCGCCGCTTATCAGTACCAGCCCACCCCGGTATTCCACGCTGTCCAAATGTCTGATCAGCTCGACACCGTCCATTTCGGGCATCTGTATATCGCAAAATACCAGATCGACCGATTTGGTATCATTGGTCATCGCACCAAGTGCTGCTTCGGCGGCTTGGAAGACAGCAATGTCCTGGAAACCGAGCTGAGCCAGTTGATGCTTAAGCAATTTAAGCACGAAGGCGTCATCATCGATGACCAGGATATTCATGTGCATTCCTCGCAACTAGCTTGCTAATAAAGTACGAATGGACGCTTCGACAGCCGCCAGGCTGTTCTCGAACTCGGCAGCATATTGCAGGATACTTTTTGAGTCCTGTGCTTTGCAGGCATTTTCCAGTTCCGCACACAGATCTCCCAGCGCCAATGCCCCGACGGACCGGGATGACGATTTGAGCCGGTGCATGATGGATGCCGACTGCCGAAGGTCGTCAAACCTCAAAGCCTCCCTGAATTCAGCGGACAGCTGTCGCATGGCCTCCAGGTATTCAGCCAGAAATTCCCTGACTGTATCCTGGTCGTCACCCAGTAGCTCGGTCACAACGGCGACGTCTATCGCCCAACTATCTTGAGTTTGCGATACAGCGGTATCATTGCCAGGCGCGTTCAGCCATTTTTTTAATGCTGCCCCCAATACGGCAAGCTGAACAGGCTTGGTCATATACGCATCCATTCCTGCCGTCAGTGCGCGTGTTTCCTCACCGCGCAAGGCGTTGGCCGTGAGTGCGATAATGGGGATGTGTGAACTATCTCCTTCCTCGGCGCGAATAGTCGAAGCCAGTTCATAGCCATCCATCTCGGGCATGTGCAGGTCCGTCAATATCAGGCCGTAGTCTCCTTGACACCAAAGTTGCAACGCTTCCTGCCCGTCTTGGGCAATTTCCCCTCTGTAACCCAAAAGCTCCAGCTGTTTCAGGATAACTTTCTGGTTGATCACATCATCCTCGGCGATCAGGATGAGTCGGCCCAACGCCCGCGCCTCCGAAATAGATTGGATTTCGCCCTCGCTGTTGAACAAATTGTCCATCCGCTCGCCATAGTCCACTTCCGGCGAGGCCCTGCCCGTCAAGGCGGCCACGGCGCGTACCAAAGCCGCTCGACGTAATGCCATGGTCTCCAGAAAAGCAACCCTGTCCAGTTCAGCTACTTTAGGTTTGCGCCGACGGCGTGTTATCACCAGATGAAGAAGGTCCGGCCTCTGCGCAAAGTCGCTCTCCAGTTGATCCGGTGTGGTGACGTGATGACCCATACAATGTATAACGACGTGAACGGGTTGCTCCGCAGCGCGCTTCACCGCCTCTACCCGATCAGTCACTCGCTCGACAGAGGCTCCGGCCTGTTCAAGGTATACGACAATACCCTCGGCGTCGGGCTCATTCTTCGAGACCAATATGACGTCGAGGCCCGTCAGGTCCTCATACCGCGTGCCGACTCCATCGGCAACACTCTCGACCGATAATGAAACAGTGAAGCGCGTTCCCTCCCCCAATCGACTGTCAACGCTGATGGAACCCTGCATGATATCGATTAGGCGGTTACAGATGGCGAGCCCCAACCCGGAGCCCCCGAAACGGCGTGTCGTCGAGGCCTCGGCCTGGCTGAAGTACCTGAAAAGGTTTTCCTGTGTCGTTTCGCTCATTCCGATACCATTATCGGTGACGGTTATCTCCATCTGCTTTAGGGGATCAGTACCCGCTCTGACACTTACCAGCACCAGGCCCCGGGTATCATCGCGTCCGCTGCTGAATTTAATGGCATTACCGACCAGATTGACCAGTATCTGCCGCAATCGGGTCGGATCGGACCACTGCCGTTCGGGAACGGCGGGGTCGATAAACAGGGACAGGTCGACATTCTTGTCCTTCGCAAGCGGAGCCAGGGAACTGATAACTCCTTCAAACAGGCTCGGTATTACGACCTCAACGCGCTCCAGCTGCAACTGCCCCGCCTCGATCTTTGAGAAGTCGAGCACGTCGTCGATGATCCCCAGCAATGAAAAAGCGGAATCGCGAATCGTACTGATCGTGTCGAGTTGCTCAGTATTCAACTCGCTCCGGGCCAGCACTTCGAGCATCCCGATGACCCCGTTCATCGGCGTGCGGATTTCGTGACTCATTGTCGCGAGAAACGCAGACTTCGCTCGATTGGCCTGATCGGCTTCCTGCTTCGCCAAAGCCAACTCTTGGTTGGCTTTGCTCAGTTCCGCGGTGCGTTCCTCCACTCTCTCGGCGAGCCTTTCTCGTTCGCGCACGATCCGGCAGTTCGCGACACTCAGCCGTTCCGAAGTATCCTTCAGCTCCTGTACAACCCGCTCTCGCTCGGTGACATCGTGCAGCGTGACAACAGCCCCCTGCGTTCGACCCTCTGCATCCAGAACGGGGCCGCCGCTCGCGAGCACCAAGCGGCGCGGCTGGTCTTTCGCGAGGATATTGATTTCAATACTGCGGAACGTCTCGCCGCAAAGCGCTCGAGCAAGTGGGGTGCGGTGCGGCTCAAGAGGCTTTACACCGTCCGCCTCGTAGAGGTCAACTCGGACATCACGTTCCGGTGGATATTGTTCAAGTCCGTGCCATTGTCGGACGGTTTTGTTCAGCAGCGTTAATTGCCCTGAGGTATCGCAGGCGATTACCCCTTCAGCCAGATTTTCCAATAACTGTTGATCCAGCAATTGTTGGCGCTTCAGTTCAGCAGTACGCGCCTCCACCCGACGTTCCAGCAGGTCCATTCGAACCTGATTTTCGCGCAGCAAGCACCATTTGTCGGCCAGCGCACAGGCTAGCTGCAGCACTTCAATTCGCTCGAAGGGTTTGCGCAGAATGAGAAGACGATCCGAACGGCCCAGCCGGTGGATAATTTGGTCCCAAGAATAGTCTGCATGGGCGGTGCAGATAACGATCTGGATGTTCGGGTCGACGCGCCACAGCTCTTCGATCGTCATGAGACCATCCCAGCCGCCGGGCATCCTCATATCGACAAAGGCGACGGCGTAGGGCTTGGCATCGGCGCAAGCCTCTATCACAGATTGCAGACCGTCCTCGCCCCTTTGCACGAGATCTACGTCAAACCTGGGTAGCTCGATACGCGCCGACTCACTCGAACCAAAGAGTGTTTCCTCAAGCACTTCCAGCCTTGTCGATGCGCCCTTGGCGTCGGTATGGCCAGCAAGGATCTTATGAAAGGCCTCCAGGACGGTTAGGTTGTCGTCGATTACCAGAATTCGCGGCAGTTTGGCACTGCCAGAATGATTTTCTCCGGACAGTGGGCTGTTTAGCCCACTTTGGTCAACACTTACGTTTTCGATTCCCACAACCTTTTCCTCCGCGCTCAAGGCTCCTGACATTCCAGCCCTGTCTCCGCCACCTGGCCGCGAGACGTTGTCGGTGAACCTATCGGTAGCGCCAGTCTGAAGGTTGCCCCCAGGCCTACGCCATCGCTATGGCATTGCAAAGAGCCGCGCATCTCTTGGGCCCAGGTCGCACTGAGATGCAGACCAAAGCCATGGCCCCCCCTTTGGTGGTATAGCCTTGGTCAAACAGTTGCTGCAGGGCAGTCGAATCAATGCCAATACCGTTATCACTCACCTCGAATACCACAGCGTCCTGTTCCAGTACTGTACGAACCATTATCCGCTTGTCAGGATGCTCCGACACCAACAGCGCCTGACAGGCATTGACCAGCAAGTTGATGAGGATCTGCAGCACCTTATGTCTGTCCGCCGCTACGTCATCCGTGTCGTAGTAGCGTCGTTCGATTTGAATACCTTCTATATCAAATGCCGCCAGTCCTAGTTTGAGCGCGGTGTCCATCAGACTCCTGGCGGACAACATCTCCTGAACGCCACCTGCCGTAGCGAAGCGCTGATGAGCCGCCACCACTTCTGCCGCATATTCGGTGCATCCTCTCAGCGCTGCCACTTCGCTCAGCAGTTCTGCCTGCTCGGTCTCCAGCAGCCGACTCAATTCGCCAAGGTAGTCGGGCAACATCCTGCCTGCCGGATCTTTGGCGAGGAAGCCAGGCAGATCGTCGACATGCTGTTGTAGCAACTGGACAGTTTTGTGGAGCTTAGTCGCCTTGGAATCGCGGAGCCGGTCCTGAATGAGACCGGACGATACTGTTACGCCATTCAAGGCATTACCCAGATTGTGCAGTATGCCGGTAGCCAGCATGGCCATACCGGCTTCGCGGGATTTTTCACGCAACTGGGCTTGAACTTGCGCCATCCGCAAGGCCGAGTGCACCCGCGCCTGCAGTTCTTGGGGCGAGAAGGGCTTGGCGATATAGTCGTCAGCACCGGACTCCAACCCTGAGACACTGGCCTCTGCGCCGCCGCGTGCGGTCACCAGAATGACAGGCAGGTGGGCGAGTGTTGTGGAGGCCTTGATACAGTTCGTCAGGCCGAGACCGTCAAGCTCGGGCATCATGACGTCCGATACCACGATGTCAACGCGATGATGCTGGAGTAGCTGCCAGGCCTGCAAACCGTCATTGGCCGTCAATACCTCGAAGTCGCCGGCCAGCATTTCGGCAATAAAATCGCGCATATCCGGCGTATCATCGACGACCAGGACCACCGCCGCCTGGTCAGACAGACGTTGTTTGGGGGTACCGGAGAATGCGGGTGCCTCCAGCCCGCCCTCCTGGAACCGGGCCAGTCGCAGCATGGTGTCTTGAGTCGCATAATCAGGTACGGAATGACCGTTTGACGTGTCCGATTGTTGAACAATGCGGTCTGTGCCGCGCGGTAACCGCACGAAAAAGCGCGAGCCTTGTCCCAGGTCGCTCGTCAAACCGACCTCGCCGCCCATCAATTCTGTCAATTCCTTTACCAGCGCCAGTCCAATACCCGTCCCCCCATGCCGCCGGGTAGAAGCGGCGTTTACCTGATGAAAACGATGGAACAGCCGCGCCTGCTGATCCTTGGCGATACCCGGCCCGGTGTCGGCCACCGCGAACTCGAACCAGTTGTCGTCCAGCAGCCGCAATTCCAGCCGGATCGAACCCTTCTCTGGCGTGAACTTCAGAGCATTGCTGACAAGGTTCATCGCAATTTTCTCGAAATGCCCGCTGTCGATACAAACGCGACCCAGGGCCGGGTCGGGGTCGAAGGTCAGCATGCCCCCTTACGCTCAGCTGCCACGGCAGCGTCTTCGGCCAACGGCGCCAGCCAGGTCCCGAGATCCACCCATTCCTCGCAGAGTTCGAATTTCCCGGACTCGGCTTTGGCGAAATCGAGTATCTCGCTAACCCGGTTCAACAACAGCAGCGCATTACGCTGAATACGCTCCAGCGGGGCCTGCCAGTGCGGCTGTTGCATTGCGCTGGCAAGCAGCGATTCCAGCGGTGCCAGGATCAACGTAAGCGGGGTGCGCAACTCGTGGCTGACATTGGCCAGAAACTCGCTCTTGGCCCGATTCGCCGCCTCGGCATCGTTCTTGGCGCGCTCCAGTTCCATCGACAACTTTTTACGCTCGGCGATTTCGGCCTGCAGACCGCTGTTGGTAGCGACCAGATCCCGCGCATGCCGGCGATTCAGCGACAAGGCCCATACCACTGCCGCAAACAGCACGCTGACCAGCAGACCGCTGATCAGCAACAAGCGGGGTCTTTGCTGCTCGATAGTGGCATCGAACGCCGGTAGCGAGCTGAACTGTAACGTCCAGCTATGACCATTGATTTCATACTGTTTGCTGTTGGAGAAAGCAGCGTTTTGGTGCCCACCTGCCTCACCCAAGCTGTCGTACATCAGATTACCTGGGGACATTTCAGCACCATCGAATACCTGAAGGTGTATGTCGGGCAGCTCATTTCGCCCAAGAATGCCACGCATCAGGTCGCTCATTCGAAATGGACTGTAGACATAGCCGACCAGAGCGGCGCGGCGCGCCTCGACCGTCTCCGGTACCACGCCCTTCGGATAGACCGGAAGATACATCAGAAAACCGTGCTGGACAGCCTGCCCCGTTTCCTGAACCAGGGTCACCCGGCCCGACATGGCCGGGAGAGCAGTATCACGAGCGCGCACCATGGCCTCGTGACGCACCGGCTCCGAGAACATGTCATAGCCGAAGGCCCGCTGGTTGCGCCAGTCAAAGGGTTCAAGATAGACGATGGCGGTGTATTCGCTGCGTTCCTCACCGGGCCACAGCGTATAGTCCAGAAAACCATCGGCGCGAACAGACTGTATATGGGCCTCGCGCTGACTCGGCAGGACCCGCTTCGAGAAGCCAAACCCTTGAATACCGGGGTAATTAGTGTCGACATCGAGATTACGTACATAAGTGCGCCATTCATCCCGGGTGACTTGATCGCTGGCTGCGAACAGGCCGACACCGCCGCGAAGGACCTGTTCGTATGCCAACAGGCGTTGCTCAATGGCAAATTGGGCTTCGCTGACTCTGAATTCGAAGCGTTCGCGAGCAGATTGCGTCACATCCGACAGCGCATTCCACCAGAGCCATACCGTCAGCAGAAGCAGCGGCAGAAATGTCAGCAGCGCGCCTCTGCCTGACCTGAGCAGCGTCGACCTGTTTCGCAATACGGGGGAGAAAGTGGTTAAAAAATTGAATTGCTGCGACACACCCATAGCTTTGCTCCTGCTGAGGGCGCGACCGAGCCATCCCGCCGCCGCCCATCCCGGGGTGGCCGCAGACCTCGGATCGTACGCCAAGGGTTCCGTTGACGTGCATTACCCCAGTAGCGTTAACTTGAGCAGACCGCCCCGTCAGACGCCCAACTGGCAGCCGGCAAGGCCGGCCTGTCTGTTCCGACAGGTCTCCCAACGACGGCATTCTGCACCAGCATGTGCCCAGCGAAACATGCAGGTCCGACTATCTCCAGCATTCAACAGGATGGCTTTAAAAGGCAGCGAGGTATCAGTCGAAACCCAGCTAGGACAGACCCGCTTTGGTCCGCAATGCCTTCGAACCCCCTGTTCGAAAGATCCTCGGGCCTTGGCTCGTGAAGGTTCACTCTCTTTCGGTAGTCCGGCCATCCGATTCGGATCCGAGACTTTGCGTCACCCGATTACTCGGGCTTTGCCTTTATCGAGAGAGGATCTTTAGACATGGTACCGCAGATACCGGACATGGCTGGCCGGTACCACTCAGCCACCACTATAGCAGGATGACATTGGTGCTATTAGATGGATTCTTTATAAAAAACAACCGTCTCTTTATGGATACACATATGCCTCCATCTTCGTCACCTGCTCGACCTTCAGCCTCTTCTTTTTGAGAAAGGACAAATCCTTTACGCTTTTGTCTTTGGCCTGCTGCACATTGTCTTTGCTGGCGTAGCCGCAGTCTGCGGCCACTTGCCTGGGAAGCACAGGCGTAGATATCGATCAGTTGTTCCAGTAGCGGAATAAAGCGATCACTGTCGGTCGAGTTGCCCTCTTCGATCACAGCGTCCAGTACCAACCCGCTTCGACCGCTCGCCAGCTTCAGTTTATGCCCGTACTGGGCTATGTTCGGGATATATTTCGACGATTTTCAATCGTGATTAAATCTGCCATAAAATCAAACGGTTGGTTCAGTTTCGCTCGATGCTGATCAAACCAGCGGTACCAGCCCAGATAATGCGGTAGATATTTGGTGGCGACCCCATGGAAACGCTGGATCCAGCCTTTGAGGCGCTGGTGATAGTTGTTCACGCCCTGGATGTGAAAGGCAGGTGCCTTCAGGTGTTCGCCGGCGCTGGCATTGATCACCTGACGCGCGAGGTGATGCTTGGCGGCCAGGCCTCAAAGGTCAGCTGACCGTCGGTACAGAGCACCATATCCGGGCTCAATCGTGGGAGCCGGTGCTGTTCGACATTTTTCAGCGTGAAGTGGTCGAGCACAAAGTCGGCTTCGCCGGCACTGCGGTCACGCGCCACCAGTACCGGCACCCACTTTGCCTCCTTTTTACCGGCATTGCCGCGTTTGCGCGCGGTGCGCTGGCTGATCTTACATTTTCCCTTGAAGGATTCGCGGAACAGGGTCTGACCAGCCTCGACGATGTCGTTGAGTGTGTCGGCATTGAGGAAGTCCGCCAGTTTCAGAAAGCGGTGGCGCCAGCGGAATGAGGTCGTCAAATGGACCTGACAGCGGGCTGCGGCGGTACGCAGCACTTCGGAGTTGAGCATCGACTGCGCATACTCCATCCGCAACTCGCGCTTGTGCAGGTGCGCCAGCGGCGTCCCCGTGAGAGCGGTAAAGGTTTTCTGGCAACTGCGGCACCGGTAGCGTTGTATGCCTTTGAGGGTGCCCCAGCGGTAGATCTGATCATGGTCACAGTAGGGGCATCTGAGCTGGGATTGCAGTTGCTGTTCCAGGTGTTCGATGATGGCGGGAATCGCTTCCGGAGCCTGCAAACGTTCCCTAAACGGAGTTGACCAATCGGACGGGAGACCGCAAATGGCCGTTAGCTGAAGCTGCCTAAACGCGCTTGCGATTAGCATGACCCGTTCGTAGACACCTACCGGTCCGTCAGTGGTGCCGTTTGTTGATCACCTTCAGTCGACAACCTCGCCAATGAAAGTTGGGGGATAGTCATAGATCTCTGTTCCATAGAACTCCGCGTGCCTAAACGATTCTCGCGCAGCAGAAAGACATCGAGTCCAGACTGCCTGAGAGATGGTCTGCCCGCTTCTACCTCTAACTAACACCATTCAACTACTGGTTGAATAGTATCAATACTGATACTATGCTTGTTTTAAGGACTGAGGGGACTACATGGCTTCCGCTTCAATAGAGGACCTCGTGCAGTCGATGCGCGACAACCCCAAAGGTATCAGGTACATAGATGCGGTACGGGTAGTTACACACTACTTTGGCGAGCCGAGACGCAGCGGTGGCAGCCATACGATTTTCAAGACACCATGGCCTGGCGACCCTAGAGTCAACCTGCAATCCGGCAAAAATGGAAAGGCAAAGGTTTATCAGATCAAGCAATTACTCAGCGCAATAGACCAATTGCAGAATGCAGAGTGATCGCTGGCTTTGCACCGTCAAACCCGACAACGAGGACGAACTATGGCTACACCGGTAGCACCCAAATACGCCTACAGAGTTGTGTGGTCTCTCGACGACGAAGAATACGTAGGGCTCTGTGCAGAGTTCCCTAGCCTCTCGCACTTGGCTGAGACACCACACGAGGCTCTGCAGGGGATCATGGATCTGATCGAGGATGTCGTGGAGGACATGCAGAAAAACGGCGAACCGGTACCCGAACCGCTGGCATTAAAAAACTTCTCCGGCAAGTTCATGCTGCGGACGACGCCTGAAATGCATCGAAGGCTGGCGATAGAGGCGGCGGAACAGAAAATTTCGCTGAGCCGGCTGGTCAACTCTAAACTGGCGAGTTCATCGCACGGCAGCTCCCACTGCTGATACGAAGCCCCTCAACCGAGGGGCTTTAAAGTACCGGCTGACAGAAGCAACGTTTGCTGCCAAATGGCCGTTAGCGGAGGCTGGAGAATGGGACCTTCTGGCACCGAAGGTCATGCATCTTCGCGAATGGACTGCGGTCGAATGGCTGGCAGCCGTCAGGCAAGACTACCAGGCCCGGGGTGAATCGACTGTCTGGCAAGACTATTTGGAACAGTTGCTCAAGCTTCACCGTCGCAAGGCCCGACTGGTCCCTTTGCTACAGGCCATTACCTACCTCTGATAGTTCTCTCCACCACCGATAACGCCAACGGAGTTGTTCTAACACCATGTCGACCTTGCCGGTCCGCACAGGCCTCCCGTTTGACTCTGCAGCACAAATCTTTCACATGTGAAAGATTTCTGAGTTACCGCAAGGTCGCGCCGCGTGCGGACCCGTCCCAGCTGTTGCGATTCGAAACGAGAGCAGTGCCTCTAATGTCACGGTTGGGCAATGAGCAGATCTCCTCAGGCAGTTTCCCTTGGATCTCGTCACCCGACCATGGTCAGCCGGACAAAGCGCTACTGCGGCTACAGCGTCAATAGAGCTCTGGCATTCCGCACTACCTACAACAGCGATGAAAAACGTTGTCTATTGCCGGAGAGCCTTCACCAAGCTTGGGTGTCGTTTCAGCAATTATACGATACACAAACATCGTAGTGTCTGACCTGTCAGACACCAATTGGCAGTAGAGTGTGGCGGGCACGCTCGGAAGTATAAGAAACAGGATAACCCGTGCCCTATACCGGAGCTCCAGCGGCTGCGGCCGTTCAGCTACTGCAATCGTTGTGGATGACTTCTCCTCTCATAGCTATCTGTACCGTCCTGGCAACTCGCTGCCTACCCTCCCCTCCTCCAAGAAGTACTGCTTCTGCGGTCACAATCTTTCACATGTGAAAGATTTGTCAGGCGCAACGCTCGGATGACTAGCAGCTCGGACGCTGCATCGTGGAGGCATTTGACGCGGCAGCCTCGCGCCAGATGTCGCTGCCATCAACAGCGGGGGCGGATCGGCCGTTAGCTTCCTCTTTTGTTCAGCGACTTCAATCGTTTTCGGTAACCTCTCCTTCCACAGCTATCTGTTCCATGCCAGCAAGCCGCTGCCAGCCCTCCCCAAGGAGGACTGCTTCTGCGGCCAAAATCTTTCACATGTGAAAGATTTTTGAGGGTCCGAAGTTGGGGACGCTCGTGCTCGCAGCCTCTGGGGCGATGCTTGGAGGATGCTTTTGACACGTCAGCCTCGCGCTAGATGTCAGCCATCGCGAGAGGGGCTAGATGGGCCGGCAGCGGCCTATGACGAGAACAGACCTCCAAATGCAATTGACCGACGCTTCACGTCCCGTCATTACAAAAATGGTCTCAGGTGAATTTTATTAATGGTTACAACAGTCATTCCAACGCCAAACCATATATATAGGGTCCTGACCAATCGCAGGTATAGTTCGAGATAGCCCCCAAGTCATTGTAGACTCACCAATAACATGGTCAGAATTGGTCTCAGGGATGGGATGCAATATAGTGAATTTGTACTGGGTCTTGGGTAACGTTGGAACAATCCTGCCTCTACACATGGCATCCCCCCCATAGTCCCCCATGCCAGCCCGCGTCTATGCAAGGCAGCAAGAACCCTTGCAGACAGGAGGCTGGTATCTCGCAGCACACCCTTACCACCGTTCTGATTCCCACTCAGCGGATAAAGATTGCCCCAAGTTCCCGCACACCAAAACATTTCCTTAATTGGCCTACCAGCTGTTGCTGAGACCGCATCGGCAGTACACGCCAAGGTCGCTACAGGGTTGGCAACGGCTGCGGCTTCAGGATTCGTGAAAAATGCGAGCTCGTCGTTGTTCCAGGTCGGATCCAGCTCACTCAGATACATCACATCAAGATCAACGTATCCATCCGGGTTACAGCTTTGTTTTACGAACATGTCCAGCATCTGCATGACTGGAAAGCTGTAGTAGTGGTAGTGTGTGAACGACCCATCTCCCCCATCGTAGACAGCCTCGCCATGGTGTCCTTGGTTTGTACGGTCAAACGGGAACCGCATACCATTGAGGACCGAGGAGCATCCCGGTACTCGTTGAAATTCAACCAAGCGAGCGGGTTCCCACATCGATGTGGTCACTCCAGGGCGAAACACTCCTTGGTTATCTTCACAAGCGCACAGGGGATTACTCACGGCCTCATCTGGTATGCGGCCTCCGTCCGATATCGGTACTCCGGCAATCCGGATGGGAAATATACATGACCAACATATATCGGTGATCATCCTCGGCCCAATGATTTGAGCGTCTTGGCAGCCGGGATCGGCGTTTGCGTTCGAGCTCACCAGTGCGACCACACTCAAATACAGTGCGTATAGAATTTTCTGCATCTTCATGGCACCGCAATCGCCTCTTTCACTTCATGCGTCACCCAGCCATCAAGGAGTTCCGCCCTACCGTGGAGATATCCTTGCTGGAGCTTGATACCAAGTACCGCCGCCTGGCTCGCCAACCTTTCAGTCTCAACCTGTTCACCAATGATGCGGATCCCTTTATCTCGACAGAACTGAAGACCCTCTGCATCTTTACGATCAGTCCCAGCAACACGCTTCACATCAAACTTGCAAGCGTCCCAAGGATAGGAAACAAGTCGATCTAACGATGAGTTTTGGTGACCGTAATCATCCATAACTAACGAGGCGCCAAGTTTCTTCAATGCATCCCAACGTCTCAGTATTGTGGTGTCCGAAACGCCCTCAGTTACCTCAACCATAAACTCAGTTCTGCTAAGCATGTTGAAGCGGCGAACCTGCTTGCACCAGCTATGAAATAAATGATCAGATTTCAGGGTGTCTTCGGATACATTAACCATAATCTGATTGTACCGCTTATCTATGGCGTCTATATTCTTAATTAGAAGCAGAATCATTGCCTTGTCGATGTCGCCCCAGCGAATCTCCACACGGACATCACTGGGCGAATAGTAGACGCCATCAAATAACCAGCGGATTAGTACTTCAGCGCCCACTATATCTCCGGTGGTAGTTGACTTGACCGGCTGAAACATCGGAATAATCACGGTTCATTTCTCCTATCCGCCAGCTCTGTCACTACAAAGCGGCCTTTTTGGGCTGTAATGATGGACGGCACATACTCCAACTCGAATCGTTGAGCGACATCCGGTGTAAGCAGGAATACTGGCGCGTCAAAGGCATCCGTCACACTCCTGTAAGAGTCCCAGCCTTTCTCCCTGTCCAAGCGGGTTACTATATAGGTGACCCGAGTAACCCCGGGAATCTTGCCTATCTCTGGGAGCGCGTCCTTCACTCGAACTACTTGGTCTTCATCCAGCGGATCCAGAACGACAACAGCTTGGGTGAAAGGCGCCACGTCCAACGGGTTGATAAGATCTCCCTGCTTCGCAATCACTGTTCCATCAGGTGCAGTAATGTCTTCGGCTATATACACGGTAGGGTCGATCTCACGGACTCTATCTTTGTGCGCTTCAGGCAGTTCCCGGAAGCTCTGCTGCTCCCAGAAATTTCGAATTGCCGCCTCCTTCTTCTCTTCCCAATCAATTTGCGCAAACCGTTGCTTCATCAGCTCAATCAGGTCAGGTTCGCTGATTTCTGCCACTGGGCCGCGAGCCCCAAAATCCCCCCTCTACCGGATTCGATCTGCCGCTCGATCCAAGCCGGGTTAGAGAGGCCAGAGACGCGGGCCAACTCTTCGGGGAGTTCGCCTGGGAGCGTGGATTGTCCTGTTCTAACAACAATGGTCGGCACCGAAGTCACGTTGTACTCAGTGAATAAGACTGGGTTAATAACAATATTGGGTACTGGGTCGCGCTCAGCGGCCATCTGCTGGATATCGAGCACTGCTTCTCCCAGATTGGCCTGTGCAGGAATTCCCCTGAAAACAACCAACGTATCTGGATTTTTAGATGCTGCCTCAAGAACATCGTCCAACCCCTGTTCGCCCAGAGAATGGGAAACAAAGATCAGAGTTCGTTGGTTCGAGAACCGCTGCTTGGCCATTTTCAGATCCGACATCCGCTTCATTGTCGGGTCTGTTTGTTGAAGTTGCGCTACTAACTCTCTCGCTTCCTTATGGGCCTCAGTGAACCTTCTTGTGTCAGTACGAAGCCAGTCCGGAGTTTCCATGGCGCTTGCTTTATCTGCAAGCTCCTTGGATTTCTGGACAAACGCCAGGTCCTCATCAGTCAATGGCGACTGGGTTGGCAGAGGCTGCGCCTGACCCGCTGTAGCGAATATCGATACAGTTAGTGCAACTGCCTTAAAAAAGCGGATAGGCACGGCCAATGATTTGGTCATCTTTCACTGTCCCCCAGTATCTCGAATCGAAACTCTGATCACTTGTTCCCATAAACCAGTAGTTCCCAGGCTTCAGCTTTGCCTCTCCTAAAAATGATTCTTCAGGCTGCCCGATCTTTTCTGCATGGGAAAGACCGTAGCCGACATACTTGTCGTTCACGTAGATATTGCCCTGATATTTTATAGCTATGTGGTCGCCAGGTATGCCTCTGAGGTATTTCACCATCTCGGTCCCATCTTCATAGACCGGCTGTAATCCTCGTGCTGTGAACACATAGATAGCGTCCCTCTTCAGCTCCAGGTCTTTCTTATCTATCAGGTATACAGAGTACCCAGGAATGCATTTCACCACCTGACTATCAATTCCGATCCGGTAACGGTCAGCGAATGCCGTGCCCGCCGCCCATATAATGGTAAGCGCTATACCTGCCTTGGCACAAAAGCGTGGCCAAGACTCCTTTTTTACCACCAGCCTCATCGGCCTAGATCCTCTGGCAAATATAAGTCTTCTGGAGCAGCCACGACCGCGCCAGCATCCAACACGAGATAGCCGGCTTCACGCAGCTTTATCACTGCGTTATTGGTCTGCATCATTAACTCTTCCACCTGCTCCGTGGAGGCTCCTTCCGGATAGTTCATCGCCATTTTCGCAAAGTCCACGACAACGACAGGAGGCGACTTCTGTAAGCGGCTGTCTAGGCTGGAGTGACGACTTTCCAACATGAAATGGGAGGTTGCGGCACCGCCAAGTGTGCCGATAGTTGCTGCTAAAGCGATTGTCTTGATTTCCATTGAGAACCCCTCTGCTATGTACGAGCCCGGTCCTGCATGACCGCACGGATGGCATCGGGAATACTCAGCCCGCGCTTCACGTACTGATCGATTGCATCGACATCACGGGGGTCGGTTGAGTACAAGAGCTTCTGAAAATCGCCTACAATGAGGCGACCAACTCCCATTCCCGTCTTGGATTTGATGAAGATCTCGGAGTAGATGCCTTGTACTGTATGTACGGTCTTCAGAACGTTGAATCCGCCTTCGGAAAGCGTAAGACGACCACTGCGCTTAACTGACTCCACGGTTTCTTCCGTCTGACCCAGGAGGTACATGCTGGCCGAGTTTTCAGCAATTGCACGGCCAACAGTATTCTCATAGAGATCGTTGATAGACTGTGTTGCGATGACAACGGAGCCACCGTATTTCCGGAATTTTCTGTAGGCGTGCTCCATGAAAACCGACACCTCGCCTTCCTTCAGGAGATCCCAGGCTTCGTCGACGATCACCACTTTCTTGCGGTTACGCTCACCCAGAAATACTTCCTGCTGGATCTGGTAGATGAGCTGCAATAGAACAACCTGACGGAGATGCTTTCGACCTTGCAGTTCGTCAAGTTCGAGCACCGTGAACTGGTTCTGGAAAGAGACGTTGTTGTCATGAGCGAAGTATTTGCCATAACTCCCCTTGGAGGTAAACGGGTATAGCTGCATGCCCACATCCTTCAGGCGCTGATCTTGATGGTCCTCCAAGCAACGAGAGGCAACGTCGTCCACCTTCGTGTCTCGGCCTTTCTCTTCCCAAACATCCGTCATAACTTGCTTGAGAGCCGATACTTGCCATTCGCTGAGATTGCCCTTCGCTGACGCCATGGCACTAACCAGGCTTACGATGGCGTCTTCCTCGTCCTCATAGTTCTGGATCAGCTCGAACGGATTCAGACAAACGCCCGTACCTTCTTCAAAGTGAACGAAGTCTCCCATTAGCAACTCGGACAGCTTCTGGTAGGACTTACCCGCGTCGATAACCCAAACCTGGGCGCCCTCGGACAAGTAGGAGAAGATGAGTTCGTTGGTCAGGAATGACTTACCTGAACCTGACTCCGCCGCTATCACCAGGTTTTTGTTGGTGTTGCTGTCGTGAAGAGACAAACTCATGAGCTGCCCGTTTCGCGAAATAAGCGAAGCGTGATAGGTACCGGTCCCTTTCCACTCCGAGAAGATTGGGAGCAGGACAGCCGCCTGCTCCGTCGTCATTGTTTTATGTCGGAATAGGTCTTGAATGGATTCCCTATCCGTACAGAGCGGAAGGTTGTTGATCAGCATGGGCAACAGTACAAACTTGTCTTCCATCAGGTCAAAACGCGTTTCGCGCCAGATGTTTCGCGCTGACATGGCCGCCGCATCAGCCCGCTCTTTAGTAGGGGCGAAGATCACCATGGAATAGCTGATCTTGATCGGTTTCTGTCCTTCCTTCATCGAGTCGTAAAGAACATCGAAACCCTCCTTCTTGTCCGCCAGGACCGGCACGAACTTGAGCATCGGACCGTATGCTTGGTTCACCGCAAACTGCCGTTTACGGTCCAAGGTGCTCTTCATATTTTCCGGGTCAGGAAAGAAGATATTGGTGACTATCATGTAGTTCTCTTTAATGTTCGAGTTACCACCACTGATATCACCGATGTAGGTGATAGCGTCACCGAAGTAGAATACGTCTGGCAGTTTCTTGGCAGACAGAAGTTTGACGTACTGGTCGCCCAGCTGAAGACTGTCCTTGGTCAAAGCAATGTCAGTGCCATAGTCAAAGACCTGCTCGCAAATTGGTCGGTCTGTATCCCAGCTCGATGAGTTCGTTCGCCAGGAAGCGTCGTCTCCCCAGTTGAGCATGGTGCCCATGACACGGATATAGCTCACCGCAGTCATAGGGACTGGGCGCAATCCGACCGTCTGTAGTGACGACTCCACCTTGCCACGGAGATCTTGCAGAGCCTGCATTTCCGAGTCACTGGGCTTTGTGTCCTTGGTCGGTACCTTGACAGTGACAATCAGCTTCGTGTCTTGGATCTGGCCGCTGTCATAGTAGCCTCGCTCATTTTTACCGATGATCTTTTCACCTGTATGGTGTTTCAAGAACTCAACGCGCTCCCGAATGACGGAGGAAAGCAGATCATGCTGATAACCATCCCTCAACTCGATCATTCGGTATAGATCTTGGGTAATATCCGGTGAGCGGAACAGGATGAACTGCATTGTAGACTTTGCGGGAAACTCTTGATTGAGCATTCCCACAGCTCGCTCTTGGATCTTTTCAGTCGATGAATTCAGGGGCTGACATAGGAAGCCAAACCCAATGCTCCTATCGTCCATCAGAAAGGCATATTCTTCTTCAGAATATGCCAATACCGGTATGACTCCCGCAGCTCTAAGCTCCTCAGGGATGAGTTTTTTGTTGATTTTCTTTTTGATGGAGACAAGGTTCACCTATTAGCCCTCCAACCACATTTTCAGGTCTTGAGGGCGGCCTTCGCTATACCGTCCATCAGGTGCTACCACAAACGGAACCCCTTTAATGTCCAGTAGATGAGCCATCATCAGGGTTAGATCGTATTGTTTGGTGTCGCAGCTTCGCTTTTGGGGCAGGGTTTCGAGCGCATTTTGCATGTAGGCATCGAGGGCGTCATGACGGTCGGCGGCGCAATACACTTTCCGGGACAATTCATCTGACCTGTCGCCTAGGGCAGGAACCACGACGAACTTGAAGGTATAGTCACTTGCCATACTTTCTGAGTCTTTCATCAGTTTGTGGCAGATCGAGCATTGGGGATCGACAAAGGCAACAACTTGTTTGTCGCCATCACCTATCGTGAGGGTGTTGTAGTCATCCAGGTTGGCCCCCATCCGATCAAAGTGAATCCGTGTGGCCGCGTCCTCCATCTGGCGGATGGTATCTACAGTATCCTTGTACCAGATGTCGTACAGCTGTCCCCTCAGGACGAACCGCCCGTTCTCGGACATGAAGAGGATCTCGCCATTCGCTTCCACAGCCTTCAGGCTTTTGATGGGAAGGTCTACAACCGCGTCCAACTTATTTTTCTGAGGGTCAGATAGGTCGAGTTCAATGGCTTGAGCTGACGTGCCTCCTGACACCGATAGCACGGTGATAACGACGGCCTTTAAGATCTTCTGGTGCATGACTGTCCTCACAGGGCGGATTACCAAACAGAGGACAGTTTATTGGTGGGCGCAACGGAGAGACGCCTCTACATTAGCCCAATTTGGACAATTACAGCGGTTCTCCCGATTTTTCTCCGCTTTCGAGTCTGAAACGAGCAGCATTCAGACGCTTCTTCTTCAGAATGATTCGGTTCGTGGCGAAGCCTACGGCAGATAGGGCAACAGCCCCGAGCACAGACAGTAAAGCCATTTGCAGTATTGCAGTGCCAAGATGATTGAGCCATTGAACGGACTTCACAATGAGCAGCTCCGGTGGGGACGGTAGCAACTTCAGGACTCCCCAATAGGTTAGAAGAACAACCAGTACCGCCAGGGCACCTCTGAGGCAGCCTTTGAGATCCGCTACACTGGGCGTTGCATGGAGCCCCACCATCATCGCCCCCAGGATTGCCAGCACAGCATCCCAGGATGTGATGCATTCCACCATTGTGAAGGCCCACTGTCCGAGAGCTCTTAACGTTCCTATTTCAGCCAGCATCCTTTGATCTGACAGAACAAAGAAGCCATGGAGGTTTGGCAGGTGCGTGACGCTGAAGAACCAATAGACTAAGTATGCCCCAGCAAACAGGGGAGCAAGGCCTGTAAACAGCATTCCGAGGCGGTGAATGAAGTAAGATGGATTGTATTGGTAAGTCACATAGCCAAGCGTCTGTGAGACCGGATCCGGCTTGAAGAAAGCGATCTCTGTTACTTTCATGCCAAACAGTATTGCTGTTACGGCATGTGCGGTTTCATGCACAGGTGTTCCGATAATTCCTGTGGTCAGTATGGCCCTGTACTTGTAGCGACCAAATGCTCGGTAGTACAGCTCGTTCGCGGCCCATAACCAGACTGATGCGATTGCTGGCACGCTCAATATCGACACCAGCTCGATCAGAGCTTGCTTGAGTTCTTCCATGTCTTCCTCAAAATCTTTCACATGTGAAAGAAAAAGGCCCGGTGTAGACAGGGCCTCTGTGCTCGGGTTACTGGGCCGTCACGCTCGATGACGGGTCGCCCGCATCGTCGTAACCGACGAGCTCCACCTGCGGCAGCGCGTCGTCGTAGCTGCCCTTCAGCAGCGTCAGGCGGTTCGACCGCACCGATACCTGCTCACCGTTCACCTTCCACTCGAAGGCATCCATGTCGCCGTCCACGTCCTCGCACTCCGCATACAGCCGCCAGGAACTGTAGCCGTCATCCACGCGGATCGAGCACACCGGGGGCTGGTTCTCCGCCACGTCCACCGTCATCGTCTTGGTGACCTCCTTGCCCATCTGCGAGCGGATGGTCAGGCTTACCTCATGGCGGCCCTGCTCCAGCACCGTCCGGGCGCTGTAACCGCTGCTCTCGACCGCCTCGCCATCCACCTGGTAGAGGCGCTCCACCACCCGGTCTCGCGGGTGCCCGCCCGTCACATACGGGCGCAGCCGCAGCTCCAGCGGCTCCCGGCTGTAGTCATTCGACGCACTGTAGGTGATCGCCACCTCATACGGCGGGGCCTCACCGATCTCCAGTGTCCCTTCGACCACGGCCACATTGCCTCGGGCATCGCTGATCGTCACCCGCACCGGGTAGGTCCCCGGCGCCGTGATCTGGAGCCCCCGCATGTCGTCCCAGCGGTCCTCGGTCACCGTGAACCCGTTTCCTTCCGGCAACTCCCAGCGGTACTGCGGCGCGTCCAGCTGGCCCCGGAACGCGATCTCGCGCACCCGTGCCGTCACCTCCGCTGGCGCCATGCTCGCGCTGCTGCGCAGGTGCAGGTTGAAGTCGGGCCACACGTATTCCCAGACCCGCGCCCGGATGTCCTGCTTCGCCTCGGTACCGGCATCGCGGTAGCCCTTCACCCAGGCCGTGTAGCCCAGCGCCATACTGCCCGCCGCCAGGTCGGCTTCGGTCGGGCTGTAGCGCAGCGTCTCGCCGTCCACGGCCTCGCCGTTCGGCAGCGTGAAGTAACCCGCCAGCTCCACGTCCATGCCCTTGTACGGCGGGCTCAGGCGCACCTGGTAGTCGTACGCCTTGCCGGTCTCGATCACCCGTGGCCCGGTCATGAACACACGCGGCCCCTTCACCGGACGAAAGTCCGCATACGCCCGCTCGCGGGTGTACGCATAGCGGTCGTCATCCGGGGCGGTCGCATCGCGCACCCAGGCCTCGAAGCTGAACCGCTGCGCGGTATCGCTGCTCAGGGTCAGGGTCGGCCCTTCGTGGAAGAAGGTCTCGCCCCGGTCCTGTGTCCACTTGATGACCGCGCCCTCCAGCGGCGTCCCATCCGGCCCCGTCGCCGTCGCCGTATAGCGGGCCTCGGTGCCCACGAACAGGGTCCGCGCCCCGTCGATGGTCACCTGCGGCGCGTCGTAGGCGATCACCTCCAGCGTCTCGGTGTACGACTCCGCCCCCGAGTTCACGTTGATCACCTTCGCTCGTACCAGGTACTCCCCTTCTCGTAGGTCTTGTACCAACGGAACCGATTACGGTCGCTCGACTGATGGCTCTCCCAGCTGCTGCCGCCATCGGCGCTGACCTCCCAGATCACGTCTCCGGTCGCAGCGGTATCCGCCCGGTTCTCCAGCGCCAGCTGCAACACCGTCGAGAACGGCGCCGCGCCCGACAGGCGGCGACCTTCCACGCTGGCGTCAATCGCGCCACCGCGTAGCACCGTCAGGAACATCCGCTGGCTGCTCTCGACCCGTTCGTAGCCTTCGATCGGGCTCTTCAGGCGGGCCTGAGCCACCAGGCGCACGGCCCGTTCGATACCGCTCAGGTCCAGGTTGAACTGCACCTCGCCGGTCGGCGCATCCACGTAGTCGGTCATCGGCACCACTTCGTCGAACCGCTCCTCCCGCACCAGCCGGAGCTGCCATTCGCCCATCGTGGCCGCGTCGTAGGCCGCCTCCGGCATCAGCCGGTTGCCGATACGCACCGTGACCGGCAGCGGTGCCGTGTCCAGCGCCTCGCTCACGTCCACGTCGATCTGCGGTGCGATGTCGTAACCCGGTACCGCCACGGCCCGGACCCGCTGCTCGGTGCCAACCTCCGGCAGGATGTTGTAGGCCGCCGCGATGTTGAACACCGTCTCATCCCACAGGTCCGCCGCCTCGGTCACCATGCGCCGGAACACCTTGTGGCTGACGCCATGCCCCGGCTGGAAGGTCTCGTGGGTGGTTTCCTCGCCGTCGCGGCTCATCCGCACGTCCATCGGCGTCAGCTCGCCCTCGATGATGGCGTCTCCCAGATAGCCGCCTGCCATCGGCACCATGTACAGATCGTCGGCATAGTGGTATTCCGACAGAATGCCGATCTCCGGCGCCGGGGGATCCACCGCCTCGATGGCATGGCTCTCGGTCGCCAGCGTGACGCGGGTGCCGTTGCGGGTGAAGATGCTCACGCGCCAGCGCAGCATGTGCGTCTGCTTCTCGCGCAGGGCACCGAACAGGTTCGGGCTCTCCGAGTACGGATCCTGCTGCATCCCGTCCGGGATCTCGATCCACTCGAACAGACAGGTATTACTGCGGCTGCCGATCTGGCGGTTCTGCGCCGCGTCCTGCGCCTGGAGAGCATCCAGGGTCAGGGTGCAGGCTGGCCCCAGGGTCTGCTTCATCCGCACATCGAAGTCCTGGATCACCCGGTACACCTCGGCCAGCTCACCCAGCGGCTGGTACGCCACGGCACCGAACGCCGAACTCACCGTCAGGATGTCACCACCACCGCCGACACGGATCTTGCGGCCATCGCCGCTGAACAGGTACAGGCTGTAGCTCACCGGCTGCTCGCCCAGCGCCACCGCCTGCCCTTGCAGGGAGGTCAGCTTCAGGCCTCCGGCCTCGGCCTCCACCTGCTCCGCTTCATCCGGGGTCTGCTCCCACTCCAGCAGACACACCGGGTCGCGCACCGGGTCCGCTGCACGGGCAGCGGTCTCGTCACTGGTCAGGCGGCAGACCACTCCGGCCTCCGGCGAGGCCGTAATGCTCACCGGATCGATGACCTGGCGCACCGCCCACTTCTCGGCGGACAATTTGGCTTTGCCGACCCAGGTGTTCACGTCCAGCACCAGCACCGGAGAGTTCGGTGCCGAAGTCATCACCAGCAGGTTCGAGGAGCCCTCGACCCCGGCCACCGCAGGCCGCAGCGGCAGGTTGATGCGCCCGCCCGAGCTGGCAAAGTTGTGCTGGCTCATGACGCTCATGGTCTGGCCCGGTTCGATGCGGATGCCGTTGACCACCAGCGGCACCTCCGCATCCGAGCGCAAGGTCGCGAATACATCATAGGTACCGGAGACCACGGCCCCGTCCGACAGCGTGAGCGGCTCGGTCTGGATGATCTCCCCACCGCCCTGGCGCTGGAACTCCTGCGTCACCGCAGGCACCATCAGCTTGCCGTCCATGCCGTCCGCCAGTGTCACCTGACGGGGCTTGTATTCAAAGTCCACAACTACCTGGGCCGTATTGCCTTGGCTGTCAGTGGCCTCGACCGTGAGCAAGTATGACTCTCCCTCCTGCAACGAAGGAAACATGACTGGATACTCAAGGCCGTAGCGCCCGCCCCTCATCGCCCGTGCGGCCAGCTGCACATTCTCGTTCGCAGGCCCACCCGACAAGCGCAAGGATGTGATACCGGGCTGATCATCATGATTGTCATTGATGGTGATGAGGATCTCATCGAGCGACTCGATGCTCTGTCCATTCGCCACAGAGACGGTTATATCGGGAGGAACAAGATCCAGAAGGTAATCGACCGGCTGAGTTAGCACCGTCTCGTTGTTGAATGTGTCACGCAAGACCGTGGTTAAGGAGGTATAGCGTCCATCAGGCAGGCCACTGGCGTCATAGACAAATGTCCGCGTCCAGTTATTTTGGACTTCCTCACGCTTCAGCGGCAGTTGGGTAGTGACTCCAGCAGAAGACGAAATAGAAAGCGTTGAGCTTTCTGACTTGATACGCCAGTTCGGAAACAATGCAGTACCTCGCACAACCAGCTCACTGGTGTCATACGTCCCAACGCGGATTTCACGGGTGGACTCGTCGATCACCAGATCGGTCATGGTCGGAGGGGAGAAGTCACTGTCAGTCGTGACCCATTTCAGATCAGAAACGAGCGTGACGGGTTCTTCTTTAAGTCCAGAGTCCGTCAGCGTCATCGTCGTCAATCCTTCACTGAAGGAAAGGACATACATGTTATTCCGATAGTAGTCTCCATTGCGCTCCATATAATACTGATAGGGTAGGGAGTCAAACTCGACCTCGACTTCGGTATCGCCAGGTTCCACGTATGCGTAGGTAAAAACCTTGGTAGTCGAATTCTGCACACGGATCTTTTGACGGTAGGAGCGAGGTTGAACCTTAACCAGGGCCTTTGTGAAGTGTGTGTCTTTCTCTTCCAGACCAAGGTATCGGTTGGTCCCCTTCCACTCTTGCGTTGCGTCATCCCACCAACGTACCTGGGTAATAACGGGTGCGATAGGTGTCGAGTCATCAACTGTCAAATATAGGTCCTTTACCCAAGCATTGGAGAGGTGGTCGCTACTCCTGACTTTTGTACGAAAGCTCCCGAAGGAGTCGAGATTCAGGTTATTGTAGGAGAGCGAGTACACGAAACTGCTGTCGGTGAACAGCACATCTCGACCTATGCAGTGATTGGGGTTGCAGTGTCTGGGGATGCCTAACCCAAATGGCGTTTCCGTAACGTGATTCTGTTTCGGAAAACGGACAAGCACTTTTGTTGGATTCGTGCGAACCACCATGTTCGGCGTGTACGCAGTGAAACCGGCTAATTCATCACGCCCCATATACTTGTTGGCGCCGACAGTGATGGGGTCGTAAACAGCTAGGATCTCCGGTTCACCCCTAGGTGTAGCATGGTTATCCCAGAGGACATCGTGGCTTGCTATGGTGGCGTTTCCCGCTCTATCCACCACTCGTACCATCAGCGAGTATCGCTGCTCATCGCGGCCAGCAAAGACGGTGTTATCCGGCACGGTTGCTACTCCGTTGCTGAGACCAGCCCTAAACTCAGGTCCCTTGTTCCCCTGCTCATCAATGGTCCAGAAGACCACTTCATCCATGGGCGAGTCATCTGATATCCCGGAGAGCTCACTGTACTTGTAGTACGGACCACCAATGACCGGTGCGCCTGTAGCGGGATCAGTAGCGATAAGAGATGCGTCATGCCGAAATTCGCCGACTGACGGAGGCGTGACATCAAAGGTCACAGAATAGATGTCAGACTGAACTGTTGTGCCTTCATTACTGACGATCTCAGCCTTGAGCTGATAATCACCCTCTGGAGGGGCGTCGAGTGACAGGGACGTTCCATAATACTCTTGACCACCCACAAGTATCCGGTCGTTCGGCCCCAAGAGCTCACTGCCCGTACTGCTGATTACCGCACCAGAGGTGTCTAGAATGGAAATCTGAACCTTCCGATCTACACCCGCACTCAGGGCGAAGGTCATTGTTCCGGTGGGGTTCGCATATTTTGCGCTTGGCTGTAGAGTGCGCTGGCTGCCGTCTGCTCCCGTGAAGGAATACTCTAGAAGATCGGCATGGGCCGCTCCCCCAGACAGCAACGCCAGCGCTCCGGCTATCGCCAGTGCTCTGCGCTTCAGTGTTTTCATCGGTTTCTCCCTTGCAAGGTGGATCAATCCACCGTCAAGGTTACCGAAGAGCCACCTCAACCCACGGGCGTCTATTTGCCCTTTTGGGGCGCAAAGGCAAGAAACATCTCAGATGACCAAGAATAAGGAGACGGTCCGGGAATATCCGCTCGCAGGACATAGAGACTATGCTAGGCCCTTGCTGCATCATCTTTAGAGAAAGGTTACTTCAGCACCGTCGTGCTTGACTGCGAGTTTGTCCATCACTGTCGCACACTCCCTAAACTCTTCGCGGTACCGGTCGAGGTTTTGGTAGTCCAAATCGTTCAGTTTGTCAGGCTTAACCTCAAGCTCTTTGATTTGCTTCTCAACCTTCCAACGATGTGTCAGAAGAGCCGTTGAGATGAGATCAATTTGGTCCTGCTCCAGTCGTATTTTCATAAATATCCTTACAATTTACACATAAACGCCCCCGAACTGCTCCACACGCAGCAGCCGGGGGCCAGGCATCAACTGCAATCGGAAGGCTGGTTAGCCACCCAATCCGTTGCTCAACTGAATGACTGTCGGCGCAACAGTGGCCACTTTCTCCAGAGTTGCGGACATGATGGTTTCAACAATGGTAGGGGTATTGTAGAGACCCATTCCACCAGCAATACCCGTGGCAAATGCCATCATCGACTGACGGGCGATGCCACCAATAATGCCTACCAGGATGGTGGAGCCAGCAACGATCCGGCCCAGAGTACCTTCCGTCCATTCGCGGAGGGTAGCCCAGACATCATCGAATTCAGCGCCACCACCACCTGCATACGCAGTGTTAGAGATGAGAAACGACAGCGCCAACAGACCCAGCATAATGATCGCAGGCGAGGTGCTCAAAGTACGAGCGGACTGTGCAATGTTCATATAGAACACTCCTTTTCTTGCAGTTACTTCACTGATTGCAGCGGCCTGATAACAGGCTCACTCTCCGGGGTGCTGTCACCAATAACCCAACGGCGAGGCTCAATTTCGGTATAGATATAGCCAGTCACAATGAGGTCTCCATTGGTGTCCTCCCAAGGCGCAATCCATATCCGCATAACCTGAGCCGGTGTTCTAATGGGGACAGGCTTGTTAGGGAGACGCGGTGCAACATAGTTGTTGATCACTTCGTCGCCCGAACTCTTCAACGGGCTGGAAGGCGAAGCCCTCTGCCCTGTTTTGTCGGGAGTGCTGTCTGCTGTCGCCTCAATCTCTTCAGGGCTCATGGGTCTTGGCACTTGCCCATCATTTGTGGCTGCATAAACATCCCGAGCTGACATGCACTGGACGCCGCTTGGCATACCGGGACATGCGTACTCACTGTTGCCGATGTTGAGGGATGAACAGCCGGTGACAGTTGTCAGCAGGCCGCCAACCATCAACATCCTCATAAATGGTACTGAAGGGCGGCGAGAACCCACGCCTGCGTTTCTTCCCTTTTTGGTAAAATTCAGCATTTTCTACCCTTTTATTCGGCTTTTGAGCCCCGAACCCGCAGTGAGGAGCCCTTGGTCACTATGATTTCGACTTGGCGCCCAGCATCAATTTCAATTACCGGGAAGATCCCCTCCGCCATCTGGATGTAGAACTGAGCGATACGATCCAATGCGCTACTCGCCCCCTTTGCTGCCGCGCCTTGGGCCAACGTGTTAGAGAACTCTGTTTTCTGGAACTGTGTCTGCCCGGTGTTATCGAGGTTGAGCGTCGGTACAGCGTCAACATCGAACGCTTCCGCAGCACCACTGAGGAAACCAGCCATTAACGATTTGGCGATTATCTGGCCCTGTTTAGATACAAGACGGCCACGTACACCGGCCTTGCCATCTTCACCTACGGCATAGGAGTCGAACGGCGCTTCGATGACTTCGCCGTTGTCCTTCACGCAAGACAGTGTTTCACCGCGCAGGTAGGCCCTCTCTGAGCTCAAGTCACCATATCCGGAAACAATGAGGAAACACTCTCGAATATCTGCACGGAACCGATTGGGGAGAATGGCTTCTTTCTGAATTCGCAAAGTGGCCGGGAATGGATCCTGTCGAGCTCCTTGTGCCGTCGGCGCATCCATACCGGTAATCAGCACTCCTGTTATGATGGATCCTGCGGGCATGTAAATGTCATCTTGCTCGGTTACCACATCAGCGTCTTCATCCGACTCTTCGCTAGACGATGAATAGCTGGTGATCACCAAGCTCTTTGGTTTAGATGGTTGCCCTCGTTTTGTTCTGCCGTCTTGATCAGCCTCCTCGTCAACGGCAGGGACGGGCGCATTTTTGAAGAGATCCTCTGGATTGGAATAGGATAGATCCGCTTCATTCACCCGATTTACACCATTTACGCGATCACTGTCCGCTCCACCTTGCCGTCCGTTATTGCTAGTATCACCATCCTGACTTGAAATGGAGGCTCCGCTCTTTATCTTCTGAGATAGCTCTCGGTTTTGCTCTTTCAGCTTCTTTAGCTCTTCCTGCATTCTCGCCACATCACGACTGAGAGCGTCATTTTGAAAGGCAGCCCCCGTGTTACGAGCAACTTCGTCCTTGAACCTCTCAAGATCCCGTTTAAGTGTTTCATTTTCCCTGGCCACCAGCTTCAGGTCGGCAGAGAGCGCATCAATACCGACCTCACGAGTATTTGTATCGGTGAGAATATGCCGGATGCTCTCTTCCCTAGATGTTTTCCGCTCCTTCGTTTCTTGCCCCGAGAACATCGAAACGATGGAGATAATGACCACAACACCCAATCCAACGGCGACAATCCTTTTCGATTTAGGGCTAAGGTTCTCCCAAAATCCTTGAATCATTTCATACCTCCCAACAATGATGGGCGCTTGGAAGTCGGTGCTTTACTTCTGATTTGCTTACGAGCCACATAAACTTCCGTTTTCTGACCTGGCTCCAGCACTTTCAACGGCCATGTAGTGACGGCTGCCACATCCCAGTTTCCGCAGGTTGCTTCTTGGAACTCACGAGCATCACCAGAAACGTTCTCCGCAATACCGACAAACACTGAGAGGCTATGCCCCATCAGCATCTGCCCGCCTTTAAATGTCACCTGTATGCCTGGAGGCTCGCAGCTGGGCGGCGCGACATTATTGGGTATCTCGGTCATGGTGTATCCTTGGGGTATTTCTCCCAACGCCAGCTTCCGGAAAACGGATCGAATGGTCTCGACATAGGGCTGACTTTGCTCCCACCGCTTTGCTTTCGGGCTTGCATACAGGCCTGCAGCCATGATCTGACCTTCCATTTTCAGGAATACTTCGCGGGGTGGGATCTTTCGTGGCACCATGGTCAAGCTCAGCGCCTGAGCTTCACTACCCTTCTCGGTAATGAACATAGTGACGGGGTGTTCTTTATCCGTCGCCACATATACGACGTTATCCTTGATACACACCTCGCCGCATTCGCCCTCTTGCTGACCACCGGTAAGCGATGTTGACAACACTTCGGGGTTACCGAATGGCGTTACAATGCGATTAGGGTGACCGATAGCAACTGGAATGATTTGATTAACCCCTGGCACCATGGTCAACACAGAGTCCTGCGAAACTTGAGCACCTGAAAAGCTGGAGCTAGGTGGCCTTTTCTGATCTTCTTCTATTGCCACTTTTCTAGCTTCGTGTGCGGCGTTTTTCATTATGCTTGCCGGGACAACAGGTATCGAATCTTCTGCGCTTGCTGTCGCTGATGTGGCCACTGTAACCGCCAGAGCCAATACTGTTCTTTTGATCATCATTGTGTGCTCCGGCGCTCCTCTCTGCGTTGCAACCTCTCAAGTACCTCCGTTGTATGCGGACGACCTTCATAGGTATCCATATACTCAATCACCGGCACATAGTTAGAAATCTCTAGTTCGAACTCGTATGTCCTGTCATTGCGAACTTCTGCCTCATTCGACATACCTTTGGTGAATGAATACCCGTATACAAAGACCTTTCCTGTTTTCTGCTCATACTCAACAAACCTAGGCTCAAATCTGATACTCACTCTGTCATTTATTATTTGCTGGGATTGCACCTCTAAAACGTTGATCACATCGTTGTAGATAGCCGGAGACAGTAATCTATCGATGCGATCTTTGATAAAACCCACGCTGGCCGGAGTAACGTTTCCAAACAGCTGTGCTAAAGCAAATCCCCAAGCTTCCTTGTAGCCAACAGAAGCATCATCAGCAGTAACCCAGGCTTCATCATGAAGGGTGAAAGGTTGGATAGTGACAATGGTTTTTTTGCTAAATAGCAAGGTGGACAGGACCAGTACAATCGCCACTAGCCCTGCGATAAACACTCTGCTCCACCTATTCTCGTTCTGGATACCCTCCCAGGTTTTCAAATACGTCTTGAGGTTCATGGAAAGTACCTCCGAATAAATGGGTTCTTGAATATCTTCGATTTCGTGATGGGTATGCCTGTCCAGTACAACATGTGGAGCAAATAACCGTCCGGATGGTTGTCCCGGAACTTTCGGTAGAGGTTCGTGACGACAAGGCCAATGGCGGTGCAAATGAAGGCTTTTCCGAGGACCACCCCAACTACGAGACCTATCAACATTGGAGCGAGTTCGTCCGCGCTCCACATCAGAAGATGTGGTGGCTCGTCAACTCGCCGTGGAATTCTTACAGGCTTCATAAACCTCCCCTTACGGTTTCTGGCGTTATTTTCTGATAACCAAGGAGGTTGGCTGACATGTGCTCTCGCCCTTTTTGGGCAATTACAGCCATCTAGCAAAAAAAATGCGGCCTGAGACCGCACCGTGGACACTGGTGAGAACTTGACAGCTACTGAGATGTGCTCAGCAGGTCGAGAATGCTGAATCCAGAGACTCCCATGCCCGCTAGCAAGCCAACCAGGAAGAACACACGCCAGACGATTCCGATCTCACCCACTCCTACCGCATCGTTGTCCTTTCGCTCCATACACAACTCTCCGTGCAGCTAGAGACACTGCTTGTTACCAGGTCAGGGCTCAAACGAGGCGCGTTCCGTCGCCAAGTCTGAGGGATTAACTACTCTGGTGGCGGTGGAATCTTTCACATGTGAAAGATTTGGGGGCCTTCAACAGCCCCCATGCATCAGACGCGCTTTTGAAGATTGCCCATTGTCAAACCGATCAGAACACAGCAAACCATCATGACCACCGGGATTATGACCGGGTTGAGTGCTATGGGTGCGAAGAACGCTATCCCTAGCCCCAAAATCAGGTAGGTCGTAAGCCGAATACTGTAGCGGTGAATCACTGGAGAAGCATAATCGAAGTTTGTCCGCTTTATTTTCCAGGTCATCGCTCCGTCATACAACGCCGGAGCCAGTAAGATCAGCATGTACGGCGCCCATAAAAGGAACAACGCACTACGGGTGAAGAACTGGTACACAACATTGGCAAGTGCCTCCATACGCCCCTCTACCCACTGAAACCACCAGGATCCCATGTTCTGCATTCCTCTGGATCTAGCCCGCTCGTGTTCCGTAGGGATGAGCGTAAAGTACATTCCTTCATAAAAGCCCGAGTCGATCATCGTCAGGTGATACCAATCATCGGCTTTTCTGCGGATCCAGTAGCGAGCGCCCGAACCAAGATTGGACTCCACGAAGCGACTTTCTTTCTCGATAGCCTTGTCCGTCCAGTCCCCTGGCACCAGCAACAAGATCACAACCAACTCAATGACCAGCAGCCAAACGACCAGCCACAACGGCTTCTTCATAATTGACCCTCCTCAATATGTTGCGGATCCGCTCACTTGTAATTAGCTCGTACAGAACCGTTCTCAAACTGCTTTCGTTCTCGTGTAGCTTCGGTAGGATTCTAATCTCGCTTGAATTTGAGTGCTTTGCATACCAATCACTAAACCTAATTCCGCTTCCCACATGCCAGGATGCACCTGTACTATCCTGAATTTCGATTTCCATGCATCGTGCGGTTTCGGTTATAAGACCATCAAGGAAGATGCCAAAGCGAACTGTATCGTCTACCTTGCCACCATTCCTGAAATGAACAGCTTCGCTATATCTGATCAGCGCTCCCTCGATGATTTCATATATCACCGGCTCCTCGTCAGCATATATCTGATCAGATATGTAGTCGCTAATTTTCTCCAACACTATTCTAGAAACGGGCCAATCAAACTGTAAAAGAGTCATTAGCTCAATATTCTTTTTGCCTCTGGCCCTGAGACCGACCATCACCCGAGCATAAGGATGCTGCATTGTCATCTGCGTCACCTCATATCTTCCTAACTGGTAGCCACTGATGTGTTCTGGCGCCTGTCTAGCTCAAGATGGGCAGCCGTCCCTTGACCAGCTTCCCACCAGAAATTTTGGCTATGAATTCGAGGTTGGGAAGCATTCCCAGCAACTGCGGAGAAAACATATCCGCCTCTTCTTCCATAAGACGTTCACCTTGATTACCGCCGTGCATTATCGGTTCGTCGCCATGTGTGTTTTGGCCTTGCGTCCGCATGACATACTTCACCCGCGTCTTGGGTAACTTATCGGTGATGTACTCCTGGGTCTCCTTATCCTCGATGCGAAGAGCAAAGGTGTTGTTGATGTTGCCGAGCACTTGGCTTGCTTTGTCTTTACTACCCAATCGAGCGGCGAAATCAGCAAAAGTCTGCGTTGCAACGAAGAGACGAAGTTTCGCGCCGCGACCTTTGTTCAGGAGCTGAATGAATGGGTCATTGATGACCTCCGCGGCCTCGTCCACGAAGATGTTGACGACCCGGTTATTGACGCCGAAGTTATAGCGATCCCCGGCAACAGCTGTCAGGTCTGACAGAAGAACCGAACCGATGGCACTACCGACCATACTGTCGGTCAGTGAATCCAGGCCGATATAGGCTACCTGACCGTTATTGATAATCTTCGCCGTGTCAGTGATGCCACGGGTGTCATTGAGATCGCTAGGATCCGGTGAAAGCATTTTGCCCAACTCACCGGAGGTCAGCATATTCATGATGGGGAGCAGGTTTGCCACCATCTTTGAGAAGTGGGTAGCGTCATGCTGGTACATGCTTAGGAGTCCCTCCAGCTCGGAACTGGGATGCTCCGGCTGAATGAAGTCGTAGTAAAAACGGAGCATGGCAAAGGCGATCTTTTCCTTGTGGCCGTTCTTCGCCTTCTCGCGGTACGGCTCAAATTCGGCCTCCCAATCAGGCTTTACCTGCTCCGCATAGGCTTCTACGGCCTTGATCACCAGTCCAGCCGCACCACCTTCCAAGAATCGACGTAGTAACGTCAAATTCGGACGTTGGTAGGTCATAACGAGCCCTTGGGCAATGTTGTTCAAAGCTTGCCACGCGAAACTCTTAAACGGGTCCGCACCTGCTTCCGAGGGTATCAGCGCGGCCAACCGACTCGCAATCTCGGTCACACGAGTGAAGTTTCTCAACGGGTCAATCCGAACGGACTCTTCAGGGAACGCCGGATGGAAAGAGACAAACCGTTCAGGCTCACCTATCGCCTCGCAAGCCCGTCTCGCATTATCGCGCATCTCCTTATCGCCTTTCGGATCAATGATAATGACCGACTCGCCCCGTAGAATCGCTTGCGAGATCAGGATGTCAAACATACGGGTTTTACCGGCACCGGTAGTGCCTGCAATCAGGGTATGCCCTTCCGTGTGTTTCATTGGCTGCATCAAAATCTTTTCTTTAGGTTCGACTCCATGAATCCACGGCGCGCCCATCGGGTCCCTTTTTTCCTTTATGCCTAATTTTCTGGCAATCTTCTTGCCAGCCCTCTTTTCAACCATCCGGGCAAGCTTGTCTCCGTTCGTTTCTAAACTCACAATGCTCGACCAATCCCGCTTCATGATTTCAAAAACGCGCTGTGTATGCCTGCTCTCCCAATCGAACCCGGTGCCAATCCACATCTCTTCAGGGTGTCCCTTCATGATCTTCTGAAGTTCCTTCAGGGATATAAACTCCAGTTCTCGGCCACGAAGGTGCTTCTTTAGATTATGCAGCCGTATGGCCTTAGGCAGTTGTGCCATCACCATCACACCACAGATACCTGTCATCCAGTAAAAAGGCTCTGGAGGCATGGTGCTGTATTGATTCACGGCCAAAGCAGCGGTGCTTGCCGCCACCCACCCCATCACGGCCTGCATTTCATAGTTCGGCCGCCATGGCATTTCATAATCGAGGGGATCATATTTCATGCTTGACTGTTCTCCTTGACCAGCAGGTACAACTTGCTCTGTCTATATACCATGGGAGGTTCTCCCTGCCCGCGAATAAGGCATGCCCGTAAAGAGCGTCTGCTTATTTCTCGGTATTCCCCAGCAATTAGATCAAATGACTTGGCACTGGTGACCAGAAAGTCACCCTCCTGGATACCGCGCTGACAATCCACTTGCCTTCACGCTTAATCATCATCTGTTTCAAAAGCTCAATTGCTGCTTTGGGTGTTATCTGTTCCGGCTTGATGTCGTCAAAGTCGGCGGTCATTCGCCCCTTGCCTTTCGGCAACAAGTCGCTCTCTTCGATTTCCGGGATGACCACCATTTTTTTGGCCCCAACCTTCAGGTTCGTTTTGGGCTCAGCAACGACTTGCTCAGGAGGTCGAGCGCGAGTGCTATTCTGCTTCGGTTCCTTATCACCTACCTTGTCCGGTTCCTGACTTGCCGCTTTCTCTGGACGCCTTCTCGGCGGTTCGGGCGCACCGCGATCTCCTTTGTTCTGCGCTGGTCGATTCGTCGTGGCAACCTTGGTTTTTTCTGGCTTCTTTGGTGCATTCTTCTTGCTGCGCTGTGGTTCGCGCTCAAACATGCTCTGAAGCCCTTCTCTACTCCCTTCGGCCTCATTCAGCGCATCGGTAACAAGGCCGGAAATCTCGGGAGCTAGCACAAGCCCCTTGAGCCCCTTGAATGTCTGGATCTTTCGGCTTGGCAGAACTGGATCACCGGCAATCAAGCCATCATCCCAGAGACGCGCAAGTACGTTGGACGAATCCCCTATAGAATCAGCCCCTTCCGGATAGAGAATCGCCGCCTGGCCTTGGAATAGGCACAGCACCTCTCCCAGAAGCGCCTCCCCATCCAAAACGGGAAAAATAGCTTTGCTGAGGAGCGATTCGGATTCTGGGGTAAGAGCCTTAAGCCTGGTAGCGAGCTTGTCTCTGGCTGACGGTTTGTCTGATCCCGAAGTCGCTGCTACTGGAGCAGGAGGATTCACTCCCTTAGCTTCTAAGGGCTTGGGCTCGGAGGGCTGTTTGGAAAGAGGCGAGGGTTCTCCAACAGGGGAACGATGGGGCACATCTTCACTTAAGGCAGCGTCCCTATGTCCCACTTCTGCCAAAGCCCCTTTCTTCTTACCTTTCTTCTTCTGGCCGGGGAACAAGCTACTGATGTCCAGCTCACGCGAGGCAGCACCACCGAACATATTGCTCTGGTCGGCAACTGCGGTAGTTGGTTGCGCTGATGCCACACCTGCGAGCGGTGAGGCCTCTGGCGCTGGCGCAGATACGAGCTCACAGCCATCACTCTTTCCTTCGTGGGGAGCGGGAGGTGTTTCTTCTGCGCAATCTAGGGGCTCGGTCACAGCGGCGTGATCGCTTTGGTCTGGTGCGGATTCTGGCAACGGCTCCTCTGCTGGCTGCTCCATACCAAATGCTTCAAATGGAAAGTCCACGCCGTCCCCGGTCATCAACCCATCCAGGGGAGCCGCTCCACCAGCGCCTATCTCGGGGACGCTCGCTACCAAGTCATAGGCGTCTGCCAGATCGCGACTCGGTTCAGCCGGATCGGCTCCGTCGTCGTTACCGGCACTGTTTGCCACGTCGGCCTGTTCATCCTCTGTGTCCACCCCGCCTGTACCAGCACTGCTGTCGTCAATGTCTTCGAATTCGATAGCAGGCTCTTCCCTCTCGCCGACTATCACCGCCTTTACCGGTGCTGGAGGTTCGGTGGTGAATACCAGCTCATGAGACTCCAGACGGAGACCCAGCAGCTTTACAGAGCCGGGAGGGCGACCTTCCTGAAGCATTTCGGGACATACCTCCCAGTATCGGTAGTGTGCCGATTCGCCGTTACTGCCCGAGACAGCATTCGGGATTGCAAATCCTCGCTCGATGAGAATGTCCGCCAGCGTGTCCGGATCTCGGGGAATACCAGGGATCTTGTCCTTCGTGATCATCTCGTAAAGGTCGCCCAGCTGCCGCCAAGTGATAAACACGCCCTGATGAACATGCCAAACCCGCGCCCCTGGCTCATTTACCTTCCACTTCCCGGTCTTGACCAAACGGCGGATAGCATCAAACACATACCGTTCGACAGGTACTCCGTAGGAGAACTCGTCCACGTCTAAACGGCTTTGTTTCAGGTCTCTTGAGACACTCTCCTGGTCCGCCTTGAGCATGAGCCTGGTAACCGGCTGATTGGTACTGGTTCCGGCAATAGCCTCCAGCATGGCCTCCAGGATCTCAGGGCCAGCTTCTGACAGAAACTGGAGCACGTTGGGCGGAATAATTCGCTCGATTGTCAGCAGGGAGAACTGCTCATGCCGCTTGTGACGATTGTCTCGCCAGCGCAAGAAATACCGCTCTACTTTGTGGTGTGTTGCCCACCCATACAGAGTGTTCGCATAAGGGTTCCAAGTGACAGAGCCATCTTTGTCAGTTACTGAGACATCAGACAGTGGCTTTCCCACGTCATGCAACAAGCCAGAGAAGCAGCTTGCCAGGCGCCAGCGGGGCTCATTGTTTCTCCGCTCGCGGGGAGAGCCTTCCATTGAAAAAATGACCGCCTCAGACGCTTGGGCGGCCCAGAAGGCAACCTCCAGCCCATGACGGAATAATCCGCCCGCCCCTCTGTGATGGTGCGCTTCTGAGGCGGGTAGCAGATGCACAAACTCTGCGTAACGTTGGATGACCGGGAGAATCAGCTCGTTATGCTGCTCCCGGTTAAAGCCAAGGGCGTTCCGGATCCGTTCCACCAGCTCATCCTGCGTTGCCACAACCTTATCGACGGGGGCAACAGGCAAGCCTTTAGCAAAAGGAGGATAGCGTGGGATCTCCTCTTCATAGCTATCCACCTCTTGAAGCTTGGTCTGCTCTATCGGAGCAGTCCTGGCAAACAATCGACTCAGGGCATTTAGCATTCAAATTCGACCAACCAATCTATGTAAAGATGGTTAATCCTCCCAGATTCTGTCTTCCACCCTAAACCGTGTATCCGTCCAAAAAGGGCAAATAGAGCCCCCTGTGGTCAACAAAAGACGCCGTAAACTTACAGCGACTTTTTTGACTGAACTGGAGCTTTCCAATGACGCGCATACCTTTCCTATTTATAGGCGCTGCTCTGATCGCCGGTTGCTCAAGCCCTCCTGAGAAGAGTCCAGAACCTGAGAGAACCCTGATAAAGAACAAACACGAGCGTGTCAGCCGCGACCTGACGCTCTCTTGGGACAACATGGGCAGAGGTGGGGCCGCTATCAGGCAACCGGCATACATTCATGTACTGGGCCAGGGCACCCTCCAATCGAACGGAACGAAAGCCTCCATCCCGGACGCGAGTACCGAAAGCCTTTATCAACCTCACACCGTTGTCGAAGCCATGAGGCAATTCGACGCCATGAAAGTCGCCGATCAGGCAAAGCAAGCTGACAAGACCGCGTACAAGAATGCCCGTCGTGAGCGTACTGGCCACTCCCTCTACGAGCTATCCCGCTGGGAGCGCTTTTGCGACGGCGGAAAAGGGATGGATGAGGCAGACTGGCTGTTCGTAACGAAAAGTGGTGGCGCCGACAGCATCCCGGTTCCAGTCCAGGGCTCCTGCAACATACCGACATATGATTATGCAGGCTATCTCGACGCATGGACGGGATTCTGCACCGGTTCAAGCGTATCGCCAACACAACGTGACATTGTTCGCGTCAGCATCCGTCCGAAATCTCAGGTGAACCCATGCGAAGCGCTCAGCGAGTAACCCCAGTGTCTAGCGAGGAGGCGCTGAGCAGAAAATCTGAGCTGTGTGACGCCTTGCTCATCATGTTGGAAGAGGCCGGTTCTCGGGGGCGCCGCACGATGCCCTTTGCGTCATCAGTGGCATCCTTGAAAACCTTGCTCGCGACTACGGAGAAATTGCTCCTCTAGTTAATCCTTGGTCGTTTCTCCTCGCACCCGAGCGCTCCTGGCCGAAGCACTTGGCCGACCTAAACGGCACAGTGCCCACCTCATCTATCCCATTGCTTGATATCGAGCCTCAACAAAAAAGGGAGTTGTAATGGAACTCTATCTTTGCGAGAAGCCGTCTCAGGCGAAAGATCTGGCTGCCGTCATGGGGGTTACCAAGCGTGGCGAAGGCTGTCTTCACGATGGTAACAACAGGACAATCACATGGGCCTACGGACACCTTCTCGAAATGTTCATGCCCGAAGATTATGACGAGCGATACAAATCATGGTCTCTCGACACCTTGCCTATCGCTCCGGAGTCGTGGAAGCAAAAGGTGCGCGAGTCTTCGTTCAAACAGTACAGAGTCATTGAAAGCCTACTGAAGAAGGCTTCGACAGTCTTCATCGCGACGGACTTTGACCGCGAAGGCGAAGCCATTGCCCGTTCACTGATGGATAGAGTGAGGTACTCCGGGCCGGTAAAGCGGATCTGCCTGACTGCTCTCGATGAGTCCAGCATTCGCAAGGCGCTCTCTAATATCCGAGACGGCAAGGACACAATGCCTCTCTATTACGCAGCCTTGGCTCGCCAGCGGGCGGACTGGCTGATCGGCATGAATGTCAGCCGCCTCTACACGGTACTGGCCAGGCAAGTAGGCTTTGATCAGACACTCCATGTGGGCCGGGTTATCACTCCCACGGTAGCCTTGGTCTGCCAGCGCGACAATGAGATTGAGAACTTCAAGCCCTCCCCCTTCTGGACGCTAACTGTTGGGGTTTCTGTTCAGAACGGACAATTCAAGGCGCACTGGATCTCTCCCGAGGAGTGCAGCGATGACCAAGGCCGCTGCATCAACAAAGCCTATGCCGAGCAAGTCGCCGCCCAGGTGAAAGGTATGCAGGCTGTCATCTCTAAGTCCGAGACCAAGGCAGGCAAAGAGTCTGCGCCTTTACCATTTGATCTGACCTCACTTCAGCAGTATGCAAGCAAACGCTGGGGATACACCGCGCAGCAGGTGCTAGATGCTACACAGTCACTGTACGAAACGCACAAAGCGACTACCTACCCTCGTACCGACTGCCGCTACTTGCCGGAATCCCAGCGACAGGAGATTCCTGACATCCTTCAGGCTCTTATCCTGTCTGATCAGAGCGTTTCAGGTTTGGTTGCCGGGGCAGATTCGAATCGTACTTCCCGAGCATTTAACGATAAGAAGGTCACGGCGCACCACGCCATTGTTCCGACCCCAGCCAAGACGAACATCAGCGCCATGTCTGAGGTCGAGTTCAACCTCTACGACGCCATCCGGCGGTTCTACATCGCTCAGTTTTACAGCGCCTTCGAATTCAACCGGACAGATATCGAGGTCAAGAGCGGCAACCACCTGTTTACGGCCACCGGCAAGGTGCCTGTCAAACAAGGCTGGAAGGTACTGTTCAACTCCGACAACGAAAGCTCTCCAGTTGGTGACGACGAGCAGGATGAGCCTGCAGTTGAGCAGGATACGCTGCCCAGTATGAACCAAGGTGAGCCTGCCCTCATCAGAAGTTCGACCCTTGAGGACAAGATGACGCGCCCTCCGGCGCACTTTACTGAGGCATCGTTGTTATCGGCTATGGAGAATATTGCTCGCTTCGTGACGGAGCAGAAGTTTCGACAGATCCTGAAGGACACGGCGGGCCTGGGCACGCCAGCAACCCGTGCAGGCATTATCCAGGGGGCCGTCGAGAAGGGCTACTTCAAAAGACAGAAGAAGCTTCTGACTGCAACAGAGAAGGCCCATGCACTTGTAGCCGTGCTGCCCCCGGCCATAAAGTCACCAGGCATGACTGCCGCCTGGGAGCAGGAGCTGGAGAAGATTGCTACCGGGAGCGGGAACATGACATTGTTCATGAGGCAAATTTCCCAGTGGATCTGCACCCTAGTGGAGCAGCTCAAGGGTAATGCTACTGGGCTGACCCAAGAGAATGGCCCTCTCGCGACGGCATTCTCTGGCGCCAAGCCGCCAGTACACGATTGCTTTACCTGCGGTGGAATGATGAAGCGTATCAGGGGATCTAAAGGGTTCTTTTGGGGATGCCAGAATGATGCTTGCAAGAAAACCTTCCGCGATAGCCGTGGCAAACCGCTTGACCCAGACAAGGCGAATACCCCGCCTAAAAATGCCCCGAAGTGCCCTGAGTGTGATTCACCGATGCTCAAACGCAAAGGAAAGCCGAAAGATGGAAAGAAAGCTTCATCGTTCTGGGGGTGCTCAAACTATCCCGACTGCAAGGGTACGAAGCCAGTGAAGCCAAAGCGTAAACAAGCTACGGAATGAGGTATGCATAATCATCCTCGGCGATGTTTATCCGTCCAGTGAATCGTGCCCCTTCAAGTAGCCAGGAGTAATAATTAATGGCAACGATAGAACTAACAATTGTAGAGAATAAACTCTTTATGGATGAAAGACTGTCTATGGAGGGGCTTCGACTACTCGCAAAACTGACGTCCCATTCTAATGGCGGCCTTATAGACGAAATGGACTTAAATGAGGTACGCAAGAATGTGAACCTCGATATTAATGAGCTCAATGAGCTTCTGAATGAACTGATAGAGCGTGGTTATTTGAGGTTCTTTAGGAAACATAAACTCCGTAGTGCTAATCGTCAGTGGAGCATAAAGCCAGCACAGCCAATGATCACTTGATGGCTTGAGGGCTTGAGGGCTTGAGGGCTTGAGGGCTTGAGGGCTTGAGGGCTGTGGCTGGTAAAAGTCACAGCCTATCCGAACTCTGCATTCGCCGCCTATCCGGCGCTAGGCAGTCGGGGGCGCATGGACCACAGGCGGGCGTTGCCGGCAGAGGTGCCCTGAGCTCTGCGCACGCCAAAAATCCGATTCAACTGAGGTGAACACCCCTTCTACCCACTTTGATCGCACAGCTGCGGCCTCTCACGCCCCAGAATGCTCCTGGCGATACAGCATCAGCGAAGCGCGCCCCCGCTCAAATACCGGCGATCAATTCTCACCAATGAACCCTCGCGAATCAGCCCCCAACGCCGCAGCCGACCTTCAGCCGCACCCCGCCGGCCAGAATATCCCGCACGCCTTTTGTCATGCCGTGACGCTCCGGACCGTGGGCTTGTGCTCGTTCAGATGGAGACGGATCCGCGACACGCCCATTACGCGCACCAGCTCCGCCGCACGCCGGAGGTCTCGGAATGATCTCAGCCCGCCGCGTTTTTTCTGGATCTGATATTCGTAGCTGTCGGCCCTGGTAACGACATGGAAGTCGCCGGCATTGTCTTCGACGATGTAGACGGTATGAATGGCACCACTGTCGACTAGGGCCTCGAGGACGGACTCGCTGACCAGCTTGGTCGACAGCGGCTTCTTGAGCATATTGGGATCCAAGATTGAACGATCTGGGCATTTTAACAAGTTACCGCGGCGCCCGCCCTGCTAGCCCCGGGCGTCTCCATTTAACAGAATCCGCATTATACGCATTATACGCATATAAATACTTGATTTATAATGAGTTTATGATTGCGCATAATTTTGCGATCATCACTCAGAGGCGGCCTTCTGCGGTCGATTTCCATCACCGGAGCGTTCCAGCAAGGAGTTGCTAGAGAAGTACCCCGCCGCCAAAACTATCCAGGATGCCGTAGCAGTTGCGGCCGCCACCAACCCGATGTTGTCAGGCGGCAGCCCTGCACTGGCACTTGCGAGGACTGCAGGCAGCACTGGCCACCCGCAAGGCCAAGCACTGCTGAAGCTGATTCACCTCTCAAGTCGTGCAAATACACTGCTAATAATATATAGTGTGCATATAAACACATCTAAAGGAGGTGCGCTATGTCTCTAGCAGCTGCCCATCGCCCTGATCCCGCCGTGGTCTTAGGTACCGCGGTACTCAACACACGTCCACTGCTGGGCCTCACGCATGAGGAGCTCGGCCGCATTCTCGGTCGGGACCGGACAACGATCCAGCGCACCGGCATCGACCCACTGAGTCCTGCTGGCCAGTTGGCCGTCCTGCTGATCCGCGTCTACCGGTCGGCACACGTGCTGATGGGGAGTGACGACGGTGTCAAGCACTGGCTGGGCACCGGCAACCGCACATTCGGGCGCCCGCCCCGGGAGCTGCTGTTCTCGCTGCAGGGACTTGTGCATGTCGTCGAGTACCTGGATGCCTACCGGGGCAAGGTATGATCGACACCATCGAGAACTCGCTACAGGCCGTGATCGAGCCCCTGGAGGGTGAGTTGTACCGGTACGCCGAAGATCAGGAACGTTCGGTGACCCGCCCCCTTGTCGGCTCGCTTGAAGAGCATGAGGTGCTCGAAGAGATCCTGGAAGGGACCAAGCCCCCTTATCCCGAGAACACCGAGGATTATCACTACCTGCTTAAGACGCCCTTTCGCTATCCGCCGCTCCCCTACGGCAGCCGGTTTGGTCGCAAGCATGAACACGGCATCCTTTATGCGTCGGAGACCTACGCCGCGCTTCAGATGGAAGTGGCCTTCTACCGTTTCAGTTTCTACCATGACATGGAACAGCCGCCGGTGTCCCTCAAGACCCAACACATGCTTTTCGCGTTCGACTACCACGCCTCAGCGGGCCTTAATCTCGCAGGTCTCGATGACGACGAAACGCAGCAGCGTTTGCGGCACCCGAGCGATTACAGCCTGACGCAGGCGATCGGCAGCTGGGCCCGGGAGCGGGACATCCAGGCGCTGCGCTACTGGTCTGCCCGCGCGGCCACGCCTGAGACGAATGTAGCAATTCTGGAGCCACTCGCGATAGCGGGCCTCCCCCGACCGATGTTCAACTTCACGGTCTACGTCTCGGAAGCGTTGGTCAGCCTCACAACGGGCTCACACATGCAGTCCGATTTCGACCGGGACATAGCACTCGACGCACTGCTGGTGAGCGGCCAGCTGCCCCGACCCGCCGTCTGAATCCCGACAGGCGGCGCCACCTCGGTATCGGCTTAGACGTGTTTCCGGCCTTCCGAAGCAACGCCGTTAGGTACCGCATCCGGCAGTGTCTTCAGCGCCCCCAGTTCGCCACGGCGAGTGTACCTATCGACGAGGAAGTCGAAGCCATGGCCTTGGAGATTTTTGCCGTCCTTGCGCGCCAGCCAACCGCTGACAGCGCCCCCAAGAACTTGAGAGAGTTTCCGATCTGCCCGCGGCAGGCTGGGACTGAAGCTTTCACGTGAGGGAGAGAGAAGATCAGCTTAAGAGTCCCAGGCTGCGGTCATACTTCCGCCACACGCTGATACGGTATTCACCGTGGCCAATGTCACACCAATTGATTGCTGTCACCTCCCCGTCGATATCGGTAATGCTGGGCGATTTGGTCGCACCTATTTAATAGAACAGGATTATTCGCCCATTGCTCATCGACGAATTCCGGCCCCCTTGGGCTCGGCCAGCAGTCTCTCCAACTGCCTACGGTCAATCCAAGCGATATCGCCGGGCGTCGCATATTTGAATGCCGCGACGGCAGCCCCCGTTGCAGCGCCTTTTGGTGCGGCTCACCTTCCAGCCAGGCGCTGAGGAAACCGGCGGCAAAGGCATCGCCGCCGCCCAGCCGCTCCACTTCGATGGCTTTGAACGCGGGCACGCAGTGCAGCGCGCCGTCCGGCGTCAGCAGTGCGGCACCGGCGCTGCCGCGGGTCATCACCAGCACCGTATCGGGCGCCAGCGACTGCAGCCTTCGCAGGCTGTCCTCGAAACTCTCCGCCGCCAGCTCCGGCCAGAGCGTCGCGATGTCCCGTTCGGCGATCAACAGCAGGTCGAGCCGTGGCAGCAGCGGATCCAGGCACGCCCGCGCCGCCTCCGGCGTCCACAGCCGCTGCCGGTAGTTGACGTCCAGGCTGCACGGAATGCCGGCGCCTCGGGCCAGTTCCAGCGCCCGTTCGGCCGTGGCGCGCGCCAAGTCCGACAGACCCAGGGTGATGCCCGAGGTATGGAACAGCCGGGCGGCGCCGGGCCGGAATAGCGCTTCCGGCAGCTCCTCGGGCTGCATCCGCGCCATCGCGGAGTCGGCCCGGTCGTAGATCACTTGGCTGCGATGCGGCGCCCTGCCCGGCTCGTAGAAATAGATGCCGAGGCGATCGTCGCCACCGTCGCAGACATGGCTGACGTCGACCCCGTGCTGACGCAGGAACTGACGTACCAGGTCGCCCATTTCATGGTTTGGCAGGCGTGACAGCCAGGCACAGTTGAGACCCAGGCGCGCCATGGCGCTGAGCGTATTGCCCTCGCAGCCGCCGACGTGCAGGTCGAACTGCGCATTCTGGCCCAAGCGCTGCAGATGCGGCGGCGTCAGGCGCAGCAGGGTCTCTCCGAGTGCAACGATATCGTATGGCATGATCACTCTCCTCCGGCGTCTAGCGGACCTTGCCCCGCGCGTCCACCTGACGGCTGTGGCTGAGCTTGCCATCGCGGCAGAAATGCACTTCGTCGAACAGGTTCGACACCGGGCAGGCGTGGTTCGGCACGATCAGCAGCCGGTCGCCGACGACCGGCAACGACGCACAGGCGCCGAAATCCAGGATGCCGTGCTCTTCGCTCAGGCTCCTGACCCGGGCGGCGGGGTATCCGACCACCTGGCCGTAGCCGTCCTGCCCCAGCAGGTCGGACGTCAGTGCCTTGCTGCCGGCGTCGACGATGACCCGGCCCGGTGCCGGGACGCTGATCACCGTGGTCAGCACCGCAAGGGCGCAGTCGTCCTCGCCACAGGCGCCCGCCGCCACCTGCGACCGGTCCTGGTAGACGTAGGTGCCGATGCGGTACTCGTTGACGACCGGCGCCTCGTGGGCGTGCCACATGCTGGGCGTGCCGCCGCTGCTGAACACCTCCAGTTCGATTCCGCGCGCCTCGCAAAGCGCCGTGGCTTCGCTGAACCACTGCTGCACCCGGGCCTCGTTGTAGGCCGCGGGATAGGTCATCAGCCCGCGCAGCCTTAGGCCGGGCAACTGCTGTACCCGGGCCGCCAGCTCCGCGGCTTGCTCGGGACTCTGAACGCCGCAACGGCCGGCGCCGGTATCGCACTCGACCAGCACGTCCAGCGACAGGCCGCTGTCGGCGAAGGCCGCGGACAAACCGTCCAGCACCGCCGCACTGTCGGCTACCACCGCCGGGGACCGCACCCTTGCCGCCAGGGCGCGCAGTCGTTCGAGCTTGGCGGCACCGACGATGTTGTAACTGATCAGGATGTCGTCGAAGCCGGCGTCGGCGAACACCTTGGCCTCGCCGATCTTCTGGCAGGTGATCCCTTTCGCACCAACGTCGAGCTGCTTTTGCGCCAGGTAGGGCAACTTGTGGGTCTTGATATGGGGACGCACCTGAATGCCGTGCAGATCGCAATAGCGCTGAAACGCTTCGATATTCGCGTCCACCTTCGCCTCGTCGATCACGACGCAGGGGGTGTCCAGTTCCGGGTACAGCATCGGTTTTTCTCCTGTTTCCGGCGTGAATTCGCCCGATGAGTTCGCGCAGGGGCGCCGTACCCGAAGGGCACTTCCCCGGTGCGAACGGGATTGGCGCAGCCTGTAGAATGCCGGTGAGCCTGCGAACCGCACCCGAATGTCTGGTGCGGTTTACTACGTTCACCAGCACTCTACTCTGCTTTCTCTACAGCGCGTGGGGATCTTCCACGATCGGCCAGATCGCCCGCGTGAGCTTGCGGTAGGCGTTGGTCCGGGGATTACTCGGATAAGGCGCACCGGCATCGCAGTAGATGATATGGTCGCTGATCCGCGCGAAGGCATCGTAAAAGTGGTTGGTCGACTTGATCAGCAGTATGGGCTTGGCGCTCGGGTCGACGCCGAGATTGCTGAACAGGTCCGGCGAGAACGACTGGGAACGCACGCTGTTGAGGATCACGTCGACCTCGGTGCCCTCGAGGCGGATCCAGACACTGTCGCCGAGCGGCACCCGGCTGTCGCCGAAACTCTGCATCGCGCCGGGCACGATCCGGCGGATCTCGACGCGGGCGTCCATCGGTGCCCCCGCATTGTCACCGGCCTTGCCGCCGAAGCGCAACTGGATGCGGGCACCTTCGCCGGCCGCCATGCAGAAACGCACCGCCACGGGGTCCCAGATGGTCCCGAGCGCGAAATCGGTCACGCCCATCTCGAGCATCTTGCGCAGCACGAGGGTGGCGTCGCCGGCCACCCCGCCGCCCGGGTTGTCCCAGACATCGGCGATGACCACCGGCTGGTGTTCGGACGCGAGCGCCTCGCGAACCGCCTCTTCCGGCATGACGTAGGGGGCGGGTCCTGCCGCGGAACGAGAACAGTTCCATGCCGAGCTCCTCGGCCAGCGCATCACCGCGGGCCTGGTCGCCGTCGGTGATCACCAGCACCCGGGTGCCCATCTCCGGCACGTCGCCCGCCATGAAGCCGTGGATGACCGAGATCGACAGGATGCCCGGCTCCTGCTCGAGCCGCGCCAGCTTGTCGACGAAACCGCGCATCGGTTCGAGACTGGTCGGCAGCACCTCGATCATGCGGCAGTCGAACACCGACTTGGTGGTGTCGATCTCGCCGCGCATGCGGCGGATCGCCAAGCTCACCAGGTCGCGGGCCCGGTCGACGAAGTCGGTATGGGGGAACTCCTTGAACGCCACCAACAGGTCGGCGTTGGCCACCCGCCTGGCCGTCAGGTGGCTGTGCGGGTCGAACTCGGCGGCAACGGTGGCTTCGGGGCCAACGATGGCACGCACCCGCTCCAGCAGATCGCCTTCGCAATCGTCGTAGCCGTCGGCGACCATAGCACCGTGCAGTCCCAGAATCACGCCGTCGACGGGCATCGCGGCCTTCAGTTGATCGAGGATTTCATCGCGCAGCTGCTCGTAGGTGCGGCGATTGACCAGCCCACCCGGCTCGGCCCAGGTCGCGGTGCCTTCGACCAGTTCCCAGCCCTGCGCCGGTATCTGCTCGCGGCAGGCGATGAAGGGCCCGCTGCACAGCGTCGGAGTGTCCGGATGTTCGCCGGGCCCCGCGTAGAAGCTCTCCTTGAACGAAGACATATCGGTGAACACCGGCGAGAACGTATTGGTCTCGGTCGCCAGCGAGGCCACGAATACTTTCATATCACACCTCGGTATTGGGTGCCCCGGCCGTACGGCCGGGGCGATTTACCCAGTAATGGATCGGGCTTCCGTGCTTGCGGCATCACCGCCTCTGGAAGCCGGGCGGCGTTTTGCGAAACCCTTGCTTGTCAAAAGCTCGCGTTAGCCGTTGGAGCGGGTGCATCCTTGCACCGCCAGGGGATCACTTCAGGTACTGCTGCTCGTTCGCTTTCTGGGACTCGCTCAGGAACATGTCCAGCAGCTTGTCGCCTGCGTCGTCCTGGGCTTCGCGAATCGTTTCGATCAGTACCGGCTGGGTGGCGTCACGGAAACGGACGCGTTCTTCGGGCGACAGGGCGTTGACCTCCATCTTCTCCTTCAGGCCGGCCAGGCCGCGGTCGGACGCTTCGATGACGCGGGCGACGCCGCGGCCGGCGACGATGCCGGACTGGGCCGCGAAGTGGATGATGCCGCGCTCTTCGTCGCTGAGACTGTCGTAGAAAGCCTTGTTCAGCAGCAGCGTATAGGGCGCGAACAGGTGGTTGGTCAGGGTCAGGTACTGCTGCACCTCATCGAACTTGGCGAAGGTGACGGTCGGCACCGGGTTCATCTGGCCGTCGATGACGCCGGTCTGCAGCGACGAGTAGACCTCGCCCCAGGCCAGCGGATAGGCTTCGCCCCCAGCGACTGGATGATCTTCTGGTGGGTCGGCAGCGTCATGGTGCGGATGCGGATGCCCTTGAAGTCCTCCAGGGTTTCGATCGCCTGCTTGGAGTTGGTCACCGAGAAAACCGCCGGTATCGGGGAAGCCCAACACCTTGACGTCGCCCAGGGAGCCTTCGATGTCGCCGGCCAGCGCCTTGCCGAAGCCACCGTCGAAGACGTCGTAGGTGGCGGCATTGCTGTTGAACGCGAAGGGCACGTCCAGCACGCCGATACGCGGGTAGTAGCCGGCCAGGGCGCCGACCGAAGCCAGCGTACCCTGGATCTGGCCGTCGCGGACCATCTGGATGTGCTCCTTGGCGGAGCCGAGCTGGTTGCTGGGGTAGACCTCGACCTTGATCTCGCCGTTGCTGGCCGCCTCGACGATGTTCTTGAACACGCCGGTGAAGGCGTGCGCCGGGTTCTCGAACATGTCGGCCTTGTTGTCATGCGCGAAACGCAGCACCTTCTCCGCCTGGGCCGTCATCGGCACAGCCGCCGCCAGCGAGGCGATAAAAGTGGTGGTGGCTACGGACTTAAGTATTTTTTTCATTGTCGTCTCTCTTGGGTCTTGAGGGTGGTAACGTCAGGGTTTCAGGTTGCCGGGGTCAGTACCCCAGCAGCCTCGGGATAAAGAGCGTGACCTCGGGGAAGAACGCGAGCACCAGCAGCAGCACCAGTTGCCCGATCAGGAACGGCGTCAGGTCCACCGAGATGCGTTCCAGCTTCTCGCCGGTCACTGAGGACAGCACGAAGAGGCAAGCCCCGACCGGCGGCGTCATCAGCGAAATGTTCAGCGCCAGCACGAAGATGATGCCGGCGTGCAGCGGGTCCATGCCGATCTGCTCGGTCAGCGGCACCAGCACCGGCGCCAGGATGATCAGCATGGCGTTGATGTCCATGATCATGCCAACGACGAGCAGCAGGCCGATAATCATCAGCAGGATGACGTCCGGGTTGTCCGACAGGCCGCTGAAGAAGGTCGCGATCGCCTGCGGAATCTGGTTGAAGCTCAGCCACCAGCCGAAGATGGAGGCAGCGCCGATGATCAGGTAGATCACCGCCGAGATCTGCGCGGTGCGGATCAGCATCCGGAACAGCGCCTTCAGGCTCAGGTTGCGGTAGATCACCGCACCGATGAAGAGCGCGTAGGCTACCGCAACCGAGGCCGCTTCGGTCGGGGTCACGATACCGCTGACGATACCGCCAAGGATGATCAGCGGCATCAGCAGAGCCAGAATCGAGCCGCGGAAGTGGCTGAGGATCAGGCGCAGAGAGGGGCCCTCGGCCGCCTTCGGCAGGTTCTTGCGCCGCCCCATCGCGGCGATGATCGCCATGCAGACCAGGCAGATCAGCAGCCCGGGCAGGATACCGGTGGCGAACAGGCCGCCGATCGACACGCCCATCAGCGAGCCGTACACCACCATCAGGCCGGACGGCGGGATGGTCGGGCCGATGATGGAGCCCGCGGCCGTGACGGCGCAGGCGTAGGAGCGGGTGTATCCCTGCGCCACCATCGCCGGCACCAGGGTACGGCCGAAGGCGGCGGCATCGGCGGTGGCGGCGCCGGTAATACCGGAGAAGAACACCGACGCCACCATGTTGGAGTGCGCCAGGCCGCCGCGGAAATGCCCGACCAGGGCCTCGGCGAACAGCACCAGGCGCGAGGTGATGCCGGTGTGGTTCATGATTTCGCCGGCGAGGATGAAGAACGGCATCGCCAAGAACGGGAAGATATTGAGGCCGTTGAAGACCTTCGACGGCGCCAGCGACGCGAAATGCATGCCGCCGATGTCGAGGAGGCCGGCCAGACCGGCGATCCCCAGGGCCACGCCGACCGGCGTGCCGATTATCAGAAGTACGACCAGAATCAGGGCGATTAACATCGAATCACTCCCAGGGTTTCTTGTTGTTAGTCCAGTGAACGGCCTGGCGAACAGGCCCATCGGTTTTGTATCGGTCGAGAGGCTTTACTGCGCAGATGCCTTCTCGAGCTCGGACTCGGTAAACTCGGTGTCGTAACCCGGCTCGAACCATCGCAGCAGCGCGAACAGGCTCTGGAATGCCGCCAGCCCGAAGGCCACCGGGATCGCCGCATAGGGATAAGCCATCGGCAGCCCGAACACGGTCGACAGTTGTTGTAGTCCCTTCATGACCAGGCCGGCGCCGGCAAAGGCGATATAGCCGAAGAAGAGTACGCAGAGCAGGTCCACCAGGATGCCGAGGTGGCGGCGCAGGTGGCGCGGCAGCTTGGACGTGACGGTCGTCAGGCCGATGTGCTCCCGCGCGGCGCTGCAGCAGGGTACCGCCAGCAAAATGGCCCAGATCATGATGTAACGGGCCAGTTCCTCGACCCAGCTTATCTGCCAGTGCAGCAGGTAGCGGTCGAGCACGCCGATCCAGACGTCGATCAACAGGGCCGCCATCAGCAGACCGACGACCCACTGATTCAGCAGGTTGATCCTGCCGCTTAGCTGGGTTCCCAGCCGACGAATCATGCCCATTGGATGACCTCCTCTATTATCGTTATCAGTCCGCTTATGAACATAATCTTCATTAACGGTTAAAAATATGCACCTGCATGCAGTAAAAATCAACTGGAAATTTCAAATAAAGAAGATTATCTTCATATCTCGTCTGAAGATTGTCTTCACGCATAAGAGGAGAGCTCAACATGCCCATCGAACGTTTCAACCTCGCCGGCAAGGGCGCCGGCAGCCAGGAGCTGCCGTTTTCGAAAGCCACCAGGGCCGGCGGCTTCCTGTTCGTGTCGGGACAGGTGGCGATGGAGAACGGTGAGGTCGTGGAAGGCGGCATCGTGACCCAGACCCGCAAGGCCATCGAGAACGTCAAGGCGATCCTCGAGGACGCCGGCTACGGTCTCGAAGATGTCGTCAAGGTCAACGCCTGGCTCGACGATGCCCGTGACTTCTGGAGTTTCAATGGCGTGTTCAAGGAGTACTTCCAGGGACACCCGCCGGCCCGCTCCACCGTCGAGTCACCGCTGGTCGTCGATGCTAAGGTCGAAATCGACGTCATCGCCTACAAGGATCCGAAGTAAGCGCGGCCATTTCGAGCCCGGTGCCGCCGTCGGCGGCACCGGCTTCCCAAGAGGAACTTAGCATGCTGCTACAAGCCCTGAAACAGATGCCGCTGATCGCGATCCTGCGCGGCTTGCGTCAGGACGACGCCGTCGCGGTGAGCGGACTGTTGCTCGATTGCGGTTTCACCATACTGGAAGTTCCGTTGAACAGCCCCGGTGCCCTCGACAGCATCGCCGCCATCCGCTGCCACCATGGCGACCGGCTGGTGCTGGGCGCCGGCACCGTCCTGACGCCTCGGGACGTGGACGACGTCCTTGAGGCCGGTGGTGAACTGATCATCTCGCCGAACTGCAGCCCCGACGTGATCCGGCAGACCAAGGCCAGGGGTATGGTTTCGATACCGGGGTGTTATACTCCGACCGACTGCTTTTCCGCCCGGCGGCCGGCGCCGATCTGCTGAAGATCTTCCCTGCCGACTCGCTGGGCCTGCCCTACCTGGGCGCCCTGAAAAGCGTTCTGCCCGCCGGCACCGGCCTGGTGCCCACCGGCGGCGTCGATTCGGGCAACCTGGCCGATTACCTGGATGCCGGGATCGCCGGCGTCGGCCTGGGCTCGGCGCTGTTCCGCTCCGAACGCCCTCGCGAAGCGCTGGAAGCCGCGGCCCGGCACTTCGCCTCGATCGCGACGGTGTGCCAGGCCGGCAGTCATTTGTATTAACCAAAGGATACGCCGACCATGTCGCCGCCCGTAGCCCCCGATATCGTCTCGACGCTCAAGGAGAACAAGCCGTCCATGAGCAAGGCGGACCAGCGCCTGGCCGAGCTGATCCTCTCGGATGTCGACCGCGCGGTTCACGCCAGCACCACCGAGCTCGCCGAATGGTCCGGCACCAGCACACCGACGGTGACGCGCTTCTGCCGCAAGCTGGGTTTCAAGAGCCTGCGGGAGTTCAAGGTCCACCTGGCGCAGGCCCGCGCCGTCGGCGAGCGCTTCCTGACCGGCCAGACGTCGTCGGGCAACCACTCGGAAGCCGCCGAACAGGTGGTGCGCCGTGCCCAGCAGGCGCTGGAGATCCAGCTGGGCCTGTTCGACAGCGAACGGATCCAAACCGCGGTCAGCGCGATCCAAAACGCGCGCCGCATCGCGGTCTTCGGCTGCGGCGGCGGCTCCACCATCGTCGCCCAGGATACCGAGCACCGGCTGTTCCGCCTCGGTTTGGCGGTCAACGCCTACCAGGACAGCCAGATGCTGCAGATGGTCGCGGCGACGCTGAAAAAAGGCGACGTGCTGATCGCGATCTCGACCAGCGGCCGGGTGCCGGACCTGACCAACGCCTGCGAGATCGCGCGACACTACGAAGCGACGACCGTCGGCATCACCCGGCCCGGCTCGCCGCTGAGCGAGCATATCGACATCCTGCTCCCCGTCGACGTGCCGGAGGAGAAGCAGTTCGTCAACCAGCCGACGGCCTCGCGCTATGCGCTGCTGTCGGTGATCGACGTGCTGGCCTCGGAACTCGCCGTCGCCATCGGCGCCCCGGCGCTGGAGAACGTGCGCCGCATCAAGCACCAGCTGGTTTCGTACCGCGACCACGAGGACAGCCAGCCGCTGGGAGACTGAATTGTAATAATGGCGCTCTCGACTACAAACACGATTTCTCCGAGGTCATTGGCGGCGAGGAAGTTGTCATTTTTCAGAAGGCGATTGCACGGAATTTCAGAAGTCGATAGCACTACGCGTGGGCAGCAGATTTAACGAAACAGGGATTATCGCCACGCCGGCATTAGCGCAACATCTCAGTCATGGTGAAGCCTCACCGGAACAATGGCCCGGAAAGCCTCAACTGATAGCGGAATCTGAAAGTTATCTCCACCGCCGTTATTAGCATTGGAAATGATGCTTCTGTCACCGGTCGACGGGTCAACACTGACAACCGCGTCAAGCCCAATATCAACAACCAATAGGCGACCGGCAGCATCCCCGAACACGTCTCGGGGGAAGAGAACACTGGCCCAGCCCCCACGCCTTGACCTGACACCAAGGTACGATCGCCGGTGCTGGTGTCAACATGGAAGAGGCCTTTTTCCGGGTTGATGACATAAAGGTCATCATGCTGATCAACAAACACTCCTGGCAGTGCCGAGTTGAAGGAAGGCCCGCTCCCCACCAGACCAAATGCCGGCTCGTTTGTCGACGATATGACAGTCCTATCACCGGTGTCCGGATCAACCTTAATAACGGCGGCAAAATCCCCAACGTATATTGAGTCATCTCGGCCAACTGCCAGCCCTTCCGGAGCCAGAAAGAGGGGGCCATTTCCGTGGGTAAGGTCCGACAGGATGCTTCTGTTTCCTGTAGTTTGATTCACCTTCATAACAGCGTCCCGCCCGAAGTCACTCATGAGAAGATCGCCAGTCGACGCAGTATCAATATGAAAGGGGCGAGCAAGAGCAGGTCCCGTGCCTACGGCCAAATCATCTGATGACAAGATCTGTCGGTCGCCCGTAGTCGGGTCAATCGCAAAGACTGCATTGGCAACCTCATCAGTCACAAAGACATTGCCGAACCGGTCCAGAGTGATTCCGACTACCCCTTCAAAGCTTGGCCCGCTGCCAACCACTCCTCCCGAGAAGAATTCTCTGTTCCCGGTAAGTGGGTCGACCTTGACGATGGCGTCGTAGTGCGGATCTGCCACCAACATGTCACCACCTTTAAGAGGTGTGCCATATAGCGTGACACTCATACATGTGCAGAGAATCCCACACAGTGAAGCTAGTGCTTTCATCTTCGGCTCCCTCCTCGCTGTAGAGACTCACTTCAGTGTAGCCACTAGAGCGGCCAGATCTGCCCTTCTCCAATGCCGGCTGCTTATCTGAATCCTGCGCTCACCCCGACTTACTCGCCTTCAATGCGGCGTATAGGGCAGTCTTCCCAATCTTGAGGCGCGCGGCAGCCTCGCGGACGTTCAGGCCTTTGGCGATGTGCTCCCGCGCCAGTTGTAACTTCTCATCGTTGACGACGGGCTTGCGCCCCCTTTACGACCACGGGCGGCGGCAGCCGCCAACCCCGCCTTAGTGCGGTCGCGGATCAGGTCACGTTCGAACTGGCCCAATGCGCCAAACACATGAAAGATGAGTCGACCGCCCGGTGTGGTGGTGTCGATGTTTTCGGTCAGCGATCGGAACCCGACGCCACGGGCCTCCAGTGCACTGATTACCTCGATCAGATGCGGCAGGGAACGTCCCAGCCGATCCAGCCGCCACACAACCAACACATCCCCGTCGCGCAGAAACTCCAAGGCAGCCGTCAGTCCGGGGCGGTCAGCTTTAGCCCCAGAAACGGTGTCGTCGAAGATCCGCTCACAACTCGCCTTGCGAAGCGCATCTGTTTGCAAGGCAGTGTCCTGCTCCGCTGTCGATACTCGCGCATAGCCGATCAGCGCCATTGGTCGTCCTTTGTCCGTTAATCCGTCCGTTTATCTTATTGTCCGAAAACTCATTAAACAAGCCTATTGTTGGACACTGTCGGCATGGCCGTCTAACGATCGTTTTCCGGACAAGACAGAGATTTGGTGCGGAGCGGTTCCGGTCTGCTCGCATGTTCGGTCAAGAGATCTACTGACCGGCATCGTTCAGAAGTCCTCTGCACACATGGCGGCCAACCCGATGAACTGGTGCAGTCGCCTTAAGAATGTGGTTTACAAATGTAAAGATCCAGATAAATCCCGTATCTATTTTACAACAACCCGATACCTTCCATAACCTACTGTAATAAAAACATTTTTTGTGCAGTGCAGTATTTCGGTGTTAAGCCAATCTTACGTTAGTGCGCCGCATTACTCTCTTATATCCCCTATAACTGACTGGATTGTCACCGATTATTCATTATTGCCTGCAAATTGCATGGATCATGCTGAGCAGATGCAAAATCGTCATCTTGCATTGGAGGACAAGACTCACGTTCCATGACAGGGCCAATGGTATCGAGTGGGGCACGTTCCTTTCCCGGTATTGAGGTTGGGGAGGAACCCTCATGATTATAAGAAAAGCATTACTTCTTTTTTCGCGAAAGGTCGCAGCGGCTTTCTTTGGCTGGGTGTTGATTTCAACATTTGCATTGGCCGGTATCACCGAACGGGTAAGCGTCAACAGCGCCGGCGTTGAGGGCAATAACTTTAGCAATGTTCCGGCGATCAGCGCCGACGGGCGCTTCGTGGCCTTTCGCTCTGGTGCCAGCAACTTGGTGGCGGGCGACACCAATGGCACTGGTGACGTCTTCGTCCACGACCGCGCCACCGGCGCCACCTCTCGGGTGAGCGTCAACAGCTCCGGCGTTGAAGGCAATGGAGATAGCGCTAGAGATATTCCGGCTATTAGCGCCGACGGGCGCTTCGTGGCTTTCGTCTCCGGGGCCAACAACCTGGTGGCGGGCGACACTAACGGTGAAGAGGACATCTTCGTTCATGACCGCGACATCGGCGCCACCTTTCGGGTGAGCATCGACAGCGCCGGCAACCAGGCGAATGGCTCTAGCTTTGAGCCGGCGATTAGCGCCGACGGGCACTTCGTGGTCTTTCACTCTTTCGCCAGCAACCTGGTGGCGGGCGACACCAACCCTCTTGACGTCTTCGTCCACGACCGTGTTACTGGCGCCACCACTCGGGTGAGTGTCGACAGCTCCGGCAATCAGGCGGCAGGCGGTAGCGCCCGTCCGGCGATCAGCGCCGACGGGCGCTTTGTGGCTTTCGGATCCGGGGCCAGTAACCTGGTGACGGGCGACACTAACGGTCGTCCTGACGTCTTTGTCCACGACCGCGACACTGGCGCCACCACTCGGGTGAGCGTCGACAGCGCTGGCATTGAGGGCAATAGCGATAGCGATAATCCGGCGATTAGCGCCGACGGACGCTTCGTGGCGTTTAATTCTCGCGCCAGCAACCTAGTCGCGGGAGATACTAATGGTCGTTATGACGTATTTGTCCACGACCGTGTCACCGGCACTACCTCACGGATGAGCGTCGACAGCGCCGGCGTTGAGGGGAATGGCGATAGCTTCACCCAATCGGACATTAGCGCTGACGGCCGTTTCACGACCTTCCCCTCTCGCGCCAGCAACTTGGTGACCGGAGACACCAACAGCACAAATGACGTCTTCGTCCATGACCGCCTCACCGGCACGACCTCGCGAGTGAGCGTCGACAGCGCCGGCGTTGAGGCCAATGGCTCCAGCAGTAACCCGGCGATCAGCGCCGACGGGCGCTTCGTGGCATTCAGCTCGGGGGCCAGCAACCTGGTGGCAAGCGACACCAACGGCGCTTTTGACGTCTTCGTCCACGGCCGCGACCCGATCGCTGATGCTGGCCCCGATCAGGCCGTTGATGAGGGCACTCTTGTGACGCTGGACGGCAGCGCCAGCGCCTACGCCACGAACTATAGCTGGAGTCAGGTTGCCGGCGATTCGGTCTCCTTGTCCGACCCGTCGGTGGTGAACCCGAGCTTCGACGCCCCCTACGTCAGCATCAACACCACCCTGACTTTTGAGCTAATCGTCGACGACGGGGCCGGGAACTTCAGCGATCCCGACACCGTGGACATCACGGTGGTAAGCGTGAACAACCCGCCGGACGCCGACGCCGGCGACGACAGCACCATCAAGGAGGGGGCAGTGGCCACCCTGGACGGCAGCAACAGCTTTGACCCGGAGGGCGACACACCCCTCGGCTACGCCTGGACGCAGATTGCCGGCCCTGCGGTCACGCTCCAGCCCAGTGATTCGGTGGTGAGCCCCACCTTCACCGCCCCCTGGGGGTCGGCACCGTGCTCAGCTTCGACCTGGTAGTCGACGATGGCAAAGAGTTCAGCGCGCCCGACACGGTCGACGTCACCGTGGTAGAGAACAGCGCACCGATTGCGAACGCGGGGCCGGATCAGACCGTGGACGAGGCAACGCTGGTCGCGCTCGACGGCACCGCCAGCAGCGATCCCGACGGCGGCGACACTCTAAGCTTCGACTGGGCGGGGCCGGTGGCGCTCGACAACAATACCTCGCCGACCCCGACCTTCACCGCGCCCTTTGTGAGTGCCGGCGGCGATACTCTGACGTTTACACTGGTCGTGACTGACGATGACCCCGTCAATCCGAAGTCCTCCGCTCCGGATTCGGTGACTATCCATGTGCAAAACATCAACGATCCGCCGAGCTGTCACTTGGCGCGGGCGGTGTGCCCGGAATCGAAGATAAAGAACAATGACGACTGCACACTATGGCCACCCAACCATAAGCTGATACCAGTAAATATTGCGGGGGTTACCGATGTGGACAACAACGACGAGACGTTGCAGATCACCGCCGTGACGCAAGACGAACCCGTGAACGCCGGTGGCGATGGCGATTCGAGCCCCGATGCGGTGATCCAGATCGCCGACCCGGCCGACTCCGTCCTCATCCGAGCCGAGCGTACGGGCCTCAGCGACGGCAGTCAGGAGAACGGCCGGGTTTATGTGATCAGCTTCGTCGCCGACGACGGCTTTGAGAGTTGCACCGGTGCGGTCACTGTCGGAGTGCCGCATGATCGGAAGGATGTCCCGGTAGATGATGGGCAAAGCTATGACTCTACGCTGCCGTAATTATGGAGACGGGAACCTTTCGTTTCCCCTCAAGGAGGTCATCATGATTAACGTCTATCAATGCCACTCCTGGCTCTGCTGCACGGCTCTTGCCGGCCTTTTAGCCGGTACCTGGGCGCTGCCAGCAAAGGCCGACGTGTTAGTCACGGCCAGCCACACCTGGGTCTCCACCCAGGCACAATCCGATGGGTCCTATGCCGTGACCTTTGATGTCATGCTCAGCAACCAGGGCGATACCGATCTTTCGGCAATCACGCTTTTCCCCATACCAACCGATCTCCTGGTTATGGAACCAGAGTCACAGCCCCTCACCCTGGACAGCCTCGCCGTCAGTACTACCGCCAATATTAATTGGACGGTGAATACTTGGATACCCACAGACGAGGCGCTCGCGGAACTGCCGCTCCTGTTTCACGGCGACGGAACCGATGCGTTCGGCACTACTGTGTCCTTTGGGTTGGTCAGTGAAAGGGAGGTAACGCCATGAATATACGTATCCGCAGCTTGGTCAACCTCGCCTTAGGCCTATTTTTGTGCATGTCCGGAGCACTTTATGCAGGCACCACCGAGCGGGTGAGCGTCGACAGCGCCGGAACGCAGGGCAATGGCAACAGCATTGCTCCGATGATCAGCGCCGATGGACGTTCCGTGGCCTTTAGCTCCCGCTCTAACAACCTGGTGGCGGGCGACACCAACGGGACAATAGACGTGTTCGTCCACGACCGAGACACGGGCACCACCGAACGGGTAAGCGTCGACAGTGCTGGCAATGAGGCGGCTGGCGGCGATAGCTCTTCTCCGGCGATTAGCTTCAACGGACGCTTCGTGGCCTTTGTCTCAAACGCGAGCAATTTGGTTACGGGCGATACCAACGGGACTTTTGATGTCTTCATCCATGACCGTGACACTGGCACCACCGAGCGGGTCAGCGTCGACAGCTCCGGCAATCAGGTTGGCGGTTTTAATGTTGATCCGGCGATCAGTGCTGACGGACGCTTCGTGGCCTTTGCCTCTAACGGCAGCACACTGGTGGCGGGAGACACTAACGGGGCTTTTGATATCTTCGTCCACGATCGTGACAGCGGGGAGACGACTCGGGTCAGCGTTGACACCGTTGGTACGCAGGGCAATGGCCATAGCTTTCAGCCGGGGATCAGCTCCGATGGGCGTTTCGTGGCCTTTAGCTCCACTGCAAACAACTTAGTAGCGGGCGACACCAATGGGACTTTTGACGTCTTCGTCCATGACCGTGACAACGGTACCACCGAGCGGATCAGCGTCGACAGCGCCGGCGTTCAGGGGAATGGATTCAGCTTTAACCGTACTCAGGCGATCAGCGCCGACGACCGTTTCGTGACTTTTCACTCTTCCGCCAGCAACCTGGTGGCAGGCGACACCAACGGCAGGGACGACGTCTTCGTCCACGACCGCACCACCGGCACAACCTCGCGGGTGAGCGTCGACAGCGCCGGAGCTGAGGGGAATAACCATAGCTCTTCTCCGGCAATAAGCGCCGACGGGCGATTCGTCTCCTATCAATCTTTCGCCAGCAACCTGGTGGCGGGTGACACCTCCATCTTCGTTGATATCTTCGTTCACGACCGCAACACCGGCAACACCGAACGGGTGAGCGTCAACAGCGCCGGTGTTCAGGGGAATGGTTCCAGTTTTCAGCCCACTATCAGCTCCGACGACCGTTTCGTGGCTTTTCGTTCTTTCGCCAGCAACCTGGTAGCGGGCGACACCAACGGCAGGGACGACGTCTTCGTTCACGACCGGGGCCCTACGAACCAGTCTCCAATAGCCGATGCAGGGATGGATCAGTCGGTTGAGTGCGCCAGCGTAACGGACACAGCGGTGACTCTGGATGGCTCGGGTTCTTCCGATTCAGATGGAGACCCACTCAGCTATGACTGGTCCTGGGATACCAGCAACGCCAGTGGTGTTGGACCAACCATTTCGCTCCCACTGGGTTCGACGACCATCTCTCTTGTGGTCAATGACGGGCAAGAGGACTCCGCCCCTGATGAGGTCTTAGTGACAGTGAGTGTAGCCGTCGGTGGATTCCAGTCACCGTTGGCGGCGCTCGCGCCTAGCGGTGGGATTCCTGAGTCACCGGATAAAGCCTTTAAAAAGGGACGGGTACTGCCTCTGAAGCTGATACTCTCGTGTCAGGGAACGGTCTTGACAGGCTCTGATGTGACTGCACCAGAGATCATTGTGCTTACCCGTCAGGGTGAACCTCCGTTAGATCTAGAAGTGCTGGATCTAGATGCAGGTGAATCTGCTGACAGCGGCTTTCAATTCAGAGATTCCGGTGATGGTCAGTGGATTTATAACCTGAAGACAAGTGATCTGGCAGAGGGCACGTATGAGATTACGATCGAAATGCCTGATGGACAGCAGTATGACGGCACCTTTGTGCTGAAATAATTTATATGCGAATCAGCTTCGTGCCAGCAGTTAATTGGTGACCGTGCGGCCGGCCCGCTCTACGTAGTCCAGGACAAATTCAATTTCTTTGTCCAAGTTGACGCCGCGGCCTCCTCTGGAGGCTATCTGTAGCAATATGAAGCCTTGAAGCTTTTTCCGAGCGGTGTGGTTGGTGCGGAAATCTTGAGCACTATGATCGGAACTCTGCACAAAAGAGACATACGGCTCCATGACAGCCTCTTCCAGGGTACTGTTCTTCATAAGACCACATCCTTTTGGTCAATTGGTTTCAGCGTGTTGAGTGTAGCAGGCGCTAGCTGCACCATTGTGATCTGATGCCCTGGTAGTCCCGCGCCTCCTGCTCGCTGAGTGTCAGCTTATAGGTTGTCACCACCCGCAGGAATCGAGCGATGTACTGACACTGATCCGATTTTGCGAACCGCACCGGTGCCGTAGACTGCGCAATCAGCGCCTCTTGGCGCGAGTTCTGGCAGTCTCCATCAACATCAGCCCAGCCATTACCGAAACGCTCCCAGGCATAGTCGGTACCGGCCGCCACAGGTTTGGCAGAGCGCTCCGGTGGCCTCTGCCCCTTCGGGAGCCGGCCGCCGCTGTCCAGACAGGCCGTCAGCGTGCCGCTTATTCCGAGCTCGGAATAATCAACATAATTCCGATTATCGACCTTTTGCCGCAACGCCGTGGTGTTCGCATTCAAACAGTTTCCTGATTACCCAAAAACCTCAGCCATCTTTAACAGCCGGTATGGCATCGGCGGTGTTCGCACAGCGTGACGGCCAAGCTTGGGTAACAGGGCACGCAGATCAAAGCGGTTATTGAACCGGTAGCAGTACTCCGCCAGATGCCGGGGAAGATGCTTGGCACCGATCGAGTGGCAGCTGCCTCGTAGCGAGTTTTTTACATTGCTGATCATGGTATTAACCCAGTTGAAGGCTTTATGATTCAGGAGTTCCAGCTTGCCGCCGACGACAAACCCGAGGTGTTCGCAGCCGGCCTCCTGCGTGGCCTTGAAACACGCCAACCCATCCGACAAGACGATACCGCCGGAAGCCAAATGACGCTGTGCCCACTGGCCGATCGGCTGCGACCGGAAGCCGTCAACCACAGTCATTCTCATGTAGATCGGATGGCCCTTGTCGTTCAGGGCCACGGCGGCGACGAAGGGCGTCTTGTCGGCCGCGCCGCGACCGCGCTTGCCTCCACGTCGCTCGCCTCCCCAGTAGACATCATCCAGCTGGATGATGCCGCTGATGGGATGGCGATCGTCAGCTTCCTTCATTGCCTGGAGCAGCTTGTGTTTCATCATCCAAGCCGTGTCGTAGTTCACTCCGAGTTGGCGCTTCAGTTCCATCGCCGAGATGCCAGTCTTGCTTTGGATCAGCAGGTGCAGGGCCAGGAACCACTTGGTCAGCGGCAGCTTGGTACTCGCGAACAAGGTGTTGCCGGTCAAGGTCGTCTGATACCGGCAGCGGTTGCATTGCAACACTCTCGGGCGGCTTTTCAGCCGGCAATACGTCTTGTTGCCACACTCGCGACAGACGAAGCCCTGGGGGTAACGCCAGGCCAGCAGCGCCTGTTCGCACTGCTCCTCGGTGCCATAGTCCTGCATGAACTCGAACAGGCTGTAGCCTTTCTGAAACTGAACCTGGTTCTTAGCCATGATGCCGCCTCCGCTGGTTCTGTATATGCACACATGCTGTACACATATACAGTATAGCTATGACTGAGCATCATGGGTAATCAGGTACTTTTTTATCCCAAGCAGTCAATAGACGAGAATCGGCCGGCCACTGAACCACCCGATTCCCACTTGGCCTAACCGTGGGTCATCGCGACGTTCGTTGAATCACGGCCGTAGTGCTCAGATGTCATCTTTATTGCATACCCCGAGCTGCCACCATAAACTGCATGCATTGTATGCATTGAAGGACACTCATCATGGCAATGCTGACCGTCCGGAACCTGCCGGACGAGGTTCATCGTGCTCTGCGTGTCAAAGCTGCGCTCAACGGACGCAGTATGGAAGCAGAGGTCCGAGCAATCCTGGCAGGCGCTGTGCAAAACGACAGCTCCAGCTCGGTTGCTACAGAGGCAGATGCTCGAGGCAGCGACAACAAGGCGAACAAGGACCGATAACACCGTGCATACCTGATCGCCAGGAAATTGGCGACTTCCCCTGTTGACGTGTGAAGCCAGGCTGGCGTGCCCATAGGAGGGCCGATTTTGGAGATGATCGACAACATCAACCGTCTGCTCGGTGACGACCTGAAGGAAAGAGTCACACCGGGCTCCAGGCTGAAAATTGCGGCCTCCTGTTTTTCAATCTATGCCTTTGAGGCCCTGAAATCCGAGCTTTCCAATATCGACAGCCTGGATTTCATCTTCACCGCTCCCACCTTCGTGCCGAACGAAGTGACAGATCGTATGAAGAAGGAACGCCGCGAGTTTTTTATCCCCAAGACACAACGGGAAACCGGGCTCTACGGCACCGAGTTCGAGATCCAGCTACGCAACAAGCTCACGCAACGGGCTGTCGCACGGGAGTGCGCCGCATGGATACGCCAAAAGGCCAGCTTCCGTTCCAACAAGACCAAGGCTCCCATGCAGCCCTTCGTGCATGTCGAGCACCAGGGTGAAGGCACCGCCTACATGCCGGTCAACGGCTTCACCGCTGTAGACCTGGGCTACCAGCAGAGTGACGCCGTATCCAACTTCGTGAATCGAATGGATAACCCGGCACACGCCAAAATGTACCTGCAACTGTTCGACCAGATCTGGTCAGATCCGGACAAGGTTCAGGATGTAACGGCCACCATTTGCGACCATATCGAGTCGGTGTACCAGGAAAATTCGCCGGAGCGCATCTACTTCACCATGCTCTACAACATCTTCCGTGACTTCCTGGAAGACGTTGACGAAGATGTGCTGCCCAAAGACCTCACCGGGTATCGCGACACCCTGGTGTGGAACAAGCTGTTCAACTACCAGAAAGACGCCGCTACCGGCATCATCAACAAGCTGGAAACCCACAATGGCTGCATCCTGGCCGACAGCGTGGGCCTGGGTAAGACGTTCACTGCCCTCGCCGTCATCAAGTACTACGAGCTGCGCAACCGAGCCGTGTTGGTACTCTGCCCCAAAAAGCTGGCGGACAACTGGCGTAACTACAACAGCAACCTGACCACCAACATTTTCGCCAAAGACCGGTTCAACTATGACGTACTTTGCCATACCGATCTGTCGCGCACCTCTGGCGAATCCTTCGGCATCCCGCTTAACCGAGTGAACTGGGGCAACTACGACCTGGTGGTCATCGACGAGTCTCACAACTTCCGCAACAACGATGTCTACCGTGACCGGGAAACCCGCTATCAGAAGCTGATGCGCAAGGTGATTCAGGCTGGTGTCAAAACCAAGGTACTGATGCTGTCGGCCACCCCCGTCAATAACCGTTTTACCGATCTGCGCAACCAGCTGGCTCTGGCGTATGAAGGCGACTCTGATGCACTTGGGCAGCACCTCAAAGTCCACACCAGCGTGGAAGAGATCTTCCGCAGGGCGCAAAAGGTCTTCAACGAATGGTCCGTCCTGCCGCCTGAAGAGCGGACCGCGGCATCCATTCTGAAGGCCCTGGACTTCGACTTTTTCGAGCTGCTGGACGCTGTGACCATTGCCCGGTCACGCAAGCATATTCAAACCTTCTACGACACCAGCGATATCGGCCCATTCCCGGAACGCCGCAAGCCTCTGTCGTTTCATTGCCCGATCACCAATCGGGACGATGTTTCAGACCTCAACACGATTTTCGGCCAACTGTCGTTGCTCAAACTGGCTGTCTACGCGCCGATTAGCTACATACTGCCAAGCCGGTTGCGCAAGTACGAGGAGATGTACGACACCCAGGTGGAAGGCGGCAGAGGCAAGTTGCGACAAGCGGACCGTGAACGCAGCCTGCAGGCCTTGATGACCACCAACCTGCTCAAGCGGCTGGAGAGCTCCATTTTCGCCTTCAGAAAGACCCTGGGCGTCCTGCAGAGCAACATCCTGCGCACCCTGGAGGCAATCAATGCCTTTGAACGCAGCGGGCTCAGAAGCGACATAATTGATGACCTGGCTGACTTCAGCACCTTCGACCCGGACGACGAAGACCTGTCCGGTCTCAACGATTTCACCGTTGGCAAAAAGATCAAAATCAGCCTGGCCGATATGGACTTGCCCTCATGGCGGCACGAACTCTCAACCGACCTTGAGCTGATTAACGCTCTGCTCGAAACGATCAACAAGGTCACACCGGAAGACGATGCCAAACTGCAGCACCTCCTGCAGCAGATCCGCCAGAAGGTCGAACAGCCGATTAACCCCGATAATCGCAAGGTGCTGATCTTTACAGCATTTGCGGATACCGCCCATTACCTCTACGACAACCTCGCTTCACTGGCACGTCAACTGAATCTCAACGTGGGCAAGGTGACAGGCTCAGACGCCCCAAAATCTACGCTGAAGAAGACCTATGACTTCCAGAGTCTGTTGACGCTGTTTTCGCCTCGCTCAAAGGAAAAGGCTATTGCCTTACCCAACGAAACGGCGGAGCTGGACATATTGATTGGCACAGACTGCATCTCTGAAGGCCAGAACCTGCAGGACTGCGATTACCTGATCAACTATGACATCCACTGGAACCCGGTGCGCATCATCCAGCGCTTTGGCCGTATCGACCGTATCGGCTCACCCAACAGCCAGATCCAGCTGGTCAACTATTGGCCCGATATCACCTTGGATGAATACATCAACCTCAAGGAGCGCGTCGAAAACCGCATGGTGATCACTGATATCACCGCTACAGGTGACGATAACGTGCTAACCGCCAAATCCAGCGATATCGCCTACCGCAAGGAACAGCTCAAGCGGCTGCAGGACGAGGTTATTGAACTGGAGGACGTTAAAGCCGGTATCTCCATTACCGACCTGGGGCTGAATGACTTTCGCATGGACCTGCTCAACTACGTCAAGGAGCATGGCGAGCTGGATTCTGTGCCTTTGGGCATGCACGCAGTAGTACCCGCACAACCGGACAGGGGTTTACAGCCTGGCGTTATCTTCGCACTGAGAAACATCCACGACAGTGTCAACGTCAACCAGCAGAACCGATTGCACCCCTATTATTTGGTGTATATCGCAGAAGATGGCGAGATTGTCGCGGATCATACCGAGGTCAAGCGCCTGCTGGATCTGATCCGGTCCAGTTGCAAAGGCAAGTCAGAGCCCGTTCAGGCCGTATGCCGCACCTTCAACGGGCGCACCCAGGATGGCCGCCAGATGGACGCCTACTCCGATCTGTTGAGTGAAGCGATTCGTTCCATGATCGAAGTGAAGGAAGAAAATGATATCGACAGCCTGTTCAGCGGGGGCCGTACCACTGCACTGACCACTACCATCAAAGGGCTGGATGACTTCGAGCTGATTGCCTTCTTAGTAGTCGAGAGAGTCGTTGAGAAAACCACGGAGAGCGTCAACGAACACATCAGCAAAGGCGCCACGGCATGAAGCTCTTTGCCTGGCCCAAAGCCGCTGCCTTTGGCCGCGCTATCCCCAAACGCAAGATCTACGACCATGCGGATGCCAAAACGGCACTCAAAGATCTGTTCGTACAGGACGTTGATCAGATAACCTGGGCCTACAAGCTGGCCCCGGAAACCATCAACATCCCGGCGACTGAAGCGGTCAGCGAGATCCAGGTGTTTCAGGTCAAGCTGAAAACCTCAGGGCTTGATCACAAGGTGCTTCAGGCCATCGACAAGGCGATCCCCTTTCCGATCCTGTTTGAGTTATCCTACCGCGACCAAATCAAGCTGGCCGCTGCCTACAAGCGCCCCCATGAAACGGACAGTAACCGTTGGGTGGTGGGGCGCTACTTCGAGAGCGATTGGCAACCGGAAGAGACGCAGCGTGAACCGCTGCCCATGGCGCTAAATTTATCGGTGCTCTATGAGCAGCTGCTGACCCCGTTGGTCGATGCAAGCAACAGCGTACAGACCGTACCACCGTCACACGAAGGTGTGACGGATACGGCCGCAAGGTATGACATTTCCGGCCAGAGGGACATCAAACCAAGCACCGAACGGTCAGCACCTTCGTTAGAACAGCGGATCGCTTTGGCGGAAGCCATTGACGCCAAACAGAAAGAGATCGACCGAATTCAATCGCGATTGAAGCGCGAAAAACAGTTTAACAAGCGCGTCGCCATCAACTGCGAGCTACGCGAAGCCAAACAGCAACTGGCGCGGCTGCAGGCCAGGCAGCCCGCAACTGTGAACCACTGAGTTTTAGAGAATCATCATGGAAAAATTGAAGATGCACAGCCCTGACCTGAGTCAGGACAATATCGCCAAGATCCGCGACCTGTTTCCCGGCTGCGTAACGGAAGCTCGGGATGAAACCACCGGCGAACTGCGTCTGGCCGTCGATTTTGACCAGTTAAAGCAAGAACTCAGTGATCACATTGTAGAAGGGCCGCAGGAGCGGTATCGGCTGGACTGGCCGGGTAAGCGGGAGGCTTTGGTTACAGCGAATAAGGCCTGTTTGAAAACGCTATGCCCTGCACGGGATGAAAGTATAGATTTTGACAACGCCAATAACTTGCTGATTGAAGGCGACAATCTTGAAGTCCTTAAGGTGCTTCAGGAATCTTTCCTCGGACGGGTAAAGCTCATTTACATCGATCCTCCCTACAATACCGGCCGGGACTTCATCTACGACGATGATTACTCAAAAGAGACTGGTGAATATCTGGATGCTTCTGGGCAGCGAGATGCAGAGGGCAGCCGTTTAGTTGCTAACACGGAGGCAAACGGCCGTTTTCATTCAGACTGGCTATCAATGCTTTACCCAAGGCTGCGCCTTGCTAAAAACTTGCTGGCCGATGACGGCGTGGTTTTCATCTCCATTGATGATAATGAAGTAGATAATCTTCGTAAATTGGGCAATGAAGTTTTTGGGGAATCAAATTTCATAGCCACTATTGTTTGGCAAAAAGTATATGCTCCTAAAAATTCAGCAAAGTGGTTTTCTGAGGATCACGATTTTATTCTGGTCTTTGCCAAGAACAGAGAGGCTTGGTTTCCTAATGCACTTCCAAGAACAGAGGAAATGGAAGCCAGGTATAAAAACCCTGATAACGACACCAGGGGGCATGGAAAGCCGAAAATATGACTGCTCGTAATCCTTACGACGCTGGAATATATCCTATCGTCTCTCCGTCAGGGCGGAAGATAGATGGCCCACCTACCGGCACATATTGGCGTATCAGCAAAGAGAAGTTTTTAGCTCTCGATGCTGATAACAGGATATGGTGGGGAAAAGATGGTAATAATTCACCTGCTGTGAAGAAATTTCTATCAGAAGTTTCGTCTGGCCGTACACCTCAGACACTTTGGTTCTATGAAGATGTTGGTCACACACAAGATGCCAAGAAGACTCTGCTCAAATATGTACCTTTTGAGAATACAGAAAACGTTCTTAACTCAGTTAAGCCTGTAGCATTGCTTCAGCGGATCGTGCAACTGGCTACAAAGCCCGATGAAAACGCCATTGTAATGGATTTTTTCAGTGGCAGTGCCCCTACCGCGCATGCCGTACTTGAACAAAATCGCACGGACGGCGGAAACAGGCGGTTTATTGGCGTGCAGATCGCCGAACCGCTCCGCATTCCTGAGTCAAAAATGAAAACCATATTCGATATGGGCCGGTTGCGCTTGGTGAATGTTATTAATGAGCTTCAGGAATATGAGGGTAAGTATCCGGGCTTTCGGGTTCTCAAACTAGACGAATCGAATATGAAAGATATTTATTACCGCCCCGACCAAGTATCACAAGAGGACCTATGGGACGCTGTCGATAACGTCAAACCGGACCGCACGGCAGAAGACCTGCTGTTCCAGGTACTGGTTGACTGGGGCGTAGACCTGACGCTGCCGATCCGCCGTGAAACGATTCAGGGCAAGACCGTCTTCTTTGTGGATGAAAATGCACTGGTGGCCTGCTTCGATCAGGGTGTCAGCGAAGAATTGGTCAAAGAGCTGGCCAGGTCCGAGCCGCTGCGCGTGGTGTTCCGTGATAACGGCTTCGAGTCGGATGCGGTGAAGATCAATGTCGAGCAGATCTTCCGTCAGCTTTCACCCACGACAGAAGTCAAAGCGATCTGAGGTCAGCGCATGCAGCCAACCGAGCTAAGCGCCCTGCTGGAGCAACTGATCAGCACCTGGGAAAACGAGGTGGTGGAGTTCAAGCAGGCTGATGAAGATTACAAAACCGACAAGATTGGTGAGTACTTTTCGGCGCTGAGTAACGAAGCCAACCTGAGGGGCTGGAAAGTGCCTGGCTGATATTTGGCGTTAACAACAAGACACGCAGTATCGCAGGCACCCGCTACCGCGAGGCTTCTGAACGCCTGCACGGGCTGAAACAACAGATCGCCCAATGCACCGAGCCCAGTGTGACCTTTCGCAACATCCACGTCCTGCAAGACCCGGCAGGCCGTGTGGTGCTGTTTGAAATACCGGCAGCCCCATGTGGTATCCCTATCGCCTGGAAGGGACACTACTACGCCCGAGCGGGAGAGAGTCTCACATCCCTGGGACTCGATAAGCAGGATGAGATCCGTCAGCAAACCATCGCTGAGGACTGGAGTGCCCAGCTGGTACCGAATGCAACTCTGGATGATCTTGATCCGGCGGCACTGCGCAAGGCTCGGGAAGCCTTTGCACAGAAATACGCCAACCGCTTCACTGCGGAAGAAGTAGAGAGCTGGCCGCTAACCGTCTTCCTGGATCGCGCCCGTATCACTCAAAACGGCCAAATCACCCGCGCCGCCCTTTTGTTATTGGGTAAAGCTGAGTCGGCCTGGAAGCTTTCACCCCATCCAGCCCAGATGACCTGGAAGCTGGAAGGGCCAGAGCGGGCCTATGAGCACTTCTCTCCGCCTCTGCTGCTGAACACTTCGCAACTTTATCAGCGTATTCGCAACATCCAGTTGCGTCTGCTGCCACAGGATGAGCTGCTTCCTATCGAATTATCCAAGTACGACCAGAAGATAGTACTGGAGGCCCTGCATAACTGCATTGCGCATCAGGACTACACCCGTAATGCCCGTGTTATCGTGGTTGAGCAGCCCGACCGATTGATCTTCGAGAACGAGGGCATCTTTTTTGAAGGTGAACCCAGTGATTACATGGAAGGCAACCGGGTTCCGCGCCGTTACAGGAACCCCTTCCTGGCTCAGGCCATGGCAGAGCTCAACATGATCGACACCATGGGGTACGGCATACACGACATGTATGCACGCCAGGCCAAACGCTATTTTCCCATGCCAGACTATGACCTGAGTGAACCAGGGGCAGTGAAATTGACCATCTACGGGGGCGTGGTTGATCCTGCATACAGCCGCTTGCTGATCCAGAAAACAGACCTCCCGCTGGCCGATATTCTGGCACTGGACCGCGTGCAGAAAAAACTGCCGATTCCTGATGAGGCCGTTACCCGGCTACGGCGCACCGGACTGATCGAGGGCCGCAAGCCAAACCTGTACGTCTCAGCGAAAGTAGCCAAGGCAACGTCAGACAAGGCCGACTACATCCGCACCCGCGCCCAGGATGATGAGTTCTACGCCAAGCTACTGACGGACTATCTGCAAAAGTTTGGACAGGCCGGCAGAGACGAGATTGACAAGCTGTTGATGGATAAGCTTAGTGACGGGCTGTCGACAGAGCAAAAGCGTAACAAAATCGGTAACTTGCTGACCAAGCTTCGACGCCATGGGCGCATTCATAATGCGGGCTCCCGTGGCAAGCCTCTATGGACGCTTGCAGAATGAAAAAGACAGCAACAGAACAAAAAATATCATAGATAACAAACAGTTACATCTTTCTGCAAAAATATAGAGTGAGATTTTGCAGAAAGAAATGCAGAAAGACTGCAGAAAGGAATGCCATGAAGCTCAAATTCAAAACCCAGGCCTACCAGACCAATGCTGTTGAGTCCGTGGTGGACTGCTTTGCCGGACAACCCAAACAGGATGGCATTACCTATCGCATTGACCCGGGCAGTAAGAAACAGGCGAGCGCCTACGAAGAGGGTTTCAAGAACACGGACCTTGCCCTGAACGAAGCACAGGTGCTGGAAAACATCCAGAAAGTACAACGCCACCAGAACCTGCCTGTCTCTCAGGCATTGACCGACTTCACCACCTTCGACAACAAAGGCAACCGGGTTCCGGTCAAGGCGGATTACAGAAAACAGGCACTGGCAGCGACAAGGCTGCATCTCGATGTTGAGATGGAAACCGGTACCGGCAAGACCTATTGCTACATCAAGACCATTTTTGAGATGAACAAGCGCTATGGCTGGAGCAAGTTCATCATCATGGTGCCTTCTGTCGCTATCCGTGAAGGCGTGTACAAGTCGCTGCAGATCACCGCCGACCACTTCACCGAGGGCTACGGCAAGAAGGCCCGTTTCTTCATCTACAACTCCAAGCGCCTGCATGAGCTGGAAAGTTTCTCGTCGGATGCCGGAGTCAACGTGATGGTGATGAACATCCAGGCATTCAATGCGCGTGGTGCAGACAACAGACGTATTTATGACGAACTGGATGATTTCCAGTCACGCAAACCGATTGACGTGATCTCGGCCAACCGACCGATCTTGATTCTGGATGAACCTCAAAAGATGGAGGGCAAGGCCACTCAAGAGGCTCTGCCCCGGTTCAACCCGCTGATGATCCTGCGCTACTCGGCCACCCACAAAACCCAGCATAACCGCATACACCGATTGGACGCCCTGGATGCCTACAACCAGAAGCTGGTGAAAAAGATTGCGGTACGGGGCATCCAGACTCGCGGGCTGGCCGGAACCAACGCCTATCTGTACCTGGAAGGGATCGATATATCAAAGAAGGCTCCGGTGGCTCGCATCGAGCTTGAAGTGAAACTGAAGTCCGGCGAGATCAAGCGACAACTGCGCCGCTTGGAGTTCCGTGACGACTTGTTCGTTGAATCCGGTGAATTGGACCAGTACCGAGATGGCTTCACGATCAGCCAGATCGACTATAACAACGATATCGTTGAATTTACCAATGGCATTGTGTTGAAGGCCGGTGAAGCCAACGGAGATGTCTCCGAGCGAGATGTACGCCGTATCCAGATCCGCGAGACTATCAAGGCCCACCTGGACCGGGAAAAGCAGCTCTTCGCTCAGGGAATCAAGGTGCTGTCGCTGTTCTTCATCGACGAAGTGGTCAAATACCGTGACTACGACCAGGACGATGAGAACGGCGAGTATGCGCGTATCTTCGAGGAAGAGTACCAACTGCTGAAGGATGAGTACCTTTCTGAACTGGCAATCGATAACGAAGCGTACCGCAAGCACCTGGACCGGATTGAAGCCGATAAAACCCATAACGGCTACTTCTCCATCGACAAGAAGACCAACCGGCTCAAAGACCCGAAAGTGGGCGCCAAAGCGGTTGATTCGGATGATGTGGATGCCTATGACCTGATCCTGAAGAACAAGGAACGCCTGCTGTCATTCGAGGAGCCAACGCGCTTTATCTTCTCCCACTCAGCACTGCGTGAAGGCTGGGATAACCCCAATGTGTTCGTCATGTGCATGCTCAAGCACAGTGACAACACCATTTCACGCCGCCAGGAAGTCGGCCGTGGCCTGCGCCTGGCAGTGGACAAGCATGGTGATCGCATGGACCACCCTGCCGTGGTACATGACATCAACGTACTGACGGTAATCGCCAGCGAGAGCTACAAGGACTTTGTGGCAGGCCTTCAGCAGGAAATTACCGAGACATTAACCGTGCGCCCACGCCAGGCCAATGAAGACTTCTTCACCGGCAAGGTACTGAATACTAAAGACGGCGATGTTGAAGTCACTGCCGTCATGGCCAAGCAGATCTACCGCTACCTGCTGAAGAACGATTACACCGACGACGCGGATCATATTGCCGACCTTTACCACCAGGCCAAGGAAGATGGTACCCTGTCAGCGTTTCCGGACGATCTTCAACCCTATGCTGATCAAATATTCGAGCTGATCGATAGCGTCTTCAGCGATGCTCAGTTGCCCAAAGTGGATGACGGCCGAAAGCCGAAAACCAATCCGCTCAATGCTAACTTCGACAAGCAGGAATTTCGGGCACTCTGGGAGCGGATCAATCGCAAAGCGGTATACAAGGTCGACTTTGATTCTGACGAACTGATCCGCAAATGCACCGGTGCGCTGGATGCAGAGCTGCGGGTAACGCCCCTGCAATACACAGTGCGCAAGGGCATCCAACAAGACGGGCTGACTGACGAACAGCTTCGCAAGGGAGAAGGCTTCAAGGTTGAAGACACCGCTACGGAGTACGGTGACTCCATTCACTCACTGGTCCAATACGACCTGTTGGGCAAGGTGGCAGAAAACACCCAGCTGACCCGGAAAACGGCTGCAGCGATACTTCGAGGGATTCAGCCAGCTGTTTTCAAGCAGTTCCAGCAAAACCCGGAGCACTTCATAGCGGAAGCCAGCCGACTGATTACCGAGCAAAAAGCTGCCATGGTCATTGAGCGCCTGGCCTATGACGAAGTAGACGAACGCTATGATGTCGATATATTCATGGCAAACCAGACCGGCCAGGACTTCTCACGCGCTTCTACCAAGCTGAAGAACCATGTATACGACTACGCAATCACCGATTCAGCGGTGGAGCGTGAATTCGTCAAAGAGCTGGATACCAGTAACGAAGTCGTGGTCTACGCAAAACTTCCACGCGGCTTCCTGATCCCAACCCCGGTTGGCGATTACAACCCGGACTGGGCGATCTCATTCCGAAACGGCAGCGTGCGCCACATCTACTTCGTGGCCGAAACCAAAGGCACAATGTCGTCATTGAAACTGCGCGAGATCGAGAAAACAAAAATCGAATGTGCGAGAAAATTCTTCGATGAGATCAGTCAGCAGATCACCCACGACAAGGTGAAATATGACGTTGTCACCGACTACGCCAAGCTGATGGACCTAGTGGGCCAAACAGCGCAAGTTTGAGCCGGTACTTTCAGGGCCAGAGGCGGCTGATCCGCCTGGCCCTATCGCTTCCGGTTATTCTCTTCTATTAATGTGGTGCGGTATGTTGCAAGGAGAAACTCTGTCCACAACCGGAAAGCCATGCTATTTATTCTTTGTTACAACAAGTAATATAATCTACATAAAGCCACATTCTCTCTGGTCTCACTGATACTGAGAAGTAGCTTGCAAGTTCTTAATCCAGTCAAAGCACTCTTTAAAAACAGGCATCTGTGTTTCAATCTCAGATACTGTCATCGTGCGCAACTTCTGCTCCTGTTCAATAATGGCGTCTTCACCTTTGTCATCCGCTCCCGTCACCTGTTCAATACAACCTTGTGGCCAGGCCCAGACGTGAGAATGTTTCAAGGCTTCATGGCTGCTTTGAGCAATACTCCCGCCTTCCTCGTCTGCTGCAAAGCAGGCCCAAATGTCCGATGCCATCCATTGGCTGCATTTTTGAGGCAATCCATTACCACCCAGTGTGAAACCATGCTCCTGCTGCAATCGATTCAGAACGGCCTTGGCGGCGATCAGGTCACCCCCATCACGCTCCAATAATTCAGCCCTTCTAGCATGGTTGTAGGCAAAGTCTAGATCAGCTATAGCACAGGCTCTAATATCCATAGCTCTCAACACTGACAAAGCCTTGGCGAAATTATTACACCCTCCAACCGATACAAAAGTAATGTGGTCCAGGTCTGGTGAACGCTGGTATAGCCTTTCGTAAGCCAGCGGCAGCAGTCTCCTGTCCGTTTTTCCCTCGCAAAGCACAACCCGATCTGCAAAATAGATATCGACCAGATTGCCCAGTTCAAACAGGGTTTGCGACTGACTCTCGGCTCCTTCTATAGCCTCATGGACGGCCTGGCGAAGCGGTTTGCGGGCTGTCACACCATCGTCTGCCGTGTTGCCCACAATAACCGTATTGGCTGCGTTATCACGGTTCAGCATCAGTGGCGAGTGGGTGGAGAGCACCACCTGAAAACCTGAAGTCGAAAGTGTATTCAGAGCTTCCCGCAGCCGCCGCACGCCTTGCGGGTGCAAGTATAGTTCTGGCTCATCAATCAACAGCAGGCGGCGAGAAAGCAAGTCATCCTCGGCACGACGAACATCAGCCAAGTATCGGATTAGTGCCATCTGTATCGCACGTTGAGCTCCGGTACCCATCTGGTCGAAACGTCGTCGGTCACCGCTAACCGTATCTGTGACATGCAAGTCCCCCGCCTTGAAGAATTCCTTGACGTCTACAACCTGCAAATCCAAGTCTAGAGCCAAACCTGGAAAGAAATGCTCTAGGGCACCTGTGGCACTTGAATCAAATTGTTTGAGGTGCTCTGAGCGTTGATCGCCATCCGTTGTCAGCACACTGCGAATGGTGTCGAGCGCTGTCGTCAACTCATCATGAGCCGCCAGTAACGGCTTCATGATTTCATCCAACAGCCCCTTGATCGTCGTTCCAGACTTTGCTTTGCCTAAATCTTCGCCAATATCGTGCATAGCCAAAACATGAAGCGGCTCAGGCAACAGAGCCGTAACCGCCTGAGGAAGACCGGAAGGATAAGTTCGCCAATATTCGGGAACGCCTTCCTGGGGACACTCCTCGACTTGCCAAACTTCCTGTGTGGTGGACTTGGCACTGGTACCAGTTGATGTTACCCGAATCCACAGTCGCCCCTCACGGCAGTAAGGTTCAATAGCCTGACGATGTCTTTCGTGAGGAATCAGCCCCAACACATCCGCATCGATACCATCTACACAGGCTGCAACCACTACAGGTTCATTAGGACTCTTAAAGTCAGTCTGTTTTAGAGCGCTCGGTTTCAATACCCAGCGGATGGCTTCCAATATAGTTGATTTCCCTGCATTGTTCTGCCCAACCAGTGGGGTATAGCTGTCCAGTGGAAGGGTGACTTTGCGGCAGGCTCTGAAATTTTCAATATGAATGCAGCTAACACGATGCATGGCGGTTCCTTCCTTTGACTTATGAATCCCTGCGATGTGAGAGAGGCAAACTCCCTCATCTACTGCCAATTTGATGTTTGAAGCGCCTTTGCGCCCCCTCTGAAGACAGCTTGTCGACTCTCAAGGTACGAACGGCAGTGTTTGGCACACCCAAATAGTACCGTAACCAGCATCTGGCGGTACAGTACCGGTACACTCACAATCTTGGGACACTTACCTAAAACTACGCTAAGTTACTGTTACTAAAATGCTTTTTATTCACCTAGCTTACGCTACCCCTCCCTTGTTTTTCCTAGGTTCCGATGTACCCTGCAAACTCATAATCCGCTGGTTCTTCCTATTCATTATGCCATAGCTGATTTCAGTCCGTTGCTCAGATGCCACCCTCTGCTGTCCCTGCAGAACACTTATGATGTCAGTAGCCCTGTGCACACCGGTGGTTTCAGCCAGGAAACCGGCGCAGTCACCTTCTGAAAAGACACATTCCCTGACCTCACTTTCGTGCACAGGTGTGTTGAGCATAATGGAGATTCGTGCAGGCGACTCCTGATAGTAGGCTGTCAGAAGCCGAGTGCACACCGGGCATTACGCCCAGTCAGTTGGTGCAATCGTCTTCTGAAAATGACACTTTGATCGCTAAATGGCACTGTTTATCAGCGCTATGTGGCACCCCTTGAAGGTCACAGACGGGATCTTTTCAAGGCTGTCGGGGGGTGTTCTCATAAACGACCGTTTACGAGAGCGCGTTTGTCAGCTGTAACCTCAAAACTGACATCACTACTAATCGCCGTCCGGCGCACGCAACCGAGACGGTCGTTCACGGCACAAACCGGACAGAACGCATGTAACACCCGACCGAAAAGCCGTAGGCTTTTGGGGCACGTGCTTACTCTTATTATATTTCAGCTTCTCGATTTTTTAACTACAGACAGCATTACTGGATATTCTTTAGAATTATGAATATCACGACCAATTATTATCAGCGGTTCTCCATCAAACAACACAAAGTCACGAAATAATTTTGGAGTTGGCCTCTTATCTACCTTTATATAAAATACATACCCATACATATATAAACGATAATAGTTTATACCTTCCCATCTTTCCCTGTGTGGATCTAGAATTGTCCTTCCTACACCCGCGCCCCTAAACTTTGAAACTACGAAGCTAAATTGATCATTTTTTCCAGCATCAGAGCTCCATATTAGTTTCTTAATCTCTTCTTCGTATGGACCGAGAGCAACTTTTGCGTAGAATGGCTGTGTGGAAACCGATGCACGCCACAAAACACTTAGAACAAATAATTTTAACAACTTATAATCTACCTGTTCTACTTTATACCCGTCAACACGTCCATTGTGCTTGAGTTCTACATGATTTTCTTCGTCCTGAAGTAAAAGCTTTTGACCGTAATCATCTACTTTCTGGAACATATCTTCACAGTCTCTGCACAAAATTCCGTTATCGTATATGCCGATTGGGGCCCTTTTTGGAAACACGCCTGCGGTATCAGTGATCACGCGTGGTGGATCTTGCTCATTACGCAACCCCACAAAGAATGCTTCAGGAATAGCATGTGCCTTAATGAGCTTGATGTCCCTATCACAACCTTTGCAAGCCATTTTAACCTCCCTGGAATACAACGTTTTACACACTAGCCTAAACAAGCGTAGCTTGTAGAGCTCCGAGCCGCATAGCGGCTGAAGTGCTACAACTTGTTATGTGTTTTTATGGGACAAATATTCATGATTGAGCACTTCAACATAAGCTTTAAATGTATCAACCACAAATTTTAAGCTGCCCTTTTCAAAAATCATGAATCTGCCAGCTCTCCGTGGAGAGCCGTCATTGTAAAATTCTTCATTACCATGCTGATCAAGAAATTTTGGTCCGTTGTGATGAAAAAGATTGGGGTTATTTTCGATAAGGTCTGCAATTTCTTTTATTTCTTTGTTTTTCTTATAAACGCATCCGTTGTTATGGACACAGTTATTCCTAAGAATTCGAAGCTTGTCCACGAGTTTCCATTCTGGATTATGCTCAAGATTTGGGAAGTATTTCTTTATGAAATTATGAACTTTAACAACTCCTGACCCATCGAAATTATCAAACTTTTTTCCACCCAGTTCGCTTTGATACGCTTGACAAAGAGCCTGTAGTTCAACTTCATAAACTCCATATATTGTTTGAAATGCTGAGCGACGGCTTAAGCTTGGAAAATATTCTGTAAAGGCTTCGTTAAGCATGACATCTTGATCGGTAAGACCGCAATAATAATCAATATACTGAAAGATCCCTTCTTCTTTTGCGATTTCAATCTCTATGGTCTCAGGACCATTCTGCAAAAACCTATTTATTTCTTCTCCAATCACGGTTTCAGTCTGTATTACTAACGAAGACATCAGCTGATCTGTAAAATTAAGAGCTGAAATTTTTGGAAGTCTACTTAGATTTAATGTCATAAATATACCCTGAGACTTAAGCCTAGCCTTACAAAGAACGTCGAAGATCAGCCGACAGGCAAAAGCGCAGCTTTTGGCTGGTCGGTTGCAGCGTAGTGTTAGTCTTCATGACCATCCAAATGAGTGAATATCCTGCGCTCGGTTTCGTTTGCGGCGAGGGATAAACTCATTGTTGCGATCATCGAGGAAGGCTCCAAAGATACGAATTTTCGTTAGCTGTGGAGCTTTGCGCCCACTGCATTGAGGCCCTGAATCACCGTGTTCCCACCGACCATTGATGATGTCGGCGCAGAAATCTGTAGGATTCCCCCACTCACCCTCGCATTCAGGGCAAAGACCAAGGGCATTCTCCGCAAGCCAAGACTTGGCTGATAACGACGATAGCGATTCGCGAATTCGAGTAAGCTCCTCCATCGATGCTCCGGGCGCCGACCTCGCAATTAGCTTTGGTGCAAGGGTACTAATGAAAACAGCGTTTGCGTTTATCCCTTCACCTCGACTGCGGTAGTACGCTCCTCGGTAACCATGCGGGGAATTGAAGAAAAGATCGAACAAATCTTCAGAAACGCGGATGCAGTAAACCACGCGTCCGAAATCCGAATGGTCATGGCAGGTTTGGAAGTGACAGCACGTGATCTCCATTTCTGCTGCTATCCGATTCGCAATTGTCCCAATGGTTGATGGCGCCAATAGTTTTGCTGCTCTTTCGTTCGGGAAAGTCGTCGAATAGCCCCATTCGATCATTTGATTCTGCGCCTCCTTTGATGACTAACGCCGCGCTCTGCGGCAAATTTGCAGCGCAGCGAAAAATTTGTCCGACAGCAGCGCCTTATTAGCAATATTACTCAGCGCAGTATATTATTGGCCTTGCGTTCATATCTTTGACCGCATGCGCGAAGGAAGAAATAATCCATAATAGCTGGACAACATTACCTCTTACAGGCTTACCTTCTTTTATTTTATTAAACTCCTCTGTAACACCTGAAATCGAAAGGAACGAACAGCATAAGACGCAGCTACGATTGAGCTTGTAATCCTTAAGCAAGTTCGCCAGATATCCTTCAAAAGCATCGATATTACCCTTTCGTATCCTCGGTATTTTTGTCTGAACACCTTTTCCTGACTTGTAATCTTTCTTAAGCGTTTTATCTAATTTCGACAACATAGTATTCGCATTAAAATACATGTTTCCAAGATTCTTAATCCCCTGGCCTACGACATCATGTAAGTTGCTGGCTGATGTGCTTGGATCACCATGTTTTGAGTGAATAAAGCATATGTTTGAGTTCTCCTTATTAAAGGTTATATGGTCAGCCCACTCATCACCTAGATCGTCACAGAATATAAAATCATCGTCGGCATAAATTTTTTCAACGGCATCAAACATCGAATCTCCTGTGAAATTTTCGCTTTCTACCGTAAAACTGCCTTTCTCCGATTTGACGACAGGCATTAATTCTATTGGTTGAAGAATCTCGATGATGTTGTCGATCTCGGAAATGCCAGAAGAATCTTCGAAACACGCCCCCATAAAGTACATGTATTTCGGGTCGTCAAAAGTAACGCTATAGAATCCATGCTTAACAATATACTTTTGAAGGGTTATTAACTTCCCGTTTTCAGACACACGGAACTTTGCAAGATATTTTGCATATAAAGTCAGGCTTTTTTTGTTGACTCGAATCCGAGAACCGTCATTAACATCGATGATGTTTAAATCTGAATCTATCTCGTACACTTTCTCTAGTGAAGACTCTAGTTTTTTGTAGACGCGATTAGAAACGCTGATAACTTTCCTCTTCTTTGTTTTATATTTTACTTCGACACCGTCCTTTTTCAGACGGTCAAACAAAGAAGAGCTCTCTATAAGGATGGCATTAGGCGAGCAAATCGTTAGGACTTCATTTAGCTCCACTTTACTTGCGAAAGCATCTAAGAAGTTTGTATTGCTAGGAGATTCTATTAGATTGATCTGCTCGGAAGCCCATGCAGCGATATTTTCGATTGTTTCTCTACTAGACGATTCAACAACCCGACCAGTTCCTGATATAGATCTGGTCTTGGCTCCTTGTCGGAGCTTAAAGTAATAGGGAATTGACCTACCTGCTGAATGAGTAGAAAGCAATCCTTTTAAGTCAGCCGCCTCATACGATCTAGATCTCATTGCGCGATCTGAAACCGTCATATTTCTAAGCGCCAACCTCTGAAATTCTACATCATCATCAGAGAATGACGATGAAAACTCCTTACTGCCGACAAGCGTAAAGTTTTCATCCATCAGATCGAATATGTTGGCACAGCTCTTCTTTAGAACAGCAAGGTAGTCGCCAATCTCAATGATCAATATGAATGCATAAATCTTGTCTTCGAAATCATCGTCCAAGAAGTAAACTGGCCGACTGGAAGGAAATACCCTGGCTGAATAGACAAAGCTTAAATTTAGTTCACTTACATTCCGTTCCTGCCTAAATTGATCAATTACAAATCCACTATCGGGAGTCATATTATTAGAGGCAGTGTCGAGGATATTTCTAACCAATTCATCCTCTACAGGCTCATTGACTCTGTAAAATTGTGCATTCTTAGTCAATCTGAGTCTTTCTGGCACTATCCTGCCTCCTTGCTAACATCTGTTAATGAGGTCTTAGACCTCATAATACTTACTAGAAGGTGTACCTTCTAATCTTTGACGGACTGTCTATACCATATATAAATACCTGATAACCAAAGATAAAATTCCATCCATTGAGCTTCTACTCCTTCTATAAGGTATAGCTATTCTCAACAATCCGAATCAAAAAGTATGTTGAGAAAGGCTGCATCAGGTCATCTATTCGTCTGATTCTTATACAAATTCGAGGCGATTGCCAGCGTTCAAGCGAAGAGCCGCATAGTTGATGGTAGATCTATCGATCGCATTCGCTTGAGATGGGCAATGTCCCCTTTGGGCACTTAGCCACCAGACTTCCATTACCCAAGATTCGAACTTCTGTTTTTTCCGCTTATACCGACACCGCCAATTTACTCTTCGCTTCGAGTTGGTACGCGACCTGCCACCCGAGTTCTAATCGAGGCAACCAAGAAGGTCACATTGACACAGCGCGGACCCACACCTACGAATTGGTACTCTAACCCCGAATTCCGAACACCGCTGCATGTCGAATGCGGCCCATAGTAGCCCTTCCCCGCCAATCGGCGATGCTGCGCTTCTGTTCGTTAAAGCGAACATCTGATATTTCTACAATTTAATTCTATGTCCACCTGGGCAGCTGTTGATAATATTAGGCCATGAGATTTCATTCCGACGGACCGACCATACCTGACATCCTTCTGGATCGCTGCGACGCTGGTCGTGTCGTTTTCCTGTGCGGAGCTGGTGTTTCATCGCCCTCGGGCATGCCCGACTTCATTGGCCTCACCCAACATGTAATCGAATTCTTCGATCCTCCCGAAGATTCCGAGATCATGTCCGCTTTCCAGCCCTGGCTGGATGACCCGTCGGGTGCAAACATGCCGTTGGATCAGATCTTCAACTTGCTCCATCAAGAGTACGGCAAGGAAGAAGTCAACGCCCTGGTCACTGAACGGCTAGGCGCTCCCACTGAAGCCGATGAAGTTGGCCGAGAGCACAGTCTGATCAAACGTATCTCCTCGAACCAGAGTGGCGTGCCACAGATCGTCACAACGAATTTCGACCGTCTATTTGAGGCAGGAGCGCGCACCGAAGAAACGATTTTGCACGTTCCACCATCATTTCCTGACCTCACCTTCGGAACAACGATAGAGGGCATCACCTACCTGCATGGTAGATTGGCAGATGCTGGTTCTGTGTATCATCCCTACGTGTTAAGCAGCGCCGACTTCGGACGTGCCTATCTCTCTGAAGGATGGGCGACTAATTTCATCAGAAACCTGCTGAAACGCTACACCGTGGTTCTTGTTGGCTATAAGGCCGAAGACCCGCCTATCAAATATCTGCTTCAAGGGCTTAACCACGATGGGCAGTATGATCGCTCTCGCCTCTACGCATTTGATCGCGGGTTGCCCGAGGACATTGAAGCCAAGTGGCGTGATCGGGGCGTGACAGCCATAGCTTATGCGGATCACCCCGGTCTTTGGAGAACGATGGAAGCCTGGGCACAGCGCGCTGACGATCCCCGTCAATGGCGGGAATCTGTCATAGCGGCCAGCCAGCAGGACCCGAAAAACATGGCTCCCCATGAGCGAGGTCAGGTCGCTCACGTGCTCCGGACCGTTCAAGGGGCGAGGCTTTTCTCGGAAACTGATCCGGCTCCCCACCCGGAATGGATATGTGTACTTGACGCGAACGTTCGGTCTGCGAAGCAGAGCCGTGGCTACGGAGAAGACGCCGATACTTTCGATCCGAAACTTGCATACGGGCTTGATGACGATCTTAAAACCATCACGAACGAGGATCATCGGCAAGGCGTCAGCAATGATAACCTGCTCGTATGGCGTGCTGGTGATGACAACCCGTACGAGTTTCACAGCCTCAATAGAATGCAAATTGATGGCTTCGAGGCGACCCCGGTCAGACTGGGGCACCTTATCAACTGGATAGGAAAGTCTATCGACAGCCCGGTGTTGGCGTGGTGGGCTATTCGCCAGAACGGGCTGCACCCTCGCCTTCTCCAGCACATTGACTGGCAAATCTCACGCTTGGACAACGCGCATGAACGGGCCCGTCATGTCTGGAATTTGATCGTGGAGCACCATCGCTGCCCTCGTAACCGGCAGTGGGACGGCTACTGGTTTGACCTCAAGAAAAGGATTGCTATCGAGGGTTGGACGGCCAGCGTTCTTCGCTACTTTCGACACGTCTCCAAACCAAGGGTCGTAATCAGCCCTCCGCTTGGCCTCGGCAGATCCAAGCCGCCGACGGCAGACTGGGATGACATTCGCCTCAGTGATATCGGTCAGTTCGAGATAAAGTTTCTTGAGAGGCACAGTGAGGACCTAAACGCGCAAGATAAGGTATTGCCCCAAGTGTTTGGCATTCTGGAAGACCAGCTTACCGTTGCCTCCGGCCTGTTAGCGGATGTAGAGAGGTTCTACTTTCCAACACCGACTTGTTATCCAGAGCGCGAGTCTGATGGCAGACAACTCGTTGAGAAGGCGGCGGAAGTCATGGAGTTATTTGTCCGACTATTCGATCGGCTCTCTGATCTTCGACCAGAGTTGGCTAATGCCCACGCCACAACTTGGCCGGAAACGGACAGGTACTTCTTCCGCAAATTAAAGCTGTATGCACTCGCTAAAGATCAAGTCTTCAATGCTGATCATGTTGCCGAGACCGTGCAGTCGTTCGATCAGGAATCTTTTTGGGACTTTAACGTCGCCCGTGAGCTTATGTTTCTGCTTGTGGACAGGTGGGCTGAATTTTCGCCGGAGCACCGTGATCGACTGACGGAGCGCATTCTGGCCGGTCCTGACCAACTCTCCCATTGGCCAGATGAAGACTATCCCGGCATACGGGATAAGTTCGCTGCACGATGCGGCAGGTACCTTGAACTACAGGGCTGCGTCCTTTCAGCGGACAATAGTGCTCGGCTTGCTGCTATCATCGAAGGCATCCCGCGCTGGAGCGATGGATGGGCAACTTCGACGGTGATCCAGCGAGGTTCCCAAGTTGGTTGGGTCGGCACGGACGAGACGCCAGACGCGGTGCTAGACCTTCCCGTGAACGAGATCGTTGCACGGGCTAAGGATGACCTAAAGCGTGACTTCGGCAGCTTCACCGAGAAGCGCCCCTTCACGGGCTTGGTGAAGGCCAACCCGCGCAAAGCGCTGTCTGCGTTGACCGTCGTCGGGAAAGCAGATGAGTATCCGCAGGCATTCTGGTCGTCTTTGATCAATGATCTGCCGGAGGTCATCCCACCTCGGCTGAGGCGTGTTTTCCTCCACAGGCTGACCCGACTGCCGTACGACGTTATCGCGGAACTGCGGCATCCCCTGGGACGCTGGCTGGAACAGAATCTGGTCGCAGTCCTTGAGTTCGACGATGCCCTTGGTTGGGCGGTCTACGACCATGTCGTTGATGGCATTCTGAGCGGCGGCGCTGACGCCGCAGAGAGTGGTTTCGGTGAGGTTCGCCAAGGCGGCGAGGTCATCGAACGGTCTAGGCGGACGTACGGGCATGCTATCATTGGCCCTCTGGGAATGTGCGCGAATGCGCTGTTTCAAGCTGTGCCTGGAGAGACCCAAGAAGCAGATTCACTGATACCTGAGTATATCAAGAGCCGAGTTGAACGCCTCTTCGCAGCCCCTGGCGAGGGCTCGGACCACGCTGTGTCGATAACGATGAGTAAGCTTAACTGGCTCATGTACGTCGATCCCACTTGGACCCAGGGTCGCCTCATCCCGATGTTGCTCTTCGATCATCCAGCCTCGGAACCGGCATGGAACGGTTTCCTTCATGGAGGAAGAGCCCCGAGACCGCCTTTGGCCGAGGTCATCAAGCCCCTGCTGGTTGACCTATTCCCGTGGATCGAAGGAATTTCTTGGGATCATGACGTATCGGAAGTTGCGGCGCAGTGGCTCGGCTTCATGCGTGTCTTCCACCCTGAACAGCCCGACGGCTTGACCAAACGAGAGATGCGAACGGTGCTACGGTCCATGTCGGATGAGTCCCGAAACCGGTTCATTTTCTGGCTCGGTAGGGTTGGCCAAAAAAACGAGAATGGCTGGACCGAGCTTATCGTCCCGTTCATCAACGACGTCTGGCCGAGAGAACGTAGGTATCGCACCTCAGCGTCGATGAGAGCTTGGATTGGCCTTCTCGATGACACGGGCGACAGCTTTCCATTCGTGTACCAAGCCGTGAAGAAGTTTTTGGTCCCTGTGGAGACGAACGACCATCCGCTCTATCGGTTTACCCGAGAGATCAACGACGAAGAACCGATCACAACGACGCGCTTCCCCGAAGCAACCCTCGATCTGATGAATACAATTACACCTCAGATCCTCACAAGACTACCATACGAGTTGCCGAAGGTGCTGGCCGTAATCGCCGAGACGAATCCCGCGCTAACCTCGGATCCTCGTTACCTGCGTCTCATCGAGCTCGTCGAGCGAAGCTGACCTCCTGGTCACGAATTGTTGCTCTGACACCGAATTCCATCACTTAACTGAATTAATTGGGCCACTTAAGGATGGTATGAATAGATACGTTATTCGGTTCAAGAACCATAGTACTAAGCTCACAAGAAAAAGATACTTCCTGACTCAGGAGGGTCATCAACCGGCACCTATGTATAGTTCTGAACTATGTATAGCTGAGGCGCTCTGAGGGCCGTCAGCTCATGGTTAACGCGGCTCTCGGCTGACCAGCTCTATACATAGTCACAGCGCCTGAATGAACTGAAATAGAGAGACAGGTCGGCAAATACGCTGGATCTTCGTGTTGGGCTCATGAGCCTTGACCATAGTCTTGACCTTAATGATCAGATCAGCAGCAAGATAGGAGGCCAGCTGGCCCTCAAGAAATGATTCTGTTGCCTGATGGTGAAGATGCATCACGTTTATCACGATCTTCGAGAGTTCTTCAGTAAATCAGAAGAACTATGTCGAGTTCAGAATTGATCTATTTCGCCCTAAGCCAGAAAATACGCGGCTTCTCTCAGTGGCACGCGTACAAACTTGACATAGTTCGGAACTATACATAGGTGCCGCTATGTAAAGCTTTACATAGCGGCACGAAGCGGTCATTAGCCAATCTGGACCCCTGCGACAGATCCTCTCGAAAGCGGACATCAACACCAACTCCACCCACCGATATCGAGACTACAATCTGTTAAGGTAAAAAGCTCTGAAAGATGTTCGCTTATTCAGAAATTTACGTGATTCTAGTTGTGTTTCGAGGCAAGTTTCGTCAAATGCCCGTCGCTCGATTAGGAATATCTTTGTTAAGGATTCTAACTGACCTGCACGGAGTGGTATTGGAATATTCTCTCCAATTGCAATATCCCCCGTTAGATAAATGGCAAAATGGATGAAAATAAACAAGGTGCACATAGTCCACTGCTGGGACTTCGAACAAAATCTCCCAGCAGATTTGGTCTGAATTACTACATCTAATCCATCTCATTCAAATGTTCTCAAGTTAACAGAGAACTCTGCACTTTCCCTTTCTATTCGCAAACCCTCGTCAGTCCGCGCCCAATCGTTGTCCAGAAACTCACAGTCGCTACGCTTCCCATGCTCAGCTATGACGTCGCAGACAAACCGATAAGCATCGCTGGTACGTTTATCATCCGCGTATCGTGCCGCGCGGAGCACAAGTTCGTTCGTTGTTATTCCAGCTTTAATCCTGCTCTCAGCCCAAAAGTGCGCCTCACTTCTGGAGCGTCGATCTTGGGCTAGCCTTCTATCCAACCATAGGAAATCTTCTACCTCATCGATTCTCGCAAAATCTCGATCTTCCGGGAATGAGAATAACGGATCGAGGCGCTCGCGCCGCCATTCAAACCATCCACGATCATTGCACGCTTCCCACAAGCTCCACTTTTCAAGGTCAGAAAGGTGCTGGAAATATGGGAGGATCGCTTCGATTTGCTCTCGTCTCTTGATACCCGGTCGATTGTACATTTTGACGCCGATACGACGATCAAAAAATTCCAAGATCTTCTCAGGCTCATGCGACTGCTCGATCGCCACATTTGCAGCCGCAAGACTTTCCGGTTTTGCGAGATAAAGCAGCGCGATCACATAGTTCTTTTTGAATTGGACCTGGTCCCAATTCTCCAGAATTGTACGCAGGGCAAATTCATCATCACGGTCGCCAATTAGTTCGGGCAAAATATCGTCAGCACGAAAATAACCTTCAGGCTCCTCCTCATAAAACTTCCGCCGCCGCGCAAAGAGCTCGCGGATAACGTCCTCCAAACCGTTCGTGCCGACATACCGGGCGTATTGAAGCCAATACCAGTCGTTCGCCTCTTTGAGGATCATCTGCCCCAATTCGGTCTTTGCGCTTGCGTCTCGATTCATTAAACGCGCGCGCAATGTGCGATCCTCCAGTCCTACTGGTGGAGATGATGCGAGTTCCTTCAGGTCCTCTCGATTGAGTCTCGCACTCCAGAGATCGAACGACCGGCGCCGCACCCAAATGTCATTGTCTTGGTTTTCCCATTCGGTCTTCAACGCAGCACGAGAGCGCTCGCTCATCTGTTTGATGCCCTGATCGCGTATTCGACCCCATTGGTCAGCGAAGCTCATCCCCCATGGATTGAGCTTATCCGTGCCTTCGCAGCGATGATCCACTTCAGCAACCACCCTTGCAATATATTTAACAGCTTCCGGATGATCTGCATTCTGCAGAATCGACGCCACAGGGCTTTTGAGTTCAGATAATCGTTGTGGCAATTTCAGAAGATAGCCAATGATCCGATCGGAAGGATCCCGCCGTACAGCGCCGCCAAGAGCGTAATGAGAGACATCATATCGCGGGTTCGAGTGCTCCCTCTCGTCATCCTTCTCTGGCAAGCTTGCCCAGGCCCGAACAATTTCCTCCACAAACGCATCGTCCCGCCCAACGGCGCACCGAATGGCCGCGTGGAGCATGCCAGCTGTCAGAGAGCGTCCGGCGGAGACATGCGCGGCCCATCGCCTTTTAAGGGGAGCGATAAGTTCGGCTTCGCCGATTTCTCCCGCAAGGTAGAGCGCTCCCTGCTCGAGCTTTTCGGATCCATCAAACTCGGTCAGATAACTTCCAACGTCGCATACCCAGGCTTCGCCCGCCGTACTGCGTAAATGAGACAGGAGCGCATCTCGCTGCTGCGAGGCCATATATGGATCATGGTGATAGCAGAACGCCGCCGCCGATTTGACGCATCCGTTTCGCGCCAGCCCTTCTTGCTGGAAGAAACTATGCTCTCCCGCCGCCTCCAACAAACACCGAACATCGGTTCCGTCCAACTGGGCGAGTACGGACTGAGTAGCGTACATCTGGCTCTTCGGCCCCGTTAGAAATTCGGAGGACGCCAACTGCTTCTCGCAAAGCCTGAAAATCTGCGGCCTGAGATCGCTTTTGGCACGCACGGCCCTTGCGAAAGCATGGAAGACAGCCAGCGGAGAAATGGCATCGCAGAGCGTTTCAATGTCGGCGCTTGCGGCTTGAGAAAATACGGCTGCGCCGATGACTTCCGCCAAAAACGGGTCTTTCAGGATTTCCGGAATTTCGTCGCTGTCTCTGATGAGCGCGACCACATGTTCAACCAAGATAAAATCGCGAACACGGTCATGACGAAATCGTAGCCGATCGCTGCCGTCAATGCTGATGACGGCTCCGTCGTGAATCAATCGCCGAAATCGTTCCTCCTGTCCATTCCGCCGCATCACCTCCATGGCGTCATCAAAGGCAGGTGATAAGTCACGTCCCGTAAGCATGTGCGCACTCAACAGCAACAAGCATTGCCTGTATTCTGACTTTCTGTACTGGCCATCTGCCGATAATCGCGCCAAAGCATCGTCAACATAAATGCCAATGATGCTCGACGGATCGAGCCTTTTCCAATCTGTCGCAAGCCCAATGAGCAAGGGGTCAAAATTGAGTGCTCTCGCCGCTTCAAAAGCCTGCAACCGCGTGAGTGTGATCGTTTGGGTCTGGGCGCGCCTCAGGACGGCTTCCGTCGCCTCGTCCCAGCTGTAGTCCGCGACGTATAACGACGCCCTGTCAATTTTCGCCCGTTCATCTCGCGTCATGGCCTGAATATGCTCCGGCCACACCGGGCACAAAATCTTGAGGCGCGGATTGAGTCGCTGGCTTATGTCAGCGTCCCGGCCGGAAGCCGAGGCCATCCATCGAAACAGTTTTCGGATCAGATCTATTGGCGCGCTCGCTCGATTGACGTCTTCAACCCAAAGAAAAACTCCTGGTGCCCCCGATACCTCCGTCACAGCATTCTGAAAACTCGTCTCGCTCAGCCCCGGCGCATACGCCTTCAGTACGCGCGCAAGCGCTTCCTCCAGGGAGCTTGACGCCGCCAATACTTCCTCATTGAGGATCAAACAGACACCGTCTCTGGCCTCGACACGCTTCGCCCAATCATAACAAAGCACCGATTTTCCCGTTCCAGATCGTCCCTGAACAAAAACTAAATTATCATTGCCGGCGAAGCGATCATCCAGTTGTTCGGATAATTTCCGAGGGACATATTCAGCGGAATCACCGAGCGGCCGCGCGTCCTCGATTGTCTGAGCGGCGATCTTCTTCAACAGGTCGGGCGACAATCGCTGCTGCGGCATGCCGAGACTTTGGTAACGCAGCCACTGACCATCTGATTGAACATCAAGGACATGGGCGAGCCGGCTTCCCGGCCAGATTTGGATCGTCAGCTCGTGATCGGCCGCCACTGCTTCGATGTCCGTGACAAGAGCGCTGTCTGGTTCGACTGAACAGGTCAGAATTAAGATGCGTTTTCGCTCTCCGACCCGCGTCAAAGCAGATTCGAATAACCGGATCGCTTTCACCACGTCGCCGTCAGTCGGACCCAGCCACTTCGATCGTAGACCGGCTTTTCGCGTGATGGTGTGATGGGCGATGACCGCCAGCCCTTCACCATCTTGCGCCGTCGTATACAGGATCCCGTCCGCAGGATCGGCTATTGTTTGTCCACGAGCATTTGTGCCTGTCTCCACGATCCCGTGAAAAACAGGCTCCGCAATTCTAAGAACGCCGGCAGCCACACGTTCAAATAAACCTTCGTCTGTGATCTCCGACAGCCTTGCTCGGGTCCGGGAGGGCGCCAAAGTCCCGGCTCTATTGTCGTGTGAGTTGGCGTCGCTATTTGCCACTTCCGGCAAAGTCTTCGAAGCTCCCGGGCTCATCGGCTCGCCTCCCCGTGAAGGCGCTCTATAAACTCGGCCCCTACAGTCACGCCCGAGGCCATGAGCGCCTCACAAACAGCATTCCATGCTGATATATCTGACAGAATCGCCGCCTTTTGTCCGATGTTGAGGACCCGGCGCCCGACGCCAAGCTCGTTCCAGAAACGATTGTTCGCTTCTTTCGCCCATCGTTCCGCCGTAATGGCGAGCGGCCCCTCAGCCGTCGATGGATCCAGGCATTCGAGGACATTCAGATACAGATAGGTAATAGTCGGGCATGATGGCGCCTCGCCAGCGATCTCCGAAAGCAGCGGTAAGAACAGTGACAGTTCAGGGTCGGACAAACCCTTTGTATAAGACTGCCCATCGCCAAACCCGTAGCTCAACCGCATGAAAAATGCGCTGACAAGCTCTTTTAGGTGAATCTCCATGCCGTCTCTCGACGACCACAAATGGCTGCGCCAATGCCATGTCTCCTTGAGACGTGGCCATAAAGCCTCGCGCACCGACAACAGATAGGCTCGATCCGCCGCATTACCTTCAATAAGATGAAGATCGCTCTGCACGATGAACGCCGCCGCAGCGTCGATGAAAGCTTCATCGGAAAAGGCTTTGAGCACGTCGAAAACCAGCTCCTGGCAAATGTCTTCCGACCAGTGACGGGCATGCGCCGCTGCATAGTCCATCAAGCCGCGCGTCCAGACGCGCTCGATGTAGCCGCCGTCTTCTGTGTCCTCCACCGGCCTGTTCGTCTCCAGAAGCCAGTCGCGATTGGCGCGCATCACCGCCTTCGACGTCGATCCGGCGCTTGGGCCAAGGCGTGCGAGAATCCGCAACCAGGCCGTCCCTGTTCTTTCATCATAATAATAGTCCGACCACTCCGGTTCGCGCGGGACGCGTTTTTCAGCACCACCTGTTCCTCCTATTGTCAGGGTTAATTTCCGACGCCGTGGTCGCCGTGGCGGAGGCGTTGGCCAGTCCGGCTCCGCGCCACCTTTCCGCCATTGCCGTTCCGCTTCGATCCGTGAGGCAAGACGGGACTCCAACTCGGTGCGGCGTTTGCCGTAAGCCGCTTCGTCCTCGCCATAATGCGCGCGCCGTGGGATCATGCAGGCGAGGAGTGCGATGCGGCTAAGCGAGATCAAAAGCAATTCATCAATCTTCTGGACTGCGCCGCCATGGCGCAGGAAAGCAGGCGCGGCGCTTGCCGGAAATGCGGCCACCGTCTGGAGGAGATCCTCCGCATCCTCTTCACCTCCGGAAGTAGCCGCAAGGTAAAGACGCCCGGCGATCGCCATCGCGTAAGCGTCGTACATGATATCATCGCGCGGCAGGGCTCTCGACCGATCCTGATAAGATTGCAGCGCCTGTCCGAAGATCGATGTAATCTCTTGCCGACGCCGCGCTACTTCTTCCTGAGACCCAACTCGGGCGAGAAACGCCGCGGCGGAAACCCGTGCAAGCCAGGGATCGTTCGGATCATGCGACGCCTCATCTTCGCCTGGGGCGACCGCAGCGGTCTCGTCCAGAATCACTTCCGCATCGGTGGCGCTTACATTGACGATTTTGGTTTCGTCGTCCATCGCAGCGCGGACCGCCAGCGACCGGGAGAACGTCAAATGCTCCGCATTCGCTTTCGCCGATCCCTCTTCAAGCCATTTTTTCTGTCCGGGAGGCCATTTATAAATCCATCCCTTGCGTTCCTTGCCCGCCGCGTCCTTTTCCGTGACGAGTTCATAATTGTCCCGGGCGGTGAGGCGGAGCGCATGGGACGCCATGAACTGCGGCGACGCCCAGTCGACCACTTCGTCCGTCCACGGCCCAAGCCGGCTCACCGCTGCATTGAACTGTGCCTGCAGCGTGCCTAGTTCTTCCTTGGACAGATTGAAGACAATCTGAGGTATGACGTCATGCAGCGCGACGCTGCGCGACACGCGACCAGCCAAATCTTCCTCGACAGCTTGATCGGCTGCCGGTCCCGCCCGCCAGGCGCGTCCCAGAAATCCCCCGCCCATTCGATCGATCGCGTCAACATTGGCGCGGCCGGCGTCGAGCGCCAGCGTTTCCAGAGACAACAGGACTTCTCGGAGAACCGCTCCGTTCAGGGATGAATGAGACAGGACAAGATCGACAATCAGAAGCCAAAGCGCGCCAACGATCGGCCTCTCGGCGATGATGTCTCCGATCACAGCATCAAGCGTCTCGCCCCCGTCAAGTCTCCTATGCGCCCAGTGCTCCATCGCCGCCAGTGCCTTGGTCAGCATGGCCGACGGCGCGCTCCCGCGCGACCATCCATAGCTGAACAGCGCCTCAATGCTACGCGTCTCTCCCAGGAACTGAACCGAAAACCCCAGGTCGCTCTCCTCCCGCGCACAGGCGCTCTCGGTCAGGGCTCTGATGAACGCCACGCCCGTGGCGGGCGCCGCTTCAAGGATTTCCGTGAACACGCCAATACCGCATCGGCCGCGCACGAAAGGACTGTCAACACGCGACACGGCATAGGAGCGGCGGCACGCTGGCCCCATACGAAATTCGCCTTCCTCCTCATCGTCTTCGAGCGCGCGCAGAAAGGCGGCCGAGAATTCCGCAGGCGCTGCACCCGGCAACCGTCCGGGAAATTCAAGGATCCGACTCATCGCCTCTTCCGGTCGCTTCGATTCCTTGACAGCGATCAAATATCGTTCCGCGGCGCCGGGAGAGGTCATCGCCCATAGCGCAAGATGGAGCCGGGCAGTATCAAGCGCATCGCGCGTCACGGCGTATTTGATTTCCGGAAGAGGTTCTCCATTTCGCGGAAAGGGACTGTCCCTCCGTTCAATAGCCGCAACCAGGATATCGGCGTAGCGATCGAGCAAGATCGGCGTCAAGGTCTTTTCGCCGAATGCTGCAAGAACAAGCCAATTCTGGAAAAGATCGACCGCAGCCGACAACGCTGTCGCTCCCAACTGGCCAAACCGCTGCAAACACCACAAGATCAGGCGCATCCATTCCGGCCCTTTCGGAATGGCCATCCCTTCCGGCGCGGCGATCCCTTCCGGTAGGACCTCCTTGAACAGGGGGTCGCCGACTGCGTATGCAACGCGACAAAGCGTCTGATCAACCGCGCCGCGCGGCGCCCGTCATCTTCTAGCAGACAAGCGTCGTATCGCCCGAGCAGAGCATTCGCGTATTCGGACCGGACAAGCGCCAACAGGGCCAGCCCCGCCCATCCGGGGGCGACGCCCTCCGCCTCCAGGCGCACGAGCAATTTCGGCCACGCCTCGTCCTCGCCGCTTTCGGCGAACATCCGGGAGGCCAGTTCAAATCCGCGCGCCATCCAGAAGGGCGGAGGCGCGTCCAGCGCCAGCCTGTCGATCACGACGGGATCATTCGAAAGCACGCAGGCAACCGCCCAGTCTGTAAACAGATCATGCCGGAATCGGACCCGATCCGGATGAATCTCGACGAGCACCTCGTCCGCGATCAATTCTGCAACGGCCTGCGCATCCTGTCCGGAGACATTAACAAGCCCAGCATTGTCGATGAGGCCATTGGCGACAGCGTTGAGCACCCGCTTGCGGGAATGTATCTCGCCTTTCGTTCGTTCACCCGTCCCCGCGCCGGACGACTGCCAGTCTCTCGCCAAGGCGGCCTCGCTGATCGCCTCCGCCGTATTGAGACGCGTGCTGACCAACAGCCGCAGTTTCAGCAGATTGCGGGCGAGCGATTTCGCCGGGTGGTCCGGCCTCAGCAAGGGCGCGAGCTGCGGGGCCGCCTTGGCGAGCGCTTCGGCTTCGTCATTGTCGAGACCATCTACAATCATGCGTGCCCGCGCAGACAATTGCGCGAGCACCTCTTCGCCAAGCCAGAGGGCGCTCTCCTCCTCCCATCCGGGCTGCGCGGTGAACAGCACCGACACGCCCGGACAACGCAGCGCCGCCCGCAAGAGGTCAATCACTGTCTTTCGTTGAGCGCTGTCGCGAAACCGGTCGAGGCCGTCAATGCAGAGATAGCCACCGCCGTCGCAAGCGAGATCGCTAAGAAATTCGTCAGCCGTAGCCTCAACACCAAATAGGGCGCGCATAGCTGGCCAGCCGCCAGGCGGTGTCCGGTCCGGCGCCAACACCAAAATGCGCGACACCGCCTCGCGCGCCTCGATCGCAGTTCTCAGCAAGCCGGATTTACCGACGCCGCTGGGTCCCGATATTTCAACCACGCCGTCTTGAGTCTCCGCCGCTTTAAGCAGCGCCTCCAATTCGCGCCGGGGCTTTTCCCGCGCGAGCCGACAATCATTAACCGTGAGACCGATGTCTTCGAGTGCGTGGCGACTCAGTTCCTCAATATGGCGACGCGCGACGGCAAGCCCTGGTGCCGCGCCGACTCTTACGCCGAGGTCGTTCAGCTTTCGAATCAATTCGTCCCGGTTCAATTCACCGCCAATAGCGTCGGTGCGAAGAACGAGCCCGAATAACGGGTCATAGAGATCGGCGCCGCTTTTCTCGGACGCCAAATGCCGCGCACGCAGTCGGTCCTGATGCTCCGCCCTAGAGTTCGGACGTGCATAGTCGAAAGTCAGCACCGAAAATGACCGAAGGATGTCATAGAGAATGTCGTCCCCTGTTTCGTCCTTCGCCGCGAGGAGCGCTCTGAATGCAGCCACGAACGCCCGCATATCTTTGTTGCTGCGCCTAGGCGTCTCCAGAAGCTTCAGGAACGACGCAGCGTCGATCGTTTGCTGCGCCAATTCCAGCGCTTCCTGCACGCCATTCTCGATCACACCAGTCGTCCGCTCAATTGCAACTGCAAAGCGTCGATCCGGCGCAATCTTTCTCGCCCTGACAATCCCGTCAACGACGGACTGGAAATTGGCGTCTTTCTCCGTGAACGCTATTGATCGTTTAACTTGGATCTCAAGACATCGTTCCTCGCCCTGAGGCGTCACGCCCCACACTATGACGTCATCAAGCGGATGTCCCTGGCTGGACCTCTGGAACTCAAGCCGATCGACGATCGCGCCCGGCAGTCCGAGCGGTTCAGTGTTCGCCAGCAAGGCGAGCGCATAATGCGTTCCGACTTTCGTCTCGAACTGGCTGCCTGCTGGTCCGGTAGATCGAGGACTGGAGTCTTTTTCAGCAGGACACATGGTCAGAGCACCAATTCCATATCAAAAACTTCATTTCAAGATTGCCACATAAGCATCTTTCGTGGAACCGCAGAATTATCTATGCCTGAGCTTTCCACAGTCGCTTTTCTCGATTCAGCACTAGTAAACCTGAGTAAAAACGGCAAGCCGGCTGGTCCTGCATCAGCTGTAGTACACTCAACTTCAATAGGGGTGACAGTGATGTCGTTTTGAGAGATTAATGCTAGGGGTGTATTTCGAGGATAGAATTTGAGGCCGACATCCCTTTCACCGACCACGCCATAGCTGTTCATAAAATGACCATTTTGAAGATTGGTTGCCATCTACTGAACTAGTTCCTAGAGTTGCATGTTCAGGGCTGGGAAACACTGTTCTTTCCAATGTCCGCTTTCGAGGAATTTGGAGAGTCAAAGCAACTGGCGGCAATGTCCGCTTTGGGCACCTATGTATAGTTTGAAACTATGTATAGTTGTGGTGCTTGGACACCCATCAGCCCAGATATAGCGGGGTTCTGGGCTGACGAGTTCTTTACATAGTTATAGCGCCTGAAGAAACTGCATCAGGGCATCTGGCGGGCGGTAATGCTGGAGTTTGGTACCGGGGTCTTGAAGTCGAGACAGAGCCCTGTCCTTCATTGCCAGGTCCGCTTCGATATATTGATGCGTGGTGGCCGCACTTTCATGACCCGGGGATTCAGATAATAAGTGCGACACTCATGGTTGAACGGCGAGAGGTAGCCAACTGCTGACAGTGATACGCTTCAGCTCGCCAAAGTAGATGCAGTATCACCATGAGCTATCAGCAGTTGACTGAGGGGAAACGATACCAGATATCGGCTCTCCTTGCGCAAGGATGTTCGCCAGCAGCGATCGCCAAAGCAGTAGAGGTCCATCGTTCCACGGTGTATCGGGAACTTAGACGTAATGGACGCAACGGGGTCTACGAGCCCGAACTGGCTCAGGCTGCAACAGTCGCACGCCGAGCCAGGACGCCCAAGTACAGGGTGCCGGAGCAGACCGTGTTGTATGTGGAGCTGGCGCTGTCCTGGCAGTGGAGTCCGGAACAGATCAGCGGCATTGGCAGCCGTATTGGGATGCCGGTCAGCCATGAGTGGATCTACCGCCATGTGGCGGCCGACAAAGCGCGTGGCGGCAAGCTCTACAAGGCGTTGCGTCAGGGACATAAGCGGTATCGCCGAGGTAAGAACAGCAAACGCTCGGTCATCCCGGAGCCCCGCTCAATCGACGAGCGACCGGCCATCGTGGATACGCGGGAGCGCTTCGGCGACTGGGAAGTCGATACGGTATTGGGCAAGCCCGGTACTGGCGCGCTGGTCACCCTGGTGGAGCGCAAAAGCCGAATGTATCTGGTGCGCAAGGTCGAGACCAAACGGGCCGCTGATGTGCGGGATGCCATCATCAACATGCTCAAGCCCTATGCGGCTCATGTGCATACGATCACGGCGGATAATGGCGCCGAGTTCGTTGAGCATCGGGACATTGCCAAGGCGCTGGATACGGACGTCTACTTTGCCCATCCCTATTCCTCATGGGAGCGAGGGCTGAATGAGAACTTTAACGGCCTGCTTCGCCAGTACATCCCGAAGGGAACGGATCTACGGACGATCTCTGACGACGATGTCAGGCGGGCAGAGAAGCGATTAAACCAGAGGCCCAGAAAATGCCTCGAGTTCAGGCAGCCTGAAGTGGTCTTTCAGGAATACCTTCAGGCTGCATAGGCGGGTGTCGCACTTCGGAGTTGAATTCGCGACCTAACCAAAGAGCAATCACACTGAGGGCTACCCCGGACTGCAGCATATGCATTGCAGTGGCGTGACGAATGGAATGGGGGAAATGTGGCGTTTCGCGAGCGTGGGAAATGCTGCGCAAGCGCGAGCTACCGCAAGCGCCAGACGCTGGTTGACGTTGGTGCGAGTCATCGTTTGCCCGTCTCGATTGGGCAGCAAGGGCGCATCTGCGACCAATGCCGGGTTGCGTTGTAGCCAGGCTCGAATCTCCTGAGCGGTCGATTTCCACAACGGTACGCTACGCTGCTTGCGGCCCTTGCCGTGTAGATGAACACAGGCGGAAACGCCCAACACTACATCGGCAATGTGCACGGCAATGATTTCCGAAACCCGTGCACCGGTGTTGTAGAGCATGACCAGCAATAGGTGATCCCGTTGCGCCGTCCAACTGCTCCCCGGCTCGCCAATTACCGCCAGCATCTCCTCGCGCGAGAGATATCCCAGCATAGGGCGTTCGAAGCGCTTCATCGGCACCCCCAGCGCACGCTCGATATGGTGTAGTGAGGAGAGGTCGCGACGTGCCGCGAACTTCAGGAAGGAGCGCAAAGCAGTCAACCTCAGGTTGCGAGTACGCACTGAGTTATGACGTTGCCACTCCAGGTGATCCAGAAACGCCAGAATCAGGTCGGGTTCAAAATCGGCAAAGCTCAGATCAGTCGGCGGCTTACCGAGCCGTCTGTGCGCGAACGCCAGAAACAGCATGAAGGTATCGCGGTATGAAGCAACGGTATGGGGGCTCATAGCACGCTGCGAGACCAGATACTCAGTGAAGAACTGCTGTACCAAGGAGGAAAACGATGGAGGGCTTACAAGCGCAGCTTTAACCATGATGCACCTCCAGTCTTGAAGCAATGGCCTCGAACTGGGCGGCTGCCACTGCCATCAGATCTGGCACGCCAGTCAGGTACCAGTAGGTGTTGGTGATCTTCGCGTGACCGACATAGGTGGACAATGACAGCATGGCCTGATCGACATCCACGCCCTGCGCCTGCCAGAGCAGGATGCGACGAACGACGAAGGTATGCCGCAGATCGTGGATGCGGGGAGCGGCGTGAGCACCACGGTTGATCCAGCCCAGCTGCTCCCGCAGCGTTATAAAGACCCGCCGGACCTGGCGCAGGCCCAGAGTATACCCCCGACGTTGGCCCCGGGTACCGACAAAGAACGGCATCTCCTCGGCAACTTCGACCTGGCGGTTGCGCAGCTCCCTGTACCGTCTCAATGCCTTGGTTGTGCTTGGATGCAAGGGCACTTGGCGGGACTTGGCGAACTTCGTTTGCCGCACAAACAGCAAGCCCGCCTTCAGATCGACATCCGCGTCCATCAGGTGTACCGCCTCGGATACACGCAGCCCGGTGGCAGCCAGCAGGCCGAACAGGGTCTCGTAGGTTGCTCCGCGCAGAACAGGGTGAAGACGGCGCGCGGCCATCAGCAAGTCAATAATCTCCTGTTCGCTGTAGATGTGTGGAGCCAGTCGTCGATCGACTCTCCCGAAAAGCGTGTCGTCTGGAACGTCGTGGCGTGGTTCGTACTGTTTTAACCAGCGGACAAAGGGACGCAACGCCTTTAGCCGCCGGGCCCAAGTGGTGGGGTTATCGCTGTTGGTCTTGGCGCACTGCGCCCAGGAGACCATAAGCTCGACGGTGAGCGGCCCCTCATGATCGAGGCCATCGACATAGCGCGCAAAGCTTCTGATGGCATACCTGTTGCCAAGTCCATACCCGAGCTGGTGACGCTCGACGAGATAGCGCTCGGCGTAATCTTGCAGGGGGACTGAAGTGCTCATAGTGCGTTCCCCGGCCATGGCAGGGCGACAGCCAACAAGTTCCGGCTATCGAGCTTGGCGTAGATCAACGTGGTGTTCAGCGAGCGATGGCGCAAGACATCGGCCACCTCCTTGAGCGAGCTGCCACCCTCCAGCAAACGGCTGGCCATGGTGTGTCGCAAAAGGTGCGACCGGGTATAGGGCAGGCCGGCACGCCCATAGGCTTGGCGAATCGTCTTGCGCACACAATCGGAGCCGAGGGGGCGGTCCATCGGTGCGATGCGACGCACGAATACCGCCCGACTGGTGGTCTGTGGGCGCTCCAGCATCAGATAGTCGACAATGGCGCGGCCTGTAGCATCAGGCAAAGGCAGTATGGCCGCGCGACAGCCCTTGGTTCTGCGCAGCGTCAGGGTGCCGGCACGCCAATCGATATCATCCAATCTGAGACTGGCTATCTCGCCGCAACGCATGCCAAGATCCAAGGCGCAGCGCACCATGGCATCGGCCCGGCGTGCGGACGGATAGTTCCCGCCGAGGGCCTTTACCAGACGTTCGACTTCGGAGCGGCACAACCCCTTCGGTAATGACGCCATCTGCCAGTGCGCTGGATAGGCGGCCACGCCGAGTAATCCATCTACAGGGTCGCCACAGGCGATGCGGAAGTAGAAATAGCAGCGCAATGCCGACAACAGTGTGGCGGCGCTGGCCGACGTGCAATACAGCGTGCGCTGGTTGGCAATAAACCGGCGCAACGCCTCGGGCGCGATCGATAAAATGACAACAGGCTGACGCCCAAACTGCTCCAGAAGCAGACGGCGTACCGTTCGCAGGTACAAGGTTCGCGTCTTCGGGGCAAGCCCACGGACGTAGTTCATGTGGTTGTCGAAGCGGCGAAGCTCCTCGTCTACGGGTGTCATCTCTGGCTGTGGCGCGGCAATGACTGCCTCGCCACGGAGTACAGCCAACAGATGTCCCAGCGCTGCGCTCAAGTCAGTGCGTGTTCGGTGCACCGGTCTGGCACAGTGACAGCAAGGCAAGTGCTCATCTAGAAACTGCCGGACTGCCTCTTCGTCGATGTGCTGTATATCGAGCCCAGACTGGCGCATCCAGCGGCCAAAGTGAGCAATGGCGCGAACGTAGCAGGCGCTGGAATGGGAGGAATAGCGGTGTTCGGCCAGATACTGGGTAAACGCAGGAACATACGGCGCTAACGGCGTCTCAAGCAGCAACTCTGTTGTTTTACTGTGCAGACGTGTCGAGTTCATCACGATCTCCTGAAGTGGTGGGTGACCTCTTCAGGAAATCAGAAAAACTATGTGAAGTTCAGCAGCACTCTAGCTCGCCCCGGGCCAGCAAGCACGCGGTCTCTGCCTACACGACGTGCTCGAGCTCTACATAGTTGCGCACTATACATAGGTGCCGCTATGTAAAGCTTTACATAGCGGCACAAAGCTGCCTACTCCACGGCTTGGGCACCGGAGCCTGATGTGCCTGTAAGTGGCTGACTCCTTGACTCATAACCCCAACTGTTGGAGTTAGGAGGTAAGGCACCCGCCACGTACAGGTGCATATCGGATCCCAGCTCCCAAGCCGTGGAATCGAATCACTGACACGGGGATTTTCAATCCCCTGCTCTACCGACTGAGCTATCCGATTTCCTTCAAGGTTATGGCATTTCGTGCGCACGAAAGAGCCGGTCGGCCTGGCGGAGGAAGGCGGGACTAACGCGCTCGCCTTCCGATATTGGGCGCCCGAACTACTACACCTGTCAGCATTAAGAGGATCGAAATATGGCAAGGAACCGCCGCGCCTCGGTCATCAACGACCTGGTCCATATAGCATCCAGGCTGCCGAGCTGGGCCAGCCTTGCATCGGCGCTGATCAGTTACCTGGTCCTTCACCATTTCGCCGACCGCCCCGTACAGGTAGCGACAAAGCCCGGCAGCGCACTGCCGACCAACATGGCGGACATCTTGTTCCAGCCACTGCTAAACGTACTGCAGTACGCAATCCCCATGGCCTTTCTATTTGGCGCCCTGATTTCCGCCGTCAAAGCTTTCAGCGGTCGCCGTCTAGCTAAGCAGTATCTCGTTACTCCCGCGGGCCAGAACAACGTTAGCAAGCCGGCTGAGAGCCACCACGGCACAGAAAATATGAGCTGGCAGCAGTTTGAACTGCTTGTCGGTCAGGCCTTCCGGCAGGCAGGCTACAGTGTGGTCGATGGTGGCGAGCAAGGCCCGGACGGTGGTGTCGATGTACACCTGAAGAAGGACGGCCAGACATTCCTCGTTCAGTGCAAACACTGGAGGGCTCGCAGTGTCGGTGTGTCGGTGGTGCGCGAGTTGTACGGTGTCATGACCGCGGCCGGCGCCAAAGGTGGTTTCGTCGTGACCTCCGGCGACTTCACAGAAGAAGCAAGGGCATTTGCGAACGGCAAGAGGATCAGCCTGATCGACGGAGCCAAGCTCGACACGATGCTCCGAAAAGCAGCACAGTCTGTACCAGAAGACGCTCTGAAACCGTCTGAGATTCACTCTGAGATTGTTCTGTGCCCACGTTGTTCATCCCCTATGGTGAAGCGTAGAGCCCGCCAGGGAGCGAATGTGGGACAGGAGTTCTGGGGTTGTTCTCGGTTTCCACAGTGTCGAGGTATCCGGAACTAGAGTTTCAGTTGGGGTGAACGCAGAATTCGGATCGGATAGGCTGTGACTGTTACCAGCCACAGCCCTCCTAAGAACCGTGCATGCGAGTTTCCCCCTTTATTGCCTTCCAGGCTTCGGGAGTCAACGACCAACGGGAGGCGACAGTGCTCACTCGACCGGGTGATAGACCGGATCGCCTTCGATCTCGTATCTGCCACTACTCCACCCTTGCTCCCAGGCATCAGACTCGATTGTTCGTGCTCCGTGGGGGTTTTCGCGACGCTCCCGACCATCGAGCCCCGCCCGATAGCCTGTCGCCTCTGCTGCATACCAACAACGCCGCAGTTCTTCTTGGCGATATTCGTCATCATCCCTGTACATTGCTGATCACTCTCCCCAGGCCCCGGCAAACAGCTCTCGCTCCTCTTGCCCGATCACCTGCAAATAGATTTCCGTTGTCTTGGTCGAGCTATGCCCCATCGCTTTAGCCAACACATGAATCGGCAATGGTCGGGCGGCCGTCACCATCGCGACACCGTACCCGTGCCGCAGCCCTTTCCCCGTCGCCTGCTTACCCTCGATCCCGGCCCGATCCATGACCCGCTTGATCAGCCGGTAGGCGGTCGGGCGACTCATCGACCACAAGCGGGCGCTGCCGGCGGCGGTGCCCTGCACCCGGCGCACGTCAAAAACCAGGTCTAACTGATCGATCAGGCGCTCCGGTACCGGCACGTTTCGGTACTGTGGCTGCTTGGCGCGCCCCTGCTTGTCCGTAGAGCGCTTTTTCAGGGACCGGAAGGTGATAGAGGCGGTTTCCACGCGCACGCGATCAGCGGTCAATGCCAGGGCCTCGGAGGGCCTGCACCCGGTATCATGCAGGACATAGCAAAACAGGCGATCCTCGGGGGATTCAGCGCCCGCTGCGGCGATGAACGCCTTTCGCTCCGCCGCCGTCAGGTAGAGACGATCACCGTCAGGGCTGTACAGCCGCATTTCGGGGGCAATTTCGCGCATGCTTCCGCGTATCCTGCAATGTGGTGTAATAGCTCAGGCTCGATTGGATCAATTGGGCATTGCCCTTGGTGTTTTCATTTTCAACTGCGCAGCGCAATCCATGATGTCACCCGCGTAAAATTGATAATGTCCAGCTCCGGCTCCACAGATTATGGGCTTGGGCATGATGACGCCTCTCAAGCGCCCCTCATTCCGGATGGCGTCTTTAAGCTCATTAACACTCACGCCAAGCAGGCGGGCGGCGTTAGCGACGCCGATGCGTTCCTTTCGAAAGTCCTTCATCGCTCACTCCTCTTTCCGTTCATTGGAATCGGCCTCACCGGGCATGGCAAGGGCCGACGACGCCCTTTGAATCAAACTATATATATTTTGATTCACGACAAGCCAAAAAACGCCCCGTTCGGGGCTATTTGGGGTCTGATGGTGCCCTTCGGGCCGGGCGCCGTGAATCACACTTAGTTATAGCGATTCACCGTCTTAGTCGTGATCTGTATCGATGTGAACGTGATCGGGATATCGTTCTCGGCGGCGATTACCCCGAAGCCATGTCGCAAGCCCTTCGGCATGGCCTGCGGTCCTTCAATATCGGCCATCTGCATCACCTCACGCACCTTGCACCAGGCCTTGGCCCTGCTCCAAGGCCAGAGTAACCGGTACCGCCCTCGGCCGAGCCGTTCCCCAACGTTGTCCACCTGGTCGAGAGCTTCGATTAGTTTGGGCGGCACGGGCACCGTCCGGAAATCCTTCGGCTTGCGTTTGCGGAGACTTTTAAAGGTCAGCGACTGGCGTTTGAGATCGACCATTCGAAGGTTAGTCAGCTCCAGGGCTTCGGTGAGATGGCAGCCGGTATAGGCCAGCACGCCGCAGAAGGTACGGACTTCGCCCAGACGAGTCGCCGTCGTCACTCGATCGGTGCCAAGTATCTGCCCCGGCATCTGGCGGAGTATTGCTACCGGTTCACCAACCGGTTTGGTCTGCGAGCCCTGTTGCCCAAGCTTGGCCGTCACGCTGCGCGAACACCGCCGATGCCGTACCGGCTGCTAAAGATGGCTGAGGTTTTTGGGTAATCAGCTAGGACTTTGCACCAGCAGTTCTTATATGCGTAAAGTACATATACCTTACTGGCAGGTGGTGTATTCACTTGTTCATCAATCCAGTGCTACTCTGAGGCTTGAGTATTTACTTTTGGCAAAACAGAGCACTGGGGCTGAATCTGACGGTATATGACCTGGCATACCGGCTCCCCAGACGTTTTCGCTGTCGTGATCACTCCATCCAGGAGCGTAAGCTCTGGCCCAAAGTTAAGTGCCTTACGGGCAGCGATCACCATGCTCATCTGATCTATCTTACTTTTCACTGCGCAGATCTGGATGGCTTGCCCTCGCAAATAGTCATACCCTGGCTTCATATTTAGGCAAGTGTCAATGCTATTAATCAGATTAAATGCAACTTCTTGCGCTTCAAGAGAGCTATGCATTCTTTTGGGGATGTCGTCAGTCATCACACCTACGGCCCCCAAACCTGTAAGAGCAGTGATGGCTGCAACCGCAATTTCTGGTGATGGTCCGCGCAATATTCCAACGCCGCAAATAACCCCCGCTATTATCGAGGCGACTCCATACGCCCATGATCCGTTAATAAAGAAACGTACCGCAACAGCGAATCCGATAAACAGTAAGATACCTGCCAGATAGCTCAAAGTTCGTTCTGACATGCAGAATTACCTTCTTTGAAGTAAATTCTTGTGGTAGGAAGTAATGGGTATCCGGATCTTGGATAGTTGAAACAGGGCCAGAGGTACCCTGCTCCAACAGTTTGAAAGGAACGGACCGTTCCGGAACAAATCACTCCTGAATGAGGAAGTCTTCTTTCTTAGCCCCTTTATCGATCCGTTCTTGGAAGACTTTCGGTGTACGGCCACGACCGGACCATTCGTGCGGAGTCCCGTCAGCATCAATCAGTCGGTACTTCGGTGCTACGCTTCCACGAACCCGACCTTTGCCGGCGCCAACTTTCTCAATGTCCTCTGGAGACAAACCAAGCTCCGCCAGCTGCTCTTGAATCTTGCGGATGGCCTCTAGGCGCTCTTGCTCTACAGCTTTTCTGGCCTCCTCTGCTTCAGCTTTTTCTTCCTTGATCTCTTCCAGATCTTGAATAGCCTTCGCAAGATCAGAGACGCTCAATTCTTGACACGCCTTGCGTAACGAGTTCTTACGCAGCAAAGTTGCTGTAAAATTAGTCTTTTCCATCATCACAACCTTCCTCAATAACCACAATATCTATTGTGCAATCTTAATATGCTATTGTATCCCATGAAAGCATAAAATAGTTCTTGTTGCCTTCTACACTCTCTCAGTTAGCTTTCCCCTTCCCATGGATCAATGATCATAAACTGAGCTTCGTCCCAGTCATTGACCGTGGCATCGCCAACAGCGAAAGCCATACGCATAGCAACTGTCGGCCTCCCAACCTTCATGAGATATGCGGCAGCACCGGCACACATTGCCTCTTGTCCTGAAGCGACATAGTTGCCCTCTTCATCCCATTCACCACCATTCTTCGAATGCACGGTCTTGTGGCAATGGAAAGTAGTCATGTCGTTCTCAACGATGTCCTTGACGATCCCTTCCAGTCTTCCAGGGGCAAGCTCAATTGCCCCCTCAATCCGGAACGGGCAGTTCTGGCAAGGCTTCTTCAATCGGAAGTGATCACTGAGCTTAGGCATCTTTTCTACCTGCTGCCTGTTTCAACCGGTCTGGAATTGGCGACAATATCACTTCCTCCGTCACCGGCCACTCGCCGCAGATCAGATGCAGGGAGTCACCGTCAATCTTGTAAGGGATCATCATTTGGTCATCCGCTAACAAGCAACATACCGGTTCACTGTCGTCAGGGAAGGACATGCTGGGAGGAGTTCCATCCAGCTTCGTGACACCGCGACACTGATATTCAGCCTCGCTATCAAGGCTGGCTCTCAACTCTTCGATGTAACCAATACCAATCATGCTTCCCATGGGCCTCAAGCCTGCGGCGACACTGGAGTAATTACCTTCCCCATAGAAATCGCGTAACGCCTTGTCCTGCATAAACATGCTACCGACAGGCCATGCCACCCAGATAAGAAAGGCCAGGCTAAACAGTATTGTTATAGCAGTCGTCATCGGTACTTTACTTCCTCGGGGTAGGTGTATTTGGTGCTTGATCACAACGCCTTATCAGCGAGCCACATTTCCCCGCTACCAATCATAGCGACAGCTGTGATCATCAGAAACCAGAGCGGACTAATGGACTAATCTCCCCTCTCTGTTCTATGTCTTCAGTGCAGTGTCTTATTCGATATAGCCAAGGCCCGGATTTGCACCTGTCCCATTTTGTCGGTGAACTGAATTTCAGACGGGTTTGAGGCGTGGGCCACGGTCAACAGAAACCGACAAAGCAATTTGCCCGCTTCTTCAGCTCCATGCTTGTTCAGGAAGACGGCCATGCTTTCCGCGAGCTGATTCTTATCCTGCTTCGCATCGCTCACAGGGCCAACTCCCGTTGTTCCTCAGTAGAGGCTTCCTCACCACCACCTTCAATCTCTGCGAGCTTCTCGCGCAGCGCCTGAAGCTCTTCAACATCCTCTCGGGTGAGGGTCAGGGTGAAAGTATCGCCATCTCCCCGAAGGGTATCCAGACGTCTGGTGATCGAGCTCACACTCTTGTGCATTGCTGCAACGACTTTCTTGGCGATCTTTGGGCTCTGCTTCTTCTCGACGTTTTTGCGGGTGACTTTCCTAGCCCTGTCGTCGCCATTCTCAGACTGAGCGTCTTTCAGCACCTGTACCGCCTGTTCTCCGTGCTCCCGAAACAATTCTGCGGCATAAGTCGCGGCGACCTCGCCTGCCTGGATCATCCTCTTCAGGTCCAGCGGTAGATCCAACAGCGCCCGTACCTGACGGACGTGCTCAGCAGTGCGGCCAACCCGCTCTGCGACTTCCTGGTCACTCCACCCCCAGTTGGCAAGACGCCCATAAATGACGGCCTTTTCGAGCGGCGTCAGTGGCAAGCCATCGTTACTGGTGGCGATCAGAAGCGTTTGCTCAGCCTCGTCACCCTTGTGTTCCAGAACCTGGATCTTGCGGATCTCTGCACCCTCTGAGATCGCCAGGAGAATGGCCCTACGGCGCCGATGGCCCTCACGGACATACACCTTGCCATCACGCACCTTGACGATAATTGGAGGCACATAGTCACCGCGCCGATATGCATCCGCCAGCGCACGAATCCCCGCTTTGATGTCGGGACGCTCATAGTAGTCTTCGCAGAACGCACCACGGGTGTTGAAGCCCTCTTCTTCCAGCAGCAAGTGTGGTGCCACTGAGAAAAGATCGCTCTTCGAGACATCGGACGACTCTCGATTCAAAGATTTCAATGAGTTTGCCTGTGCCATCGCGGACGCTCCTTTGACGTTTGGTCCATTCCTGTCGCATTTTATAGCACCATATTTTGATACTGTAAATAGGGCGGCATATTAACTATCAGCTCCACCAGCGCCAAATCTTTCACATGTGAAAGATTTGGCACTCTGCTCCGTCAGCACAAAGTATTTTGCCTCACTTCGTTCACTTACTGGCCAGGCACTGGCGCCCATTTTGGGCAAATACACCTTAATTATTGCGAATGGCCTTCCTTCAAACACACGAGAGGCTCAGGGCCAGATCTTTCACATGTGAAAGATTTTAGGGCTCAGGAGATGGGGGATGGCTTTTAGACCAAGACCAGTAATGCCTTGGCCAAGTCCATACAAAGACGTTCTAGCCTCATCTTCGGTATCGGCACAAACATCATAGGATCAGTATTAGCGATATTGATATTATAATATGATACTGTAATATAAAAAGAGAGGGCCGCAACGAAGGTCGAAGAACGGTGCGGCCCTCCCCACATACCACACATCAAGGAGACAAATGGTATGCGTACTCAGCATCTTATCAGAATGCGTGTCGCGCTTGTCGAATTCATGACTTGGCCTTTGCAAAAGCGCCAGCAATTCGTAGCTCGGGAGATGCCTGATACTCCCGGATTCATCAAAGCATCCCTGCTTCGCCCTGCTGCCTATTAAGACAGATCCCGAACCCCGCCAAGCGGGGTTCTTTGTTTTCACGGGACAGATAAGGAACCATTCATGACACCCTATGCGCGAGACCTTACAAAGCAAGCCCTTGATCTAATCGAGACTTCACGCTACCGGTTGGGCGTATCTCGATTCATTACTCAATTCATTGATCATTGGGCGTTCCAACAAACAGGGTTATATCCTCCTTCAGAGGAGATGCCGAATGAACTCGGCCAAACTGCTTGTGAGATATCCCACTTGCTTTCTGCGGCGATGAATGCGGATCCCACCAGCGACATTCTGGGGTACGTCCTGAGTGAGTCAGGTTTCTATAAGCAGGGTACGCAGTTTTATCCCACCCCTCCTGAAGTAGCTCGCCTGATGGCACTGATGACGTTCGATGAGCCACAACAAGACGGTCTCCACTTCTATGAGCCGTGCTGCGGGACCGGCATCAATACCATCGTATGGCTTGAACGACTGCTCGAATCCCGAGGCCCTGAGGGAATAGCTGAGGCGAAGTTGTACCTTGAAGACATCGACCGATTAATGGTCAAAGGCTGTATGCTCCAGCTCATGCATTATTTTGAATCGCGCCAGGTCTCGCCCGCCTTGATGAGCATCGTGGCGCTCAACACTATTTCCCGGCAACCTTCGGGAGTCGCTTACTACGCTGAGCAGACGCAAAAATCTATGGCTACCGGTGAAGAAAAAGCTAGCGTGCCCGTTGCGAAAGCATCTTGATTACATCGAGGAGGGAGAGTCAGGGGTGCCTTGCACCCCTGTTTGTCGTTGAAGCGGCTCAAGCCCTCTAGGAGTGGAAGTTAGAGCATCATGTAGTGTTTGAAAAAGGCGTCTCTATCGATAATTCCCCAGTCCGTCAGGATGTAATAGCCAGTGGCTCCTCGTTCACCACCAGTGTCCCGAATAAACAAGACCTTCATTCCAAACTCTGAGCGGATAGCTGACAGTTGGCGCTTTATCGTGGACTCAGGGATTTTGGTCGCCTGATGCAGATCATGTAGGCTGGGCTTTTCTGACCGTGATAACACATTGATTAGATCAAACTTCCGCTTCATGTCGTTGGATATCTTCATGTTCACCTTCAGACACCGGCCCCGTCCAGGGACCGGAGGATGAATCTGTTGTTATGCTTCCATGCTCACGAGCTCTATGTCTGAGGTCAGGACTTTGACAGATCTCTCCTTGTCGCCCTCAGCGACTTTCACCCAGACTTCTTTCGGATCCTTGCATACTCGGTCCAGTAAAAGGATACCACGCTTTACTTCTTTATCTGTTGCCACATTAACGACAACGATCAGTTCATGAGGCTGAGTAAACTTCCAATCCCGGTCTCCCTGAATGGGCGGCAAGGCGTCTCGGTGACCCGGCTCGGAATTCTTCTTCGAAGCCTTCTGACGCTTGGTGTCTTCGCTAGAATCTTCTTTGCTATCACTGCCCGCTTCGGTCTCTTCGACCTTACCACCGGAATCGTTACCAGGGCTTTGGCCAGAACGGCTCTGGTTGCTTTCCGGTTCAAGATCGCACTCTTCTCCCAAACCATCCAGCTCAGGATTTCCCGCTGCATCTCCAGCCCCATCTTCACCACCTAAAGCTGCGCCACTTGATTCTTTAGCAGCGTTTTCCATCTCCTCTATGATACGTCTGGCGTCATTCAAAAGGTCACGGCTTTGCTTGCGGGTGATGCCTTCATCCAAGGCAACGGCGCAAACAGCTCGGCACCTTTCCTCATTGAGGTCGAACAGCAAGCGTAGGTTGTTGAGCGTTTCAGTGTCACTGCACACCTCCTGGTCATACAGCTCCCGAACACAGTCAGGCATCTTCAGCAACGAAAGGTGCGTCGATACAAAGACGGGATTCTTGCCAATTCGCTGGGCTATCTCGTACTGCTTCCAGCCCTCATCTGCGAATTTCTTCAAGGCATTGGCGACTTCCAATGGAGCCAAGGCATCCCGCTGAATGTTTTCAATCAGTTCACCGGCAGTTTCATCCAGGTCGGTCTGAATCTTGTCATTCACAAGAATGTCGATGGTCTCTATGCCAGCAAGACGCAAAGCCCTCCAGCGACGTTCGCCTTTCTGGATAATGTACTTACCCTGTTGGTTTCTTGGATATACGATAATCGGGCTCTGCTGACCTTCAGCCTTCATGCTATCGGCCAGTTCCTCGATGTTTCTGAACCTCTTCCGAACCTGCTCTTTGGATTCAACTTCATCCAGGCTAACGGTGAGGACCTCTTTACCTTTCTTGCCAGTAGCGGCTTTAGCCAGATCTGATAGACCCTGCAAATTACCAATAGCCATGCGTTACCCCACTTTAGCCAACAGTTCTTTCAACACCGCTTCGACCTCTTTGGCCGCCACGTGGCCGTAACGAAGCTTCCACACTGGAATACCCTCAGTAATTGCGGAGTCAAGAGGTGGGCGGTGCATGATCTTGTTCTTGAACAAGATTTCTGGAACTGAGTTTTCCAGCTCTTTCAGTGAACGGTCGTGGTTCACTGAGCGATCCATGTCATTAATGATGATCCCCAGGATGTTCAGCTGCGTGTTGTAGCCTTCCCGGATGCCGATGATGGTATTGAGCAAACCTTCCACACCATCCACGGCAAAGCCAGAGAGCTTGACGGGACATACCACATGGGTTGACATCACAAGCGCCGCCACCAGCTTTCGCCCAAGGCTTGGCGGACAGTCGATCAGCACGTAATCGTACTCTTCAACCAGCTCTTTCAGATTTCTGGCTGGATTCATCGCCTGATCCAGCGGAACAGCCTCCATTTCGAAGAGCGCCGGGTCGTTTTTGGGTGTGTGGATCAAATCCATGCCTGATGGACAGTTGATGACTTCTATGCCGTCCATCGTGTGCCCAAACAGCTCCGCCGTTTTGGTGCCAGCTAGAATCGGTTCGAAGGAACCATCATCGTGCGTCTTCCTCGGGGCTAACCGGCTTGACGTGTTCCCCTGACCATCCATATCCACGACAAGCACTTTTTTCTTCCGTTTAAGGGAAAGATAAAAGGCTGTTTGGATACAAAGAGTGCTTTTGCCTACGCCACCTTTCTGGTTGGCGAAGCTAATCACTTTTGCCATACATCCCCTCGTCTATGTCGCACGGGAAGCCCCGCTTGTTTCACATGTGAAAGATTCTAACGCCCATATAATGATACTACAATATAGTTTTTTAGTTCTAACACAACAAATTTTGATACAAAAAAGCGGCCACCTGGCCGCCTTGTGCTGTTAGAGCCATCGATTTATAGGCAATTGCCAGCCTTCCGATAACCGGCTTCCCTCGCCTCGTCCTCAGATCTGAACTCCTCCACATTCCTTTCACTGACCCTGCTATAGCTCGGGCATCCTTCCGGCAAGTGATACACTCGGCTTCTCTTATTTCCTCTGATCAGAGCGAGATTTCTGGACGAGTCATCGCTACTAGCAGCCTGAGCACGGGCGGGCGTGGCAGTATAGCTTGCTACCTGGAGCCCGATAGCACTGTTCTTGTGGCCCAATGTCCACGCCTTTTCGCCAGTTACGAAAGGATTGTGGTGACCGACGAGCCTTGCGATGCGAGTGTCTCGTTCCCGTTCCCAGTCCATCACAGGGTGCTGTCGATCCCAGGCCATCATGAGCTGCTGCTGCTGACGGCTCATCCGGAGGTTGTACCGGTCATGGATATAGAAATAGATGCGAGCGACTTGCCCCTTTACTTCATCCCGAGGCTCCACAACCCGGCTCTTGAAATCGACCTTGAGGTCACATTTACCGTAGGCCGACGTCGCTTCTGGTAGCATACCGAATCGGTAATTTGAGCGGTCAGCGTTCGCTTCCCCGATGCTTACGACGAGATTGTGAGGGTCGGCCTCCATTATCCGGAATAATGGATCATTCTCCGCGCAGTTCTTCCTGCCACCATGCTGCCAGCACTGTCTCTGGTGCCCCATGAGCCACGCAGGAACAACGTGTTCCCACTCGGTTCTGCCAGCACGGTTCTCTTGGGCGCGAACTTCATATCCGCAGGAGGCCAAATCCACCCTGCCCCCCGATTCACCTACCCATAGCCAATCACACCCACAATAGAACGTGCCTTCACCTGCCCTAGTCTGGTCGAAGTAGACTTCCTTCTTGAGCAGCACTTTCGCTTCTCGGAAGCTGTCGATGTCCGCCAGTGCCGGGTCTACAAGCAGTAGCACCAGCAGCAAGCTCCATAGTTTCTTCATATGTCCTCCGTTACGGTCTCACCAGTTGCCACTCTATCTAGTCAAGGAAGAGGCTGACGCACCACTATCCGATCATCTGAGGCAGACATTGCCATCTCATGGTTTTCCACCACTCTCCACAGCAATTTGTTTGCGGCCACAGCCACCCCAGCATCTTCAATAGCCTGTTGAGCCACTAGGAGCACCTCCAGCTTGGCTGCTCGTAACGCCTCCAGATCTCTCTGACATTTCTCCGCCGTAGCTCTGGTCGCGTCCCGTATTGGCCCAAGTAAGTGATGAACCTGTTCCTTCGCTTCACCCAGGGCCGAGTCTGCAGAAGACAGGCTTATAAGAGACACAATGCTGCCAATATCAAAACGCCCGTTCAAATCGAGCATATCCAGCCCAAGGTCGATTATTTCCGGGCTCGTGTCATGGCTCAGTGCTTCCACCCTATCCCTATGCGCCTTTACTGCACGGGCGAAGGTCTCCACTGCTCTTTTGGCGTCTCCCATCTCACTGCTTGCGGAGATACTCGATATCGAAGACAGGGTCGAAATACCCTTGTTATCTGATGCGAGGTCGAACACCTCCATTGCTTGAGCAGATGATACGGCAGAATCAGCCTCGCCTATCTCCCTTAAAGCCCTCTTACCCAGGCAAACAAGCTTCTCGTTGCCTTCGTGAATCTCTTTGACGGCTCGATAGACTCGCTCAAACTCCACAATTTCCCTCTTTCGAGGGCTTGCCTCGATTGCCGCATCGAGCAACCGTGTTAGAACTTCCTGCTGCTTCGAGACGTGCTTCTGCCTTGCTAGCTCCATGGCCCGGTTCGCGGCCATGATGCTGTCTGTCAACTCGTCCACATGTTCACGGTACGACCATGATGACCTGAACTTATCCCACCAGCCCCGAGCTTCATGCTCCTGGGTGATCGTGTCGAGCCGCCCCAGATAATGACGTTTTTCTGCTTCCCAGGTCTCAGTTTCTTTTCGCAATGTTCGTACCGATTGAACGTATTCTTCGATAATTGCTTCCACGTCAGGCCCTCCCCAGCATAAGAGCTTGGCAGGCCGTCTCTTTGACAGCCTTCGGTTCGTACTTCAACGTTTCGGATGAAATCCCGCTTCGAGTTGCCGACTTTATATTAATGGACTCAATCAGTTGGCCTCTCCCTGTTGTGTTTGCCATTTCTTTCTCTTCCCCCTCAGCTTAAAGCATCACTTTATGCCCCCATAAAAGAAAGTAACCGCCAGTTTTCTTTCACATGTGAAAGATTCTTATCGCCTCAGGTGTATTCCGCGTTTGCGGGGAATACGAGAGTGGTGGCCCTATATCATCGCGAAACTATCGATCCCCTCCGTCCTGCGGGGAGCACCAATCTTTCATATGTGAAAGATTTCAGCCCCCAACAAGCTCACTGCTCTCTTGGCATCCGCCGCGTTTGCGGGATAGGACGTATCTAGCCTCTTTCCAGATAACGATCTAGAATTCACCCCTGCATGAAAGGGGAAGGAAATCTTTCACATGTGAAAGATTTTTATCGCCTCAGCTGTACTCAGCGCTTGCGGTGAACACGAGAGTAGAGGCCCTCTACCATCGTGAAACTATCGATCCCCTCCGTCCTGCGGGGAGCACCAATCTTCCACATGTGAAAGATTTCAGCCCTCAACAAGCTCACTGCTCTCTTGGCATCCGCCGCGCTTGCGGGACAGGACGTATCTAGCCTCTTTCCAGATGACGATCTAGGGTTCCACCCCTGCACGAGCAGGGAGGCAATCTTTCACATGTGAAAGATTTTTGTGCCCCCACGGTACTTCCGCGCTGGCGAGGACCACGCGAGCAGTGGACCTCCTCTGACATCGCCAATCTGCTGTTCTCCCTACACTCGTGGGGAATGCAGCTGCCAGATCCAGTCGTCACATCTTCGGCAGGCCGGGTAAGATCCTCTCTGCCTGTATCGTCCTGGTGCAGATAACTGCGACCGGGTACTCCCGACCATTTCTTTCACATGTGAAAAATTCCAGTCCCCCAACAATGCCACATTGCTCTTAGAATCCGCCGCGAATCCGCCGCGCCTACGGGACAGGACGTATCTAGCCTCTTTCCAGACAACGATCTAGGGTTCCACCCCTGCACGAGCGGGGAGGCAATCTTTCACATGTGAAAGATTTTTATGCCCCCACGGTACTTCCGCGCTGGCGAGGACCACGCGAGCAGTGGACCTCCTCTGACATCGCCACACCGCTGTTCTTCCTACACTCATGGGGAATGCGGCTGCCGGATCGAGTCGCCACACCTCCGGCAGGCTGGGTAAGATCTTCTCTTTCTGTATCGTCCGGGTGCAGATGACTGAGGCCGGGGACTCCCGGCCACTTCTTTCACATGTGAAAGATTTCTACCTGTTCACGGCGTCCTTCAGCCCCTTTCCGGCCTTGAATCCAGGAGCTTCGCAGCGGCGATATTGATGGTCTTGCCGGTCTGTGGGTTTCGCCCCATGCGCGCGCTTCGCTCCTTGACTTGGAAGGTCCCGAATCCGGTCAAAGCCACCGTGTCACCAGCCTTGAGTTCTTCCGTAATAGTCGCAACGACGGCGTTAATAGCGGCTTCGGCCTTCGCCTTGCTGATGTCTGCCGCCTCAGCTACCTTCACGATCAGTTCGCTTTTGTTCATGCTATTTTCCTACTTTGTTTCAACGTTGCATTGCCCCGCCTTCGCGGAACTCTCGAAGCAGCGAGTATGTCGATCTGCTTTCCTATCAACCACGATGGTTTGTGGGCTCCTGGGATGATTCCGGAGGTGGTAAGTAACGCTCCACCAGTGGCATAGTCAATATGAGAGCTCCATCCATGTGGAGGCGGGTAGGGGCCTTAACGATTCGGTCCATAAGCCATGTCCATGCATGTGTCAGCCGGTCATCCACATTCTCGTCAACTTCAATGGCCTCGACGAATTCCTCGAATCGCTCCTTACTTTCCCGAAACAGTCCGGTGCCCTTGCACTTTTCACTGATATCCCGGATCAAGTCTGCCTGACTGACAAGCATGTCTCTGGTGACGACCTCTGCATCTCCAAAGCTGTCGAACAGCTTTGTAATATCGTCGCTGATTTGCATGATGTCTCCTCAACGCTACAAACAATTGGCATAAACTGTGATCCCGGTAGAGCCAGCTATGAGCAGGAATATCATGGTACGCTGGAACCACTTTGTTGCGGCAAGCCTTGCCAGGTGTCGTCCCACCAACTGAAAGGGGCGAGTTCGATCTATGGCCCCCTATGCACCACCACATAGCCAGAATCAGCGCTCCAGTGATTGTGTAGGTTACTAGCGTAACCACGTCAAAGCCCCCATAATATTTACGCATAGACCCCGGCAATCATGATGACTAATGTTATGAGGGTGGTCGTTTTGATGCTGTCGCGCCATCTCCACTCCTGCCCTAAGCCGCAGATCAAGCCGAGCATGGTTAGAAGGAAGGGGACGTAGTAATGTTCTCCCTCCGCCTTAGCAACAAGCCTGCGAGAAGGCAGAGGATCTTTTTCTTTCACATGTGAAAGATTTACTTGTCGCTCACTGCGCCTTTCAGGCCCTAACCCGCTTTGAAGCTGTTTTTTGACCGCAGCTATCTTGATGGTTTCTCCGCCCTGCGGGTTCCGGTCTGTACGCAGCACCGTCCTGTACCTGGAAAACGCCGAAGCCCGTCAGCGCAACGCTGCCACCGCTTGCAAGCTCCTTGGTCACGGCGTCGGTCATTGCCTTGATGACTCGATCGGCTCACGCCAAGCTGACATCAGTTTGTTCGGCTACTTTCTCTACAAAGTCTTATTCGAGGTATTGGATTATCCGGCTTCAGCCGAGGCTTCACGACGCTTACGCAGACTCTCCCAAGCCGCTTCGCCGCTCAGGTTTTCTTTGCCTACTTCGTTGGCGAGCTTCAGCTCTCTGATGTTGTAGCGGAACCGCCTTCGGTCGTCGTCAAACATCGGGACGCCTGCTGAGGGGTACTTGGAGAGCTTGAATACTGCCTTCAGCGCTTCCTCATACCCCCAATCCATGCCGCTGGACAACGTCTCGGTTTTACCGTCATCCCAGCGTAGGTAGGTGCGGACATTCAGGCCCTTCAGATAAAGCGGGACGAGAAGAGTCTTGACAATCTCATCCGCTCGGATGTCCTTGTACGCGCACCAATGCGGGACCACAGACACAATGCCATTGTCCAATACGATGTCGCAGGCCAGTGTTGCATCCACGTTGTTGTTGATGTCTGTGCGAGCATAAATCTCGATGTAGCCCACTGATGAAGGCTGGATGCTGTCGATGAACTTCCAGAATGGAGGGTGAGATGTGCCATCCGAAACCCTTAAATGGCCGTCATGCTCAGCCAGAAAGCGATTCAACTGGCGGGTGAAGAATGCAGGTTCCACCTTATCGCTCAGGTTTTCCATCTTGCGCAGGGGGATCGAGGCACCTTCCTCGCTGTAGTATTCCCCAAAGAAAAAGTCGATGTTTTTAGCCATACAATAAGTTCCTCTCGGTTGTGGGATATGAGAAGTTGATTTGTTCTGGTGCGACAACTGGAGTACTCCAATCACGCGCAAGCTATAGTTTTGCGTCATCCGCATACCAGGCATCCACCTGATGCTTTAAACCCAACTGGGAAATCATCCCATGCTTGCCAGCTTTGCGACGGCCTTCATTCCCCAGTAGCCCCTGCTGCGGCTTGCGCTTCTTGCTCCGCCATCATCTTGCGGATCGCGGCCATAATGGCTTGGGCGGGTTGTGCTCCAGTCAAGAGCTGGGTCTTCCCCGTCGTGTTGTCTATAACGAATGTGGCAGGTGTACCATTAATGCCATGGCTTACCGCCTGTTGAGTATCAGCTTCAATCTTGTCGTTATAGCGCCCCTCGGCCATGCACTCCCGGACTTCGGAAACGTCAGCACCAACCCCTTCAATGATCTCTACCAGCGCTGGAACGCCTTGGCCGTTGCCGCGTGTATGCTTGAACACTTCCGCAAGGAACACCCAAAAGCCTTGGTTGCCCTGTTGCTCTCGGACACACTCTGCTGCCAATGCCTGCTGATTAGCCGCCGGGTTGTGAAATGACAGGGGCAGGTGTTTCCACTGCCAATTCACATTCCCCTTGCTGGCATCAACAATTTGTTTCGGGGTATCGTGGAACCGTTTGCAGAACGGACACTCCAGATCAGAGAACTCCACCAGGGTAAACCGGGCATTAACATTGCCGTAGATGCTCTTTCCTCCCGGTACCGGCTCGGCGGCAGCCGCATACTCTTCATATTTGGCATCGATCTGCTCTTTCAGTTTCTTCTGCGCGAGTGTTTCCAAGCTCCGCGCCACTGCGTACTGGAAGTCTTCCGGAGCCGTTTGATTCTGCGCTGCCTCGCTAACTTCGACTCGGAGCTCAGTTACCTCGGCCTGAAGGGCAGAAACGGCTTTGGTCGTGTAGAACATCCCGGCGCTAGCAATGCCCAGCACACCGATAAGCGCTGCCCCCATCAAGATCATCGGGCCATTCGCCTTGGTCTTCTTCTGTCTTTTTCTCATGCTACGTTGTTCCTTCAGTACACGCGGATCGAGGCTTCCTGGGTAAAAGCGGATACGGCAACTTTGGCCCGTTGTGTCAGCTTCTGTAGCAAGTCTCGGGAAGGGCTGTAGTCCACCAGGTTGGTTTCCCCAATCACATCCCGCGCCAGCGAGTTCATGCTGCCCAGGCCGTCGATCAAGCCTATTTCCAGAGCCTGTTCGCCATTCCAGATAAGCCCGGAGAAAATACGCGGATCATTTTTCAGTCGGTCGCCACGGCCTTCTTTTACACGCTGGATGAATTGCTGATGGGTCTTTGCCAACACAGACTCCCAGAACTCTCGGGTTTGCTTGTTGAGAGGAGAGAACGGATCCAGCAGGGCCTTATTGTCACCTGCCGTAATGGCTCGACGCTCGATGCCCAGTTTTTCCATCAAACCAGTGAATCCAAACCCTGAAGAGATCACGCCAATGGACCCAACAAGGCTGGCCTGATCCGCATATATCTCATCGGCAGCCGCCGCGATGTAGTATCCACCTGACGCGCCGATGTCACCGATCACCGCGTACACTTTCTTATCTGGGTGAAGCGCTTTTTGAGCACGGATCTCTTCATACACTCTCCCTGATTGGACAGGGCTACCGCCAGGACTATCGATACGGAGCACCACTGCCTTAGCATTGTCATTCTCAAACGCCGCCTGGATCGACGGAATTAGGTGGTCTGCATCAGCTACCGTGCCAACCGCGATCTCTCCGCGAATGTTGATATAGGCGGTATGAGTCCCTTGCGCGTCACCAATATCCCACGGCATACCAGACGAGCCAGCCCCAAGGCTCAATACGGCCACTATCATCAAGATCAGGGCCACAGCCCTCAGAATCTTCAAGGCTATCCGGTAACGCCTGTCCTTCACTTGCTCCTTATGAAGAGTGAACATATAGTCCCGCAACAACTCCCTTTCCCAAGGAATACCGTTCGTTTGCTCAGACATCAGACTTATTCCTCATGACATTTCTTGAAGCAGACTGAATACATTCGCGCCACTCATCATTGGTCATCTTGGAAGGGGGCACACGAAGTTTTCTAATCTGCCGATGGAATCGTTGATAATCGACTCCGTAAACATCTGTGATTCCTTTGATGGATCAGTAAGCCTTGCCACCTCCCGAGGCTCTCAACTTAAAGCGCCCTGGCGCGTACTGATCCTTGAAGACTGTAGTGTGCTCTGATGTGACAAGTTTGGAATCCAACGCACCAAGCAAGTGCTTGGCCCTGGCAATTACCTGATAAAGCACCTGCTCCAGATGCAGAGCATCCATAACCCGTACTGGGAGCGCGTTGTCACCACACTTTTCGAGCCCCAGTGACCGCATGTAATCCGGAGTTGATGAATATCGGAACGCACCGTCATACTCGAACAGGTAAGACGCCAAATTCCCACGCAGCTTGCTCTTGAATCGCTGATTGGCTGCTTTTTCGGGGTTGATAAGAAGCTGATTGGTGGGGATGCCCAGTTGCTCTCCTGCCAACTCAACCCCTTCCTTATGTACCCAGTACCCGGTACGGAACCCGATATCCGCCAACTCTTTTTCATTCACTCCTTTGTCCAAGAGCAGGGAATATGCGAAAGGGGCACGAATCTCTGCCATATCAGACCCCAATAATTCCCTTCAGAACGCCGCCAACCTGCTGGCACAGGAGGCTAAATGCCGGTGTCAGCACCATTGAGGTCAGGGACATGGCAACTGCCATGGCTGGCACCTTCCGGACCAAAGGAATCGCCCAGGGCATCAGAGCGCATTGGGCAGCCACAATGGCGCCAAGAGTTCCCAGTTCAGGGAAGGCGACACTCTGTAAAAGGATGAAGACGCACTGGGCGAAACCAGCCTGCATCAGCTTGCTATTGTCGATCTGTCCGGAACGAACTGTTTCTGCGGTTTTAGTCATCGTTCTATCCTTATGCTACGTCAGCTTCCCGAAGAACCGCTCATAGATCTCCGGATCCGCGCTTATCAATTTCCTCGAAGGCCTTCGATGCGGCCTTCCTTCGCCGACTTGCCCGAAATCGCATCAGGCCCTGCGACTCGATCTCTTCCTTTACCAGGCCCCAAGTCAAGAACCACGCAACGAAGCCAAGAAGAATGCTGAGTCCGATTTTCTGAAAGAACAGGGCGGAAGCGGATGCTGCGATCACCGCCACCGTCATTATGCTTCGCTGACCACAAGCCATGGGCACCTCCTGGGATTTACGATACACGAATCCCAGAATATGCAAGCCCGCACTTTTGACCTTTTTGGGTACTTACAGCGATTTCTCAGAATCTTTCACATGTGAAAGATTTCAGAGCCCCGCAGGGTCACACCATTCTTGGAATCTGCCACGTCTACGGGACAGGACGGATCTGTCTCTTTCCAGGTATCTAGGATTCCCCCTGCACGAGCAGGGCAGGCAATCTTTCACATGTGAAAGATTTTCTGTTTAGTGCAAACTCCCGTCGCAGGCGCATTGCCTCTGTTTGCGTCCGCTTTGCAGGGCCTTGTACCGATGCCACAGACCAACAACGGTGCTTTCCGGCAGCAGGCGTACTGGTATGTACCGGATAATTTCGTCGTTCCCTGTTTGCATAGCGATTCGGACATATCCTCGGTTGCTGACACGGTACTGGGAACCGTACATGCGCTCCAAGATGATCCGATACACAGAGAGTTGAATAATGTCTGACTTGTAGATGCGAAATGACTCTCGGGCTTTTGTATCCACCGGTATAAGGAGGCCCTTCCGCGTCCTGAAAACCTGGTCGACACGACCGTGCAAGGGGACTGGCGTAGAGGTTCTGACTTCCTGCTCATTCAGGAAGAGGATCGCCCCTCGTAGCTCCCGAGGCATATTCTCCTTATTCCACCAGCGGTACAGCTCTGCCATGTCCGCCCGACGCAGGAGTTTCGCTGACTTCCGCCAAAGGTCGGCTTTGGCGATCAAGTAAGGAGCCAAGAGCAGAGCAGCCCCCCATAGCAGCACCGTCGTCATGGTATATCTCCAGTCCGCGAAGATTCTACCGGCCAAACCACTCGGGGTGCTTGCGTTCATCTATGTCACGCACCTGAGCCGAGTACATCAGGACTTCAGCAGCTGTTAGAACGATGTTCGGTGTCCTCAAGATCAAGGGTCTCAAGAATCCAACATGTCCATGGTGCGGATAAATGTTGATGACCAGATGCAGACGCTCGTCAATCGCTGAGACTCGGCGCCAACTCCGGTAGGTCTCCGTGGCTTTAGCGTATCCGACTAGACCAGGAACAATGCGCTTTTCGTCTTTAACGTTCAACTTGCCATCCGCCGCGCTTAACATCAGATCGGCAACGACTCCAGCCAGCAATTCGGGGGTCATGTGCAAAGGCAGGTTGATCACCTCGAAATCAGACTGCTTGATGGTGAATAGCCGGGTATGGTCGTTGCGGTAGTCCCGCACGTACAAGAAATGGCTCTCGAATGGATTGCCATGATTGAAAGCATCCATCCCCCAACCAGCTGCCTCCAGTTGCGCTGTCGCTACCTCTTTGTCGAAGTCAAATTCAGACATCAGGATTTTCCTCTGCAAACCCTCGTGGAACTTTCACATGTGAAAGTTTTCCCTCCGTCATGACTTCCAAGACAAGAGGGTTGATGGTGTCCATCCGTTCGCGGTAGCTGCCCTCATAGTTGAGATCTGGCCAGGAGCTGGGATGAAACACGCCATGCGGTATCCGGTCTTCGTCGCCGAGCCACATACGTAGCCTGAAGTCCACGATCCATCCATCGGCCAGCTGAATCCAAAAGTGTGGCGCTACACAGTTGCCTGTTTGTTTGTCGCGTACGTACCCCAAAAGGCATCGGTGCCGTATACCTGCCTGGGTGAGCACAACGCTGATGGCATAGGTCATACCATCACACTCTAGTGGGGCATCATTTAGCGCATCGAGTATCAGCGTTAGCTCTTCATGCCACTCAGATTCAGTGTTCATCGTTGTACCAACCCTCGAAGTTTTGCCGTCCACATCGATTCCTTGTTCTGGTGCGATGCCCCCGTCAAAGGCCGAGTGCATAAGAGACTTCTCCTGTGCTTGGTCTATCCGCTTTTCTCTGTTCGCTCGTAAAGGTCTCATAAAAGCACTTTACGATTTCACCAAGGCGACTTCCCGCCTTTCTCGGCTTTTAGAAAGGTCTCTTTGGAGCGCTTTTCGAGGCCCTCGTGATTCGCCTATATTACAGCATTATAATTTGATACTGTAAATAGCCAAGAAATTTTAAAAGAACAGCGGGTTGAGAGTGGGAGATCTACAAATGACTCACGCCTATGACGATGCTCCTTGATGTGTCCAACGAGGCGAAACCAATAGAGATCGAGGACGCAGAGGTAGTAGAGCAGGGATGTTTGCTGGCATAGAGGGATTGGCTCCAGCCACCAAACGTTAACACTAATCTTTGCTGGCTTTCACGGAAAGTCGGGGGAGGCAACTGTGCCTTAGCCAAGCGATCTCATGACCAGCCTGTATAGCGGATCGATGACCACCGAAAGCGGCCAAGGCATGTCGCGTTCAATCTGCGCCGCAACCTCATGCAGAGCCCGGTTGTATTCAGAAAAAGCCCAATCAGCCGTCCTGGCCTGGCCAATTTCCTGGGCGACGCTCAGCGCATCCAACTGGCACTGATGCTTGGAGAGAACCCGCCTATCGGCGTTATCGTCCAGCCCCCTATTGCAACTGTCCCACGCCCTGTAAACCTCAGGGGGAGTGGCCCTTTCCAGTTCGCTCTCTGCGGTCTCAAGCACATTGTTGGCAGCGCTGATTGTTGTGGCAAACTGATAGCAGATCACAAGAGCAATCGCACCAATCACGAGGGCACCCGCTTTCCAGAACGATGCCATTAGGAACCGATGCATATTCGTCTTCTCCTCATTTACGTAGCCTCTATTCCTATAAGACGGGTAAAAGCCGAATAGCGGACAACCAAGGTGAAAAGAATTTCACGGCCCTGGGGAGCCGCGGTCAATACCAGATTTCCAGCCTGTTACCGGATCTAACGGAAACCTGATCATTGATGCCGTGGACGCAATGTTCGACAGACCCAGGGTCTCTGAACCAATCGGCAAGGTCGTTGACGAAGAGACGGCGAAGCATGATAAGGAACGCTTGTCGGATCTTCCGACTGATGCGGTACTTAACAGCAAACTCCGGATACCCGAAGTTTTCTGCCAACTCCACAACTATCCATCGAGGGCGCAGCTGGCAGGCTCCCTCACCAATCAACATCCTTGATGTCCATCACAGCTTCCGTCACGGCCTCTCTCTTGGAACGGGCGGTCTGCTTGGCGCCAGCGCTCTCGCTGTCTTTCTTGACGCGCAAGGTGCGGTAGAGTTGGTACATCATGTCGATGCTCTCGCACTCGAAACCGTTCGTCAGGAAGCTGTCCTGATCTTCAGCTGGCAGCGTGAGCCAGAGCTTGAGCAACTGGTCGCGGAGGAAGTCGGCCTGCATCGCCTCACGGACATGGACACCTGACTTCAGCTGCGCGATACCGGCATAGTCCTCGGAGAACGCCTTGCGCAGCCAACTCGATGCCCGTGTCACCTTCAGCCCATCTACCAGCTGATCGTGGTAATACTCGACATTGCGTTGTAACCGGGCCTCGGTGAAGCTGTTTTTCAGCTTCGTGCGAGCGGCTTGCGTAAAGGTCTGCACGAGAGTCAGTTTCCAGTCCCCGCTGCTGGAGGGCACCATTGTTGCCATGATCCGGAAGCGGATCGTCTTAACGGGTGCACGTTTGCGCCCCGGCCCAATGCGATCCGGCAAGCTGTAGGTGAAGGTGAGATCGCCACCGTCCATCTGTTTCTGCACCCTGCGTAGCAGATCACGCTCGAACAGCGAGAACCGGGGATAAGCTTCCGGCGCTATCGCCAGCATGTCACGCAGCTCCTGATAGTCGATGTCCTTGTAGGCCACCAACACCCCGGACTCCACCGCCTTCAATGATAGGGCTGCCCGCAGTATTTCGTACATGCGGATGGCGTGGCCCGACGACATCGAGATCACGCTATTCAACTGGTAGTAAGTGAAATTGCCACGGAGGTCTACCAGATAGTCCTTCAACCGTTCGTTGAACACAAAGGTAATCAGGTTGGCCTCGGCGTTGTAGATCGCTTTCTGGAACAGGTTCACCTTGACGAAGCTGTCATCGGCCTTAGGCCGGGGGATAGGCCGTTCAGGCCGCCCCTCTCGTTTGGCGGCGCTGCGCTCGGCGCGTACGGAATCCTCCCAGTCCTTGTCGATGTACGGGACCTTGACCACCACCGACTGTAACTCGTTGGTCAGATCGTCCACCAGCTGGAACATCGCCTGCCGTGACACTTTGACCAGACGGGCCAGCTCGGTGCGGGTGAAGTTGACGGGTGGGAACTCGTTGCTGCGGGGATCAAGCTGCGCCAGTACGGCGGAAAAGGTCTTCAGTGCAAGGGTACGCATATTGAACTGACCGTGGATCAGCTCGTTGCGTTTGTAGACCAGCGCGTTTCGCTGCTCGGACAACTCTTGCGCAAACAGGTCGTCCTGAACCTGAATGGCCTCAGGCACGAACGAACGTTCCGCTGTTGCGTCGTTCACCAACTCGCCCTCTAGCACGGTATCTTGCTCATCCATACAGGTGCTCAGTGTTCCCTTGACTGCCCATTAGGGCATTTCCTCAACTCAGTTAGTAGGATAAAAATCGTCAAGCACGTCACGCTTAAGGGAGCTTTATAGCTGCACCAGCCACACAACTCAAGGGATTTCACGGGATAAAGCGTGAGCTGCTTGACGGTTCAAGGTCCGAAAGCGTGCTCTAATTGACGAATATCCCGACTAAAGCGTGCTCTAGTTGACGCATAATGCTGCGGGCACCGAGCTGTCACCGGGAACCCCATATTCCCACTCCCGCCATCTCAGAACCCAGTGCTGGCGCGGACCGTAGTAGGTGACAGCCGACCCGGAGGCTGACTTAAGCGGAGCTAGTGGTTGACGTTATACGGAGCCAAAGCGTGATCTAGTTGACGTGAATGCGGCGGCCTTGCGGGAAGCGGAGCCCCGATATGACATTTTTCTCGCTCCCTCGAACGGACTGTCTAGGTTACGACCAGAAGCATGTGCTGGCGTAGCTCAAAGCGGAGCACTTGTTTGACGTTTTTGCGCCTGGAGGCGTGTCGCGTCAACTGGCGCACGCTCAGAAAAGGCTAAAGAGGAGCCTGTAGTTGACGCTTCGCAGTCCAGCAGCCGCCAGTACCGGTCGCAACATGAGCGTACAGGCCCTTACCGGAGCGGATAGTTGACGCTTTTGCAACGCAAGGTGCTTTGCGTCAACGGGACCACGCTTAAACCGCTTCCAAGTGGAGACTCTACTTGACGCGATCTGACAATTAGTCGGAAGCGGCCATGGGTGACCAGCCTTTTCGAGTGTGGCGGCATGTAGTGGAGCTGTTACTTGACGTTATCCATTGCCAGCCGGGTTCCGAGTCTACAGGCACTCGCCCAAACCGGAGCTTCTACTTGACGTTACGCCATGCGTCTCCAGTAACTTTGTCCCGTTATAGCGAATGTTCGAGCAAAGCGGAGCGCCTTCTTGACGGTTTTTGCGACTTGTGGCGCCTTGCGTCAACTAGATCACGCTCAAACTCGCCTAAAGCGGAGCCTCCACTTGACGCAATCACCCTTACCAGTCTCGAACAGCCGGTTCTGTGCGGTCTTGATGGGACAAACGTCAACTAACGCACGCTTTTACGCGGTAGATCGAGTAAGACGTCAACTACCACACGCTTTCGCGTCAATTAAAAGCCGCTGTGTCGTCAAGTATGCGACGCTCTTCTGTCAACTAGCACACGCCCCAGTGTCAAGTAGCTCACGCTTTGGTCTCCGGAAAGCGTTGAAAAACCAATGACTTATCAACGCCCCTAAAGAAAACATAAACGGCAAACGAAAACTGTAAGTAGTTATGTTCTACAGCGACTGCCGATTGATAGCGCTCTGAAGTACCTTGCTGCTCACGCTAGCGGCAGGAGGCTCTGACTCTGACAGGGTCTGTTTTGAACGCAATGCAATTACAGCTCTGAGGTGCTTTCATTTCAGACTTGGTCGCTGGGGCACCTCTGCGTCGTCAGAACAGTTGATGAGACCAATCTGCGTCACCCGGCCACCGTTTCCAGCGTTGGGAACGATATGTATATGACCCAAATATGGCCTCCCAGAGCCCTTCTGGCCGTATCCCCTTTCCACTCCCTGTAAATCGCTGCTAGGGCCTTCCAAGGGCTTTGGGAAGGCATGCTATGGGGAATCATTGTCTGTCCTCGTTCGATTACCAGGATTGGGCAATAGGTTACGTCGTGTGTACTGATCGTGCGGAGTCTATGGTGATAAGACACTGCACGGAGAGAACCATGGAAATCATCGAGTTGATCGTTGTTGGCTGGCTGATCTCAATGCTTCTTGTGAGGCGATCCTCTCACAAAGGGTTGGGGGTCGAGTTGACTTGGCTCCAGGCAGCCAGAGTGGTGTTCTGTAGGGGAGTTGCTGGTCTAACTGCAGGCTTTGCACTAGGAGCTCTTGTTGGCCTGGGATTGTCTTCGGGTTTGCTGAAGGCTTCTGTCCTGAGGGAGCATGTGTACATTGTGCTCCCGGTCGTCTCTCTTTGTGGGCTCGCTTCACTTCTGGCCTTTCAGAAGGCCATGCAGTTCTTTACAGGCAAGGAGATCAGTCTCGTGGCGACCGTTAGAACTGTACTGATCGAACTTGGTTATTACGTTGCGTTCGTTGTTACCTTGTCCCTGGTGATCATGATCGTGCTCTCGTTGATTGAGTTTTGGCCGATACTAGGTCCTGATTATTTTCTGACCGTTTTTATGGGGACAGAGGGATAATTATAAAATTCCTTTTATATGACTAGGGTTAGAGAAGGGTTAAAGAAGGTTAAGCTGCTGTAAATCGCCCTGAAGCCCTTACCCTGCCTGAGTTTGAGTCTTTGAGCCGATGCAATGAACCTATAGAAACCGATGCAATGGACCTCTAGAAACCAATGCAATGAACCTACATAGCGTACTTTCGGGGCTCCACCTTATCCACACCATTATGATGCGGTAGAGGCATTTCTGCTTCGTTTGGGCGCTTTTCCCCATACCGATGCGGCGAACCTATAGACGTTGCAGTGGCCCGAAGCAAACCGATGCTTCAAACCTACAGAAGATATCCACTTTGCCCCCTCCCTAGACTGAAACCGATGCAGCGAACCTATAGGTTTTCTGGTTGCTTTCTAACCGATGCAACAAACCTACAGAAACCGATGCAGCGAACCTACATACTGTAGAGTACGTTTTCCCTGGGTTACCCACCGTTTATGTGGGTATCTATTCACTGAGTCATGATCTTGGTGAATCATATTTTGATCCTCTGATGTCATGTTCAGCTTTGTCAACCCGTGTCAATCCCCGTCAACTGCCTGAAACCGATGCAGCGAACCTATATATCGGAGTGTGTCGCGTCAGAACCGATGCAGCAAACCTATAGACCTGGCAAAACCGATGCAATGTACCTACATACTTCGAAGAAAACCGATGCAATGAACCTACATATAGTTCCCTTTAATATCAATTGGTTAGATTAGATTTCTTACAACGGGGGGCTCATCGCAGAGAATTGAGTAGCATAGTGTTGAGCTTCTTAGAGGGCCTTTTGGGGCTCTTTTCGCCTCTTGTTGCATCGGTTCTGCAAACCGATGCAGCGAACCTATATGCCAGCGGAGGTGTCATCTGCGAGGCTCTTGCGCGTTCATTGCGCTGTAGGCCAAACCAAGCAGTTACCTACCCGTTTTTGGGCCGCCTATGAAGTGGGGCGGGGCGGGGGTAGCTGATTGTGCAAGGTGGGGGCATGCAGTTGTAAAGGGGCTATATTGCCCCTCTACTTGCTCTTGATGCCCTTGATGTCGGTGAATTCCAGCCCTTCTCTTATGATCCGCGTCTTCAGAACCTTATTGCGCTGGTTGGCCTTGATAACTTCTTTCACGAAGTCGGTGTGAGGGTAGATGGTGAACCTGGCGTCTATCACCTTCTGCTTCCCTTTGAGGACCTTCTCCTCCTCGTATCGCTCGATAACCTTGTGCTTTTTGAGAGTGTCTAAAGCGCCTCTCATGGCTCTCAAGTTCTCGCCCATTTTGCTGGTGAGCCCTCTAGGACTTTGATCAAGAAAGGCGATGAGAGTTGGAGTGTATGGATGTTTTTCGCTCGCTTGTGTCCAGTACTGACACATCCTTTTATAGAAGAACCGTGCTAGCGGAGAGCGGATATCCATCCCGACCTGGTAATTGTACTGTCGGAATGTGAGGTTCATGATCGACTCATTTACCAGCGGGTTGAACTGGACATAGCACTTTGCGCCCTTGCGGTCTTTCTGCAGGTCTTTTCGGGTCGTCAGCCCGAGCAGACCAAAAAGGCTTGAGTTGATAACTGATTCGCCGTCCTCTGAATAGCATTCTATGATGGATCCTCGGCAGACAAAAAGTGCCTCTTTGATTTCGGCAAGGCTGTAGGTATGTCCCATCCGTTCAAGTTCTTTCATCAACTCGTAAAGAGTGAAGCTCACCCCAGCCTTGTCGTTCACGTATATGCCTTGCCCGTTCACTGCAATTTTGCGCAGGGCATCTTCTACAAGCTCTTCACGTTGCCCTGGATAGATCAGTACCGTCCTGTCACCCTTGTCGATTAGGGCAGGCTTCAGCTTCACCGTGATCCTCTCACCTCGGATAGTACAGTGGCGGGTGATGCTCGCGGACTTCAGGTCTTCGTGCTCGCGTGTCTTACCCCATACATACTTCGGTATGGCGTCATAGATGTCTACTGTGTTCGAGTAGTCACGCTTTCGCCCGGATGGCAGGTCGAATTGCGTAAACAGATCCATCTGCTGGCTGCGCTTGATATCCAGCGAGTTTAGATCTTCATCTCTATCCTGGGCCGGGGCGTTCACAGTTGTACTCATTCAAAGTTCCCTATGTTGTCGCTGCTGCCAGCAAGGACAGGAGGCCTGCGGCAATGGCAAGCGCCAGAACGATATCCTGACTAATTGTTCTAGTATTACGATGCTCCATCATGTAGGTGTTCGCTTCAAGCTCAAATGCTTCGTGAGTAGCATATCCTCGCTCAATCGCAGCCTTATTTTGCCGGATGGTCTCCAAATCGGCCATGCTCTTCGTGCTGGCCCGCGAGCGCGTCCGTGGTGCCTGGTGGCGCTTGCCGAACGGCTTTACCAGCATCTCGCACTTACCGAGCTTTGCGAGCTCTGTTGCAGATACCGATGTCATTTCGCGTTACCTCCTGCTTGCGCTGCCCCACCGGATTCGGCTTCGTGCTGTAGGGACGGTTCTCGTTTTGAGTCAGGGGAGGCTGGCCCGTCATCAAAGCACTCTGCGAGAATTTTTTCATAGTCACGCAGGTTCTTTTTTATGGCCGACAGCAGAGTAGCTCTCTTACGCAGAAGCTCGTATCCGTCTTCAACTGTGCCGATTTGGTCCCGTGCCCATTTGGGCTCATTCTGAAAGTGCGAGTCACTGTACCTGCTTCCCCGGCCCTTGCGCAGATAGGTGGAGAAGATCTGTTTGGGCTTGCCTTCCCCGAGATATTGTCGCGCATTGTTCCGGAACCATTCGAAGTGCAGTGTTCCCTTGACTATGCGAACCCGCGTCCCGAGATAACAAGGTTCGTCATCTTCCTCTCTGGCGTCTCGGTTTGCCTCCCAGTAGGAGTCCGCCAGTTTTAGCCCATCGAGTGCGATTACTCGCTGCTCCCTGTCGATCATTGCTCTGACAGTGCGAAGGAACTCCTTTGATTCAGCCAAAAGCTCTGGGTCTCTGACCCACTGGCGCTCCGCTTCTTTGCCGTTCTGGAGCAATTCCTCCAACTCTTCTAGCGTCCTAAACATCACTTCCCTCCTAGGAGAACTATCCATGTCCTTTCCACATAACTATCTATGTGGAGATCAACCATATAATCTCACTAAAAAACCACCATCGTTATCGTATCCTATAAATAATATCTGTCAATCATTCTCCTATTTATGTGGAGAAAGAATGAATAGGTAAAGTCTGCGATAAATGCTAGAGTATTTTGCGAATATAGATCTCCAATTTATGTGGAGATAAACAAATCGAGTATTCAAGGCTGCTGTCGTGAGTCTGCTGCTTCGCGCATTCGTCAGTGCCCGGAGAGCATCCTCGACGCGCTTTTCGTTGCTGTCTCGCCCAAAAAGCCCCTTGCGAGGCTCTTTGCGCCCCTTTTGGGCAATTCGGGACGCCTCTCAATTGCTTTGATGCCTGTATTCTCGTACCTGGGTCTTTTTACGGGCTGTTATGAGCCCTTCAAATCATTGGAGGAACGAATGTTTGTACTAGGTCTGGATATTGGGTACTCAAACCTGAAGATCGCGATGGGCTCAAAAGCGGAGGGGATGTCCACTCGCATACTGCCCGCCGGAGCAGGCAGTATCGACCTCATGCCGAGAACCGTAAACGCAGGACTGGGCACTGACTTCTTACAGGTACACATTGACGGTCAGAAGTGGGCCTCTGGGGTTGAGCCTGACCGGTTGCAGGGATGGGAGAGGGAACTCCACAAAGACTATAAAAGCACTGATGTTTATAAAGCCTTGTTCTATGCGGCGCTGCTAATGTCCGAGCAACACGAGATCGATGTGCTGGTGACTGGTCTTCCCGTCAACCAGGCAAACAGCGAAGCACAGCGAAAGGAATTGGCTGCGTTCCTGCTGGGTGAACATAAGATCACCCCAAAACGTGAGGTCCTTGTCAAGGATGTTGTTGTCGTGCCTCAACCAGCAGGAGCGTATATGGACATCGTTCATGACACCGACGATGAGGGGGTGTTGGAAGCTATCCAGGAAGGGAAAACTGTCGTGATCGACCCCGGCTTTTACAGCGTGGACTGGGTTGCTCTCGTCGCAGGCGAGATCCACTACCGTTCGTCTGGAACAAGCCTGAAGGCCATGTCTCGCGTCATCCAAGTTGCGAATGAGCTGATACACGACGAACATGGGGGTGCCCCTGGAATAGAAAAGATCGAGAAGGCAATCCGGACTGGGAAAGGCATGACCTATCTGTTTGGTCAGAAAATCGACCTTTCTGAGTACATGTCCCAAGCTGCGCACACTGTAACCCGAGAGGCTTTGACCTCGATGCGCAAAACAATGCGTGAGGACGGTATGAACGCGGATGTCGTTTTGCTCGCTGGAGGCGGTGCTTCAGATTACGCGGAGGCCGCGAGAGAGCTCTTCCCAAAAAGTCGGATCATTGAGTCCAAGGATGCCGTACTCTCCAATGCTAGAGGCTTCTGGCATTGTGGCTAAGGGTAGGCGTAGAAAGAGGGAGGGAGAATGGATAAGCGATGGGATGGGAAATTCTCGAACCTGAAGATTTCCGAGCAAGGATTCCCTGAGCTCTTTCGGGAGCTGGAGCGGTTGCATCACAAGGAGCGTAGCGACCGCCTACGCTCGCTGGCAATGATAGGTCTTTATTCTCTGTATAACATCGGCCAGAATAACTCAGGCTCTCCTGTATCCGCGCCTCACCCGGCCTACGGGGTGGTTGACTCTCCACCGGATAACGAGATGCCTTCGCAACTGGATGCGGCTAAAAAGGAATTGAAGGGGCGCCTCCTCGGATCGGTGGAAATAATTAATTAAATGTTCAAATAAATTCTTGATTATGAATGAAGATAGCTCTATCCAGGACGATAAGTGCGAAGATTGCATAAGGAATCTCAATGTAAATCAGAGGCGCGATCTAGTAGTCTCTGAGCTTAAGAGGAAAAGTAAGATAAGGGCGATATTTAAGGACTGCCCAGTTTCTGAGCTGTCCTCCATATTAGAGCGTATGCAGGCTGTTTTTGAAGAACGTATTCAGGAAGACGAGGAGAAAGCTGCTAGGGAAGCTGTGCTTATGGAGAAGGCTCAATCAGTATTTCAGGTAATGGCGGAAAAGGGTATCGATATTGAAACGCTGAGAGAGATACAGAAGCAGCAAGACACCACATCCGCTATACATCCGAAGGTCAAATATATTAAGGATGGTGTTCCCTGGAGCGGACAAGGACGAAGGCCAGCACCGTTCAAGGGGCTTTCTGACTTTGATTTAGAAAAATATCGGAAGGTGCCACAAAAGATCGATGAAAAATGATAAAAGCCCCTATTAAAAGGGGGCTTTTTACTCAGTATTCATGGTCATACTAGTATCTTATAGTCATTCGCCTTAGCCAAATTCAAATTCCGCTTCCATAGCAATTATGGACGCATCATCCCGCCCTTCAACCGGTACTGAACCGCACAGCCCCTCTTTTGCTTCTGATACTGTGGGCTTTCCAGTACTATCGGTCTTAATCTTGTTGTGCGGTTCGTAGCAAAACGGGCAGTCAATTCCTGTACTTTGGTGGATTGAGGTGAAAAAGTCACAGTGACAGCTTCTGCACGTCTCAAACATAGCGTCTCCTGAACGGAGCTCGGATGCCAAGCACCAAGCATCTGAGATAGTGAATGTCACGTTCCGGATGTTGGGATCGACCTGCTCCATCTCGCAGAGAAGCGCGTGGTACATACGGTACGCTCGATTCAGATACGTCACGCAGGTAGTGGTCATGATGGCATCTCCGCCGACCTCGCGATAGAACTGCATCAATGCCGAAGCATGTAGCTTTGCTAGTTGGTTTCCAAGCAGCGTTGCACCACTACGGAGTGTGCGGGTAGTCCTATTTATAGCGGCTTTCAAGCCTTCCTCTTCGAGTTCTCGATACAATCGACGTATCTGCTTGTCCGTCAATCCAGTTTCCAAGATGATGATACGTGTGACGTACCCCATTAGGGCCATTTCACGAGCAGTGACCCAGCGTTTCAGCTTACTAGATTCAGCAAGCTTGCTCATCTTTCTACCCCTCGCATAGTTAGCCCTCTGGTGATGGATCTCTGCCGAGCCGACATTGATTGTTGATATTTCCTGAAAAAGAGCCTGGCCCTCATAGGAGTCTCCCTATTCTCGATGAGTAATGGGAGCAGCTGCGATTCGAAACGCAGAGTGAATGCCGTCACTATAGATGTTGCTAGATGCCGCAATTGGTTATCAGTTGCCTCTGATACGGCCACGGCAAGACGCGGGCTTACACCAAAGGCCGTCGATGCAACTAGGTGATCCCGCTGAGCCATTCGCTTTAGCAACAACCAATATGCGGAATCAAACTCGGACCCAACTGAGCGCTGTAGCTGGATGGTCTGGTCATACTCTTTTCCGAGATGTTCGGTGATCTCCACTTCGCTCGTCTGGAGTCGGAAACTGATAAGAACACCGGAGGCAAGTTGCTTCAAATCGTGCTCTTTGGCGCAGGAGAGCGCCCGAACAGCCTCTGTTGTGAGGTTGAATTGGTGTTGAACCTTTTCGGGCGCTGCTTTAGTCAGGGTCGAAAGCAGGCTCCACAGCGTGAGGTCGAACTCATAGAGGTTCTGATCTGGGCGCTGTTCTGTTACCTGAATCGCTCTATTATCGAGCTCAGTTATCGAACTTTGCAGCATTAGTATTCTCCGGTGAAAGGTTTAACAGTTGTTGATATATGGAGAGAACCCTTCTGCCATAGGTTCGAGAGCGATGCTCTTCCGCCCAGTTGTGATAGCGACCTATGCCTAGTTCCAAGTCATTAGGAGAGGAGTTGATAGTTTCTCTCAGGATGGCAGCGCCAGTGTCCAGATTCTTCTCCGGATCTAAAAGGTCAAGTGGATCTTCGACCCGGTGCCCATTCCAGAACAAGTTGATCTGCAGGAAGCCTATATCAATAGAACTGCGCTCGCCGTTTTTAGCTATTATGTCCTGCAGCTTAACAGCCGCAGCCTCTTTGGTGGGTGCGTAAAGCGGACCTTCTGATGACCTCAGTGTCCAAGGCCAGGGCGAGATTGTGTTATCACCACGACCTGAAGCAGATTCAGCAAGGGCGACGGAATAAAGTAGTACTGGATCTATCCCATACTTATCAGCAGCTTTCTCAAACTGTGTCCCCGTTACATCAAAGCCAAAAGAGTATGCCGATACAACTGAAGTCGCGACAGCAGCCAAGGTTCTCAATGTCATTTTCACGCGACCGCCTCTACGCGCTTCTGGGAATAGGAATGAGAGTTTCTGGGTCGTAGCGCTCTGGCCAAAGTTCATTGGGTCTCTTCTCAAGGGCCTCTGCAATTACGTACTCCCATCGCGGGTTGCTACGCACTAAGGCTGTAGACACCGCTTGTCTGGAAGCGTCATGTCGCCTTGCAAGGGAGGCAATGCTTATCCCTCTGATCTTCAACTGGTACTTGATCCATTCGCGGCGTCGTTCGGGATCGTTTGGCACCCCTCCGGGTTGTTGGTTCTCATCACTCATTACTACGCAACTCTCAGTTCACAGTGTTTCGTGGATTCGCGGGGTTTCTTTCCTTTAATAATGCAGTGTCGCCAAAAGGAGACATCTTTGAATTGGTGCCTTTATAATGCCGAAATTGCATTTAGTCAATACCCAAAACTGCATTCAGAAAATAGCGAAACTGAAAGCGGAAAATGCAGTGTCCGCCTGGGTTTGCGGGCTTTATAGCGGTTTAATAGTGTTTCGTGTAGTGAGATGTAATCTAGAAATTGCGTTTTCGAAGAAGCGAAACTGCGTCATAGAAGATGATAGTGTGTATAGCAAAGTGCGCCGAAGAGGCAAGAGAATTTCTTGTTCTTCAACAACTTGCTAAGAGTGGACTTTAAGAGAGGTTCTTGCACAGTGCAGGGGGAAGATGCCTAATAACACCAACCTGCTTACATGTTATTGACGTTTCTTGCGTTCGTCAACCCTGTTCATGATTTGAATGGAAAACTTTGTTTTTATGTCGGCGGTGGTTCAGGAAAAGAAATATTTTTGTCGGTTGACGAGAGTTTGTACCGACAGAACATAATTGGGCTGATTGAATATTACTGGTCGGTAGGGCGATAGAGAATCTTTCACATGTGAAAGATTTATGATTGCTCATCTAGTAGCCAGTTGCATATTTTGATCCTGTGATATACTGAAGGTAAGAGATGGGGAGAAAAGATATGATCAGGTTTCGGAATTTTCGCTTATTTCTTTATTTTGTGTTTGCTCTCATGATTGTTTCTAGTGTTTCTGCATTTAGGGAGAGCGTTCTGCTAGGCACTGCCCTAATCGCTGTCCCTGCCATGTACATGGTAATTAAGATGTCCATGACGGTAAGCAAGAGCAAAGTTGGTTTGGCATTTCTTTTTCTGGGTCTAGGTATGCTGGAAATATACCTGGGGATCGCCAATACCTTGCCGATTTCCTGGGTGCTAGGTCTCGTTGGCTTCGTCGCAGTACTGGGTTTCCGCTTTGTCTCGGTGCTTGTGGTTAACTTTCGTAATGCTTTCCAGCGCGGCCCAAATGGTGAAGTTCCGTTTCCCAAGCTGCCTCCGCGCACTACTAGCTTCTCTTCAGCCTACGGATTTGGTACTTCAAAGGCTGGGGCAACCACTCGTGGAACCAGCGATTCTTTTGAGGACTCTGACCTCAATCGCCAGTTTGAAGGCCCGAACCCGTTTATTTCTGAAGATGACCCACATGGCGACTACATGCGATAAGGCTCGGGCGGCTACCGAGTAGCCGCCTGATCTCCCCAGCTCGACTCTTGGATCAGTCTGTTAATCCCCGAGCACCACGACCTGTCATGTTGTTGTAATGGGCAATCCCGGCCAAATAGCTTCCAGACATAGTGGAGCCAGACCTCGCAGACTCTGTGACAGTGTTGATCATATGATCAACGAACTCTTGATTTTGCTGTGACAGTACAGGCGCCCCAGACTGATCTCGTTTGATACTGCCGTCCTGGTTCTTTTCGGCGTATGTTGCAGCGAGAGACTGAATTGCTGCTTCCCGCTCAGAGCTGTTCCCCAGTGTATCGAAGGAGTGTGCGTATACCTGTGCTTGTTCATGGGTAAGTCCACGAGAAACTGCCTCCTCGTAAAACTCCTTTCGGAAGTCGGTTCCGTAGGTCTCTTCGAACTTCTTGACAGCGGCTTCACCGCCAGTTTCGAGCGCGTGGCTCATCGCGGCCTGGTAGACCATACCCTTTTCATCAAGCTTCATACCTTGAAGGTCATTGAAACGAATCTCACCTTTGGCCAGCTCTATGCCCGCTGCCGTTGCTCCCATAATCGAGCGCCCAGCGCTCGATAGACCGGACAGAATCTTACCGCCCAGCCCGGAGCTGGCCAGCTCTTGGTCGCTCATTCTGGCAGCACTCACAACCTCTTGACGGAGGGTCGGATCACTCTTTAGGGCCTCCAACCGCTCATCGAAATTAGCGTTGGCGACAGTCATGCCTTCACTTGTTGCGCTGAAGACGCTTTCGCCCAAGTTTTCTGCTTGGGTCATTCGGCGCTGAACCCAGTCATTGGCATTCTCTACGCCGCCGTAAAACTCGGCAGCACCCATACGGCTGTACGCTGGCCCGTTGTTGAGTAATTGGCGACGAGCCTCAGTTTCTGCCGCAGCATTGGTTTGTTGCTCCCAGGTGTTCGCGGTAGCCCGGACCGCAGTGTTGTTCGCTGCTCCTTCCCCTGAGATTACAGCAGGTGTATCCGCTGTCGTTGTGGGATCGCTATATTGAGGATACCCAGCAGTAGGAACCGCTATACCCTTCGCGGGCGCAACGCTCTGCCGCACTTGCTGAGCATTGGTTTCGGCCTGTTGACGTAGGTCACCGTTGTTAACGGGCGCTATTCCTTTGTTAACTGCATAGTCGCCAGCCTGGCCAGTGTTGAGTCCCATACCAAGGCCCACGGAGGCTACAGCAGCATTGAAGTTGCGCTGATATTGTTCGTCGCTTGTGCCTGCATGATTGTTTGAGTTTTGAAGAGCCTTGATCCTAGCAGCAGCAAGCGCTGATCGCTGGTCAAGACCATATCCACCTTCTGTGGATGGTGAGCTATACCGTTCATATAGTCGCTGAGCTTCCGATTTCGTTTCAGCACTGACCCCACCTGTATTCCAGTAGTCATTCAGTTGCCTCATCGCCTGATCATTGCCCGCAACCTGAGATCCGACATCCCTAAGCCGCAGGTTGTTCATCGAGCCGTACTGTTGGTTCATTGAAGAAGCGGTTGAATAACTCTCGCTGCTGCTGACGACATCCTGTGCGCTTCGGGTCAGCGATTGGGTGTCCGTTTGCCCAAAGGACTCACTTATTGCTTCCTTTTTGCCCGTTGAGATGGCCTGAGCCAAGTTGTTTGTGACTTGAGATTGCTCAGATTGGCTAAACTTTAGTGCGTCTGAGATCGCGGCGCTGTTAACATTGTTCGTGCTGCGAGTGTCAGCGGTTTCCTTATTCGCGCCAGCCGAAAGCCCAACATTACCTTTCAACCCCACACCAGTAGTCTTCGAACCTGCAGCCGTTCGTTTCGCTTGGTGTGCTGCGCTTCTGGTTCCCTGTGCTTTCGTTCCAGGAGGAGAGCCTTTTTCCGGATCAACCGGAATGCTCTGACTTCCACCTTCACTGACCATCGCGGACTGCGCAAGCTGTGTCAGGAGGCTTGTGCCTACTTCACCGGAAATAGCGCCACTAGCAACAGCCGACACAATCCCTTTAACTGCATCGGAGTGCTGTGAGCCAATCGAGCTGTTTTGCAAAATTTGATTGGTCCGCTCATTTACAACGCCCTGAGTCGTTCCATGCGTGGCGGAGTGTGTTCTACCCAGCGAAGCAGCTCTTTCATACGTTTGGTTGTCCATTCTCCCACTGGAAAATGATGAACCCAGAGACTGCGCAAATGACTGTTGTGATTGTGACATGCGCTGGTGTGCAGATGACGCCATGCTGCTAAGGCCGGTACCAAAGGAGATCGTGCCCATCAGACCTGCAGCACCGGACGCAGCCATACCCGTAACGTCATTGTACTCGTGAGAGGCTTGGTTCTGCATAATCGGGCCATTGCTAACCAGGTCTCTGCTCTGAACCTTCTCGTCAATATGGTCCTTGCCGCTGATGCGGCCTGCAAGACTGGTGAAGGCAAAGGTGGAGCCTGTTACTACGAACAAGGAGATAAGTGGTGTAGAAGCGGCCAACATACCGCCTGTCGCCACCCAATGTTGTAGTTGATCGCTTGCGGTGCTGAGGGCATAGATCGACGATATTTCGCTGCCAATGCTAGACATCTCATTTCCAGCGGCGGTATGGATGTAGAGGTTAATGATCGACATGACTGGCATCCAAAGCTGTATCCAAAGCAAGGTCTGGAAATAGCGGCCTGCGAGCCCGGCACCAAAGCTGCCAAGAACGATCAGAAAACCCATAAGAGGTGTAATCGCGTATACGAATCCTTCGAAGAAGGTCATCATGGGGCGGACTATCGTCATGAACATGGATTGTTCCGCTGCCCATTGTGTGTTCCTCTGCTGGATGGCCTGGTTGATCATTGTGGCTGATGCCATGTCTTGGAAATCCGCATATCGACCCTGAGCCGCCTCGTAATAGATGGGCTCAATGACAGCTGCCGTCAGGTACTTTGTTCCTGATGTGGAGGTAATGCCCAGCATACCCAGACTATTCGTGATTGCTCCTTGACCCGAAATTCCGGTGTAGGTGTTGTCAATTCCCAGGACGGTAAGTATGGCATCGGACATAGGCGCACTGCCGAGTGCAGTGTTGGTCGCATCCACCAGCCGAGGGTAGGCTTCCGAGCAGGTGTAGTCGGTACCGCCTGCACTACCAAGGTATAGTCGGGTGCCGTAAAGGCTCGAATTGAAGCGCAATGCTTCCGGGAGCTCCCCAGCCATCACATCATCAAGGCTTCTATCTTCCAGGTCTATAGCGGTAAGAGTGCATTCCCGGATGTAGTTGTTCCATGACTTGCGTACGTCCGCATCGCTACCAACCGCCATATTCATGGCTTGATACACTGGAGTGCTTGCGATGCGTTTACGAGCATCGTTCAGGATTTTCAGTGACTCGGCGAAATGGGTTTCAGTCACATAAGGCACAATGGCACCGTAACCCTGTTCGAACAGGTTTGTAATGTTGTACCCCACCGCAGAAATGATTCCGCCAGCCGCTCCGATTCCAAGGGGAACGTTGTCTACAACACGCACCTCGCCAGTATATGAATCTTCTATTAGTACAGTAGTGGTCGGAATGAAGAGGCATGCGTATAGGAGGTAGCCGACCAGGATCTGTTGGAAATTGATCTGTTTAGCTCCTTGAAACACACTTTGAACAAAGATAAAAATCACTCCGAGTAGAAGGCCAACGCTGACCATCTGCTCGAATGACCCCATGGAGGTCACCATGGCTACTGCCATGAGGATCTGCTCCAGAAAGGCCGCATCCCCGACCGAAAATATCTCAAATGACATGATGCTTACTCCTTGGTGCGCTGTGGGGATGTCAGAGTGCTGAGGGTGTACCGTTGCTTCCGAAGGTTGTCGAGCATGCTGTTGTAGTGAGTGATGAGGTCCGCTACGTCACCAAATTGGGCGCGAAGCTGATGGTAGTCGTTACGCACCTTGTCTTGGGACTTACTGATCAATTCAAACGCCTTGGACTGATGAGGCGCTTTGGACTGGCTTACCACTAGGCTAACAGCGCGGAACAGCTCTTCCGTCGTTGTGTAAACCATGGTCAACGCAATGCTGTTGGAAGCTTTGAGGGCGAAGATCCGTGAAGCGTCTTCAGATAGCACGGAAAGGTTACGGACGATGGTGCCTGCTCCGGCGGGCAGGTTGGATATGAATGCCTTTTCACTGGCATTCAGAGTTCCCTGATTCCGAGCAAATTTCGCGATGATGCCGATGTTCGATCCGGTGCCAAGAAGCATGTCCTCGACCTTTTTGCCAAGCCCTTCGATGTTGGCTGTTCGTTCTCCAGGCTCCAGACATTTGTCCGCTGTATCACAGTCATAGATTTTTACGCTGCCGCCTTCCAAGATTGCCCGCAGAATGTCCGGCTTCGCCGGTTTCGTTACCAATGGCAGGGTTTTACTGGCATCAGCAGGATCGCCAACATGGTCGGGATCTGCAATCGGGGGCTGGCGGATAATTGTTCCGGTGAGGCTCATCATGGTCTCCAGCAATGCGTCATCACCGTAGGTGAACCAGTTCTTTGCGTTCTGCTTCTTGAGCTGTTGCCACACAATGTTGCCAATGAGCTCCCGCCGTAGAAGCTCGCTCTCGCTCATCTGCTCTTCTGGCGTTTTTCCGGTTTCGGTCTCCTCGCGAGCACTGAACACATCCGTGACCACACCCGTGACAGTTGCTGCAATTGACGCATCTGTCTTGCCTTTCATCTCGAACGAAGAGGTCGTGTCATTCACGATACCTTGTGCAAGCTGACACGAATTGCCGAGGTGTTGGTTGAGCGCCTGAATTTTCTTCTGGAATGCCTCGATGTGTTTGGCACAGTCTGGACAGACATTATCGAGAGCAAGCTGAAAGGCATACCCTTTGGCATTTGCAGCTACCTGACGGAGCAACTGCACAATCTGTTCCGCCGAAACGAAGCTGAATGAGCCGTTGAACATATCGATGCCGCCGCAGCCACCTTTCCAGGAGGGAGGCGCGAAGCTGATCAGGTTCTCGTCGAAGATTTTTGATTTGGCGGTGTATCGTCCACCAGAAAGAACGCCGCGCCTCTGTGTTTCAAAAACGCCAGGTGTTGTGGTGTTGCTCATATCACCAAAGAAGCTGTCCATCTCGTCTTGGAGATCGGCACGGCTTATCTCAGGGACAGCCAACGTAGCAAGCGAAAATGCTATGCTGAACGTCAACGTTTTGATGCTATAGCGTATCGGTTTCATCTCAGCGCTCCTGGCGAAGTCTGTGCCTAATAAACTCACTCAGCTGATCTGGTGGGATGAAGTTACTCCCCGAGCCACTGACAGCTTTTGCCATATCGGAGATCTCGTAGGAATGAGCATCCAAAATGGCCGCGATATTGTTGTCCAGATTCATGATGGGCTTTGTTTTATTGAACTCTTCATCGCTAATCCAGCCTCGGCGTTTTGCGACCAAGATGATTCGATGCTTCAGGTCCGCCAGGGATAGAACACCTTGAGCGATAGGTTCCACTTCCCGCTCTGCCGATACTAAGTACAGCGCTGGGAATACTTCGGCTCCCAGCCTTTCGGCTTGCCCTTTGTCAGCCCGGAAGTTCGGATAAATACCATCGGGTAGGGGCTTTCCATCTACTGAGATGGGGAGAATCGTAAAGCCATCGCGCATTTCAAGCATCTTGAGGATTGGGGCCTGTACGCGACTGGTATCTGAGTCCGATCTGAAGAAGAAGAAAATGCCTGCTTTTTGCGCAATCTTACGAGCGATCTCGTCTTTCTGTTGTCCCGCCCACCGATCTAACTTTTGAGAAGCAAAGGTGGCAGATGGTCTGCGCGTTTCCTCGTCCAGAAAGGGATCCCCAACGACGGCAATCTCTGCGGTATCCGCAAATTGCTCACTTCGGTCCATAGCGTACCGTTGCAGGTACATATATGTGCGGACGTTCTCTATTGTTGGGTTATCCCAGGCCGCGTCACGGTACCTCGGCAGATTTTCCCGGAACCAGGCAGCGGAGAATACCGGTGGCCCTTCAGATGATGAGGGCGCAGGTTCGACCGATTGGGATTCCTGCTTGGGAGCTGCCGCCACCGGTGGCTCAGGCTCTTCGGGCTCCGGTATGTCCTCTGGGATCTCTTCGTTGTACCAGAACCAACCTTCCGATTTCCGTTCATAGAATCCCGATGGCTGGTCTATCTCCTGTGCAACAGCCACGGGGGTGAGCAGGCTCGCCCCCAGGGCTATCAATATGACTTGGTGTGTTCTCAGCATAAGTTCGGGCGTAGTTCATGGATGTTAGCTGAGAATGGTACTGGAGTCGCTTTGCTGGGCAGGCACCTCAAACCGCCCATAATGGGCGAATAGAGCCGGATGGTGTGTTTTTCTAAGCCGCTGGGGGGTGGCCCCGTCAGCTCGCTTCCTGGCCGCGATGCCTTTAGCGTAACGTAGGATCAGTCCTACTGAATGATTTATCACCAAGGTTCTCATGGCCCTTGTACAAGCCACGTATAGAAGGTTTATCTCATCCTGGCGGTTTTCGGGCTCAAGCTCTGGGTCGAATATGTCAGGAAAATCATCGGCCAGTACCACGCTTTCCCATTCTAGACCTTTGCTGCGATGCGCAGTCGAGACCGTGACATCGGCATTCTGCTCATTCGTTACAGTCTGCTCCAGCATCGTGCCGATTAGTCTGGGAACATCATCGCAGCTCTTCAGGAGTGATATTGCCCTGAGCATCTCCGGATCTTTTGTGGCTTTGGCAATATCTTCGTAGTCCTCGAAATCTCGGTAGTCTTTGAGTTGCTTCGGGTTTCGAATATTGTCGAACTTGCGGATAGCGAACCAGAACAGGTCTTCCAGCTCAGCCAGTTGATAGGATTGTACGCCGCCCACCCAATAGACCTTTTTGCCCGCCATGGCAGACATCATGGCCGATTGTATGACCCCAATGACTGTCCTCGATAGAACAGTGTAATGACCGGTCTCTGGCGGTAGAGTGGTTACCACCTGATCTTGCTTTCCTCGACCAATGACTGGCTTGGTTTCTTTCTTCAGCATCAGGAGTGCATTGGCAACCATCGCGACTTGCGGGCCAAATCGGAAGCTGTGTGTGAGATACATTGTATCTGCATTCCGAAGGAGGGGGCTTGGAGCGCGTTGCTTGCACCTCGAAATCGGTAGATCTGTTGGTGGTCGTCGCCCACGTAGATCACTTTGCACTTTTGCTGGAGAACGATGTGATTGGTTACCGGGTTGGAGTCTTGGGCTTCATCAAACAGAATTGTGGTGTAGTGGCGAGCAAGGTTGGGCAGGCTTAACTGAAATAGCTTCAAGTATGCATCGTGGATGATGGGGAAAGGATCATCCACGTCGGTCATTCGCTGCCAAATCAGTTGCGCGCCATCGAGCACCTGAGCTTGATACATGACCTCGTTCCTGGTCTTCACCTGAACGCGCTCCGAGCGGCAGAAGTGGACATCGAGGATGCGTGGGTCAGCACTCGACATGAATGCGTTCATCGCCGCCAGGATGTCTTTTGCCAGCGTCCAGTTGGGCGACGGTAATGTCTGGGCGATGTCTGTTAGCCGGAGGTTGTTCTTCAGTTTATGGCTGTACTGACGACCGATGATTGCAAACGCGATCTGATGCGAGGTCTTGCAGTCCACATTCGCGGGGAACTTCACCAGAGCTTCATCTCGTATGGCTCTGTTGTAGGCCAGGTAGAGGATCCGCTCCTGCGGATTGCGGAGGGCGTATTTCACCAGTGTCGAAGTTTTCCCGCTCCCTGCATAGGCTTTGACAACCAGTCGTGCCCCTTGGTAGTCAGTGATAAGGGCCTGCTCAGGGGTATCAGGCGAGAGCTGTTCAAGCGTTACGCGGCCCACGTTGACCTCCCGGTAGTTGACGGTTGGCGGTGGTAGATTTGCATCGTCTGAACAAACTGCTTCACGCGAGCTTCGGCGGGCGGGATCAAAGCCTCGCAGTCCTCGTTTGACCACCAATTGGGAGCTGTCTTGTCGGATACGTCCCGGACCCACGCGTGCATTACCGTCAGCCAGTACAAGGCAGAAGGGCTGTGTCTCTCCGCCAAGGCAACAGCCACGTTGACCTGTTCAAGTAGCCCACCTGCTTGGGTGGCCCATGACTCGTTGTATTTTGCGTATCGCTTCCCACGGGGCATGATTACTCCTTCTGTACGGGATCATCACCAGACTCCTTGTCAGCTGCGGACTCTTTCTTGGCCTTGCGTTCAGCGGCGAGCTGAGCTTTGGTGGCGTCAAGTTTCTCGACGGTCTCCTCCAGCTTGGATTCGAGCTGTGCCGTCTGCCGGTCCTTTTCCTTGAGCTGTCCCGCGAACGTCGCATTATCCTCAGCGAGCGTGCGGATCTCTTTCTGGGCTTCCACCAAAGCCGAGGCTTTCTCGCTGTCCTGCTGTTGCAGCTGGTGAACCTGGTCAGTGAGAGCTTCATTCTTGCTCTTCTGCTCGCGGAGTGACGCCTCTGTATTTGCCTGTTTTTGGCTCAAACGCTCGATTTCCTGCTTTTTTTGCTCCTGGTCGCGATACAGGTTCGTTACCTCAGTGTTGAGCCGGGTAACCTCTTCCAGTTTGGCCTCATACTTTCCAGTGAGCGTGTCCAGTTTGCCCTCGAACTTGTCCGTGACCGCCTCCAGCTTCTTCTCCAATTTCGCCGACTCCTGCTCTGCACGCTCCAGAGCAGCGGTGCGCAGGGCGAGCTGTTTCTCGACTTCCTGTCTGGCGGCTATTTCACGTTCATGGGCTTCGCGGCTCATCTGGAGCTGCTCCTCCAGGTCGGCAATTCGGTTGGTCGCGTCGTCCGACTGATCAACGACGCGCTGGATCTCCTCTTCCAGCTCGGTTGCCCGCTGGCTCAGGGCTTCGCGTTCCGCCTGGAGTTCGTCGTGCTCACGCTGTCGGGCATTGAGCCAGAGCTTCCTGACGAAGTTATGCGCTTCTTTGGCGATCACCTCGGGCGTCTCTTCGTCAGTCTGCTGCGCTGCCGAAGGTGTCTCGGAGCTGCGCTGCACTTCCCAGGACTTGAGGTGTTTGCCGATGGTGGTATAGCTGCCGCGTCCAAGGATTCGATGAATGGCAATGGTGGAGGGCTGCTGCCCTTCCTCCAGCATCATCTCTGCCGCTTCGTAAACATCAGCCTCTGACACCAGCTTACGGGCCATCGCCACTCTCCTTGTTTTTAATAATCTTACGGTAATTACAGTAATTATTACTATTTTACACGAGTAGCGAGAGCGACGACAGCGATATTTGTGCTCGCGGTACAACATGCGGGATCGCCCGCGCACTGCCGGGACGTGAACGGAGGGAGGATATGGGGGAGCGATGCGCCTCCCCCTCAATCGGGGAAGGCTTCAATCGTAATACCGGCGAAGGTGCCCAGTATCTCGGAGGCTACCCGGTCCGCTCGGGTCTTGCGCCGTGCCGTCGCGTCAAAGGTGCTGATCATCTTCAGCTTCAGATCGGCGTCCTGCAGCACGATGATCGGCATGGGCGCCGTGACCGTTTTCACCGCGCCGCCGAACATGATGTTGGCCGCAGGCTGAACTTTGACGTGTCGGCGCACCCTGAGGCGCGGCTCCGGCGTCGCGGAAACCTTCTGGATCAACTGCTCCAGCGGCAGCTGGTGATCGGGGCCTGAGTGCTCCAGATCTTCGTGGATGCGCTGAAGCAGCTCAGCCTTGTTGGGTTTCACCAATGCATCTTTACGCTGCCACGAGAAGCGTATCGAGGTGACGTTTTCGGTGCCGTAGCAGCGGATCTGCCGGTAGAGGTGTAACGTCATAATGCCGGGACACGCGGCCCTGAGCGCTTCGAACCGTTCGTTCCGGGTGTGGTAGGTGGTCGTCACGAAGTCCTCGATGGCAGCCTTTGCGCCGTTGATACGCTCGACCAGCTCCTCGATCTCGCGTTTCGCCCCGGTCTGGGTAGGGGAGAGCCAGAGCACCCCGACCGTTCGCCTGGCGGTCTTCTGGGAGTAGCGTGGATTGTTGTGCAGGTCCTGGTAGCAGGCCGCCGCGAGCTCGATGGCCTCGGTGCCGCTGTGTTCGGTCACGACAATCCGCTGAACCGGTTCGTGCTCCATGCCGCGAGGTGTATTGGGTAGCGGCGCCACCAGAGCCGCCCGGTGGGAGAGGCGTCGGAGGAGGGCGGTCAGTGATGTGAGGTCTCGGTCTATGGCCGAGTATTGTTCCGCAATGAAATCCGTCATGTTGGCGCGATCCTGTGCTGATGTGCTGTTGATAGACAGCACGTATTATAGGTACATTTTAGACCATCATGCAGAGTGGAGTAGGGCGGTGTTCTGTACCCCCCTGTTGGGCCTCCCCCTGGGCGACCCGCGTGAAATTAGATTGAGAAAGAGAGAAAAAGAGAGAGAAAGAAGAGGGTCGGGCTACTAGGTTGTGTGGGAAGTGAGCAGAGCTCGGGTGGCTTGTATACATTACCTTGCATGATGGTCTAATATGTCGCATCAGAGCATCATCCGGTGGTTGGTTATTCTGGCTTGCGGTGTTGCCGGTGTTGGTATGGCAGGGCCTGGCTTTATGCCAGGCCAATGGATGGGAGAGGCTTCACACAGGTCAGTAACTGAAGCCCATACTGCTCGGCCAAGTCGTCTGCTCTCATGTTAAGCAAATTCGCTACATCATAGATGCTGTACCCCAGCTCCATCAACATGATGTGTATGAACGTCGCTCTGGCGATCTCGAAGTTCAGTATCTTCTTGATCCCGGCGTGGGACGCCCATTCGCCGAGTTCAGGGTTTTTCCAATCTTGATGTTCCAGTCCCTCGAACACTCTATCAGGATCAGTCTTACGCTCCCCTATGCTCTCAACCGCTGGAACGCTCAGGTAATGCTTTGTTGAACCGTCTCGCCTCTTGTAGCCAAGCTCAATGTATGGGCATTTTTCGTCCTCTATCCGAACCTGGCTCCAGGTAAGTGTCACAATATCCAGCCACTCCACTCCCGAGCAGCACGCAAAAATAAATGCCCGAGAAAGCGAATTTGTTTGACCGTTCAAGGTGCTGCGAAGCCCCTGCAATTCTGCTAGGTTGAGGGCTGAATCTAGGCTCATTTTCATTGGGTTTGTCCTCGTTACCGTAATGAAGGCTACAACCTAACACTCTCTGAGAGAGTCAGGATATAGTTGCAAAACAAAAGCAGATAAAAGCAGCCTTATAGAACTGCAAGGGCGTTCCGTACCATCCAGTGTGCTTCCCGAAGCCGACCGCTCGCATCGGAAAGCCTCACCCTCCATGGGCCGTTAGTTCAGCTAGGTGAATAGCTCAGGTCCTGACATCTACCGTTCGGTTTGAGAACGATCAAATCTACGGCAATAACCGCCGTGTTTTGTGTTATCGGTAAACCATGTGCCAGTGGGGCATCACCGTCCAAGAGGCGCTAGGTGAACAACCGACATCCTGACATCAGCCGTTCTGTATACTTTGTAATCACTGCGATATAATGAAATCACATCAAGGCGAACGTGTCAGAAGTGTAGTGCCATGTCCATCTCAGCCAACGTCCTACAGCGCATACAGCGGATGAAGCGAGGGGTTCCCTTCTCGATCAGCCGGTTCTATGAGCTGGGCAGCGAAGCCGCCGTGCAAAAGGCCATGAGCAGACTGGCCGAAGACGGGATCATTGAGCGCGTGGCCAAGGGGATGTACGTGCGCCCGAAACCCCTACCCAGTATTCCTTCCATCAAGGTCAAAACCAGTGCCGTGACCGTCGCCCGCGTGTGGGCCAAGGAGCATCGCTACACTCTGGTGCCCCAGGGGTTGGAAGCGGCCTATCGCCTCGGCTTGCAGACTCAGGCGCCGATGAAGACGATCTTCTGGAGCGATGGCCCAAGTCGCACTTTTTCCGTGGGAAACGAGGTTGTTGAAGTGCGGCACATCGCCAAGCAGAAGCTGCGCTGGAGTGGCAGACCTGAGGGTGAACTGCTTCGCGGACTGAGTGTAACCCCTCCCACGGCGGTTGGATTGCCAGCGCTACGAAAAGCGTTCAGGCGTTTGGGCCTGACACGCTCAGAAAGCCATGCCGTTGTGGAACGGCTCAAGTCTTCGTCCTTGCCGAAAGCCTGGCAGGAGAAGCTCGCTGAACTGGAAACAAGGATGCCCGCCTGAATGGATGTATTCGAACTGTATGCAGATGCCAGCAAGCATGGTGAATTGAAGGCTCTAATCGAGCTCGGGGCACAAGAGCACCCCACCGGCCTCGCCCAGAGCTTTCTTGAGAAAGACATCTGGGTCACGGAGATCCTAAGACTGCTCTACGATGAGAAGCTGCTGGGTGAATGGGACATTGCCTTCAAAGGCGGTACCGCCCTGAGCAAGTGCTGGGGCGCCATCGAACGCTTTTCTGAAGACATCGATCTATCGATCCATTGGGCCGACCTGGCACTGGCAGATGACGAAGACGCCACCTGGCATAAGACAACAGAAAAACGAGCCCAACGCGACCGGTTCCGCAAAGCCCAGGACAAATTGCTCACCGCGTGGACCACAGAGTTAGTCGAACGACTGAATACCCGCTTGGCTGTGTATCGCATCGAGGGCCTCAGGGCTGAACTGGAAGCGGACTCTGGCGGTGAAAAGGTTGATATTCATTTCCCCCGCGTAACCGCTAATGACAATGCCTACCAGCTCGATCATGTGCTGCTGGAGTTTGGTGGTCGTAATCGGGGGCGTCCTACATCTCCACACACCATTCAGACCTACCTGTCTGAAGTACCCCAGATTGCTGAAGCACTTGCACTTCCAATCGGGACAGTAGTCGCGTATGACGCCGGTTACATCTTGTGGGAAAAGCTCACAGCCCTGCACCAGTTTTCGACGCAAGAGAAGACTCCGAATTTCAATCGTCTGGCACGTCACTGGTACGACGTGAACTGCCTGCTTCAGCAGGAGGGATTTGCCAAGCCTCTCGACGAAGAACAGGCCATGAAAGACGTGGTAGAGATGAAACGCCTGCGCTACTCGCAGAGAGGAGTCGATTACGAAGCCGTCCTTAGGGGCGGGCTCCAGCTAATACCGGACGATGCCCGATTGGCAACAATTAGGGAGGATCACCAGGCCGCTGTTGAGGGGGGCATGTTCTTCGCCGAACCTGATCCGTTCGAAACCATTATCGAGCGCCTGCGAACGTCACAGGACACCATCAACGAGGCGCTATTCGACACCGACGAGAGTTGATCTCAGCCCCCGGACAGGTCTCGGAGACGCTATTTGGGGCCTGCATCCACAAGAGTTCAGAGGCGCAGCAAGAGGATAGAGAGTTGAGGAAAGGAATGCTCGCCCGATGGGGGCGGATTATGGGTACAGGGATGATCTTTGCAGTGCTGGGAGTGCCAGGTAATGCTGCGGCCTTTGAGCTTGGTGTATGGGAATGCAGTTACTCAGATGGTATCGGGGCGACGATTGTTATCGCTTCTGACCACTACATCACAACGACCTACCGACGAAGTGACGAGAAAATCTTGTCCACCAAAAAAACAAAGTGGCTCACCGAGTCCTATGATGGGCCCAGTCTCCAGCTTCGTAGCTATGAAAAAATTGGGGATACCGATGTGATGAAGTATGAGCAACTGCTCATCATGAAGGACCAGAAGGCGTTTGGCTACCAACTGGCAACCATTGCGCAGCCCTCTTGGGCCGAACCATCAGAGTATGAGCTGATACGGTCAGCTTACAACCTTTATACGGACTGTACCAAACAGTGAACCAACTTCCGGCTCTCCCTCCCGCATGTCGGTAATAAAACAAATCATCATCACCCCTTATGATCCACCCCAAGCTTTCCGCCTTTTCTGACGCCTGCAGTACGGCTTCTATGACTTCAGCCTGACAGTCCGCGCCCTTGGCGGGTGACTATGGGAGGCGGCTTGGGAGATGTGAGAGGGGCCGGTGGGGTTCCCTGTTCTATCTGTACACAAAGCTGAGGCCGACGCCTACCAAGGTACCCAAGGAGAACCACCAGACGGTCCCAAGCCGGATGTTGAGTGATTGGAGTATTTCTGAAAGCCTCGACTCCAGCGAGTCGATGTCAGCCTTGGTCACTGGCTCGCCGGTCGGCGAGAACGTCGTAACCTCTTTGCCCCCAGCCCACTCCTCAGTCGGCGCCAGCTGCTCGATATCAGCTTCTGTTAGAGGTCCACCGGGCGGTGAGGAGCTTTTATCGTCTTCGTCCTTAAACCAGTCAGGGTGTTTCTTGGCGAAGTCCTCACGGACGCCGTTAAAGAGATTTGCCGCCATCAGATCCGCGTGCTTGTCGTTTTTGACGACCGCCCACGCAACATCGTGCAGTGCCTGCCTTGTGTCCGCCCGCTGCCACATGAAGTGGTTATGGAGCATCTGTTGGAGGGCGAGCTCGCCGTTCTCCTCGTAGGCCATCTGGATCTGGTCGGGGGACAGGTCGGTGAAAGCGTAGACGGCGGCCTGGAACGCCACATCCTCGCTCTCCAATAGCGTTGACTCCAAGTAAGTAAGGGTCTTTCGAGAGGGCGAGCTTCGCCAGCCCCTTGCGGACACCCTGGTAGTCCGACAGGTAGCCCCTCTCGTTATGCTCACTCTCGCGCTTTGAGGACTCCTCGTCCTGGGGGAACCAGCGGGCAGCGAGCTCAAGCGGTTTATCGATGGAGTGAGCTTCGGGAAACACTTGGTAGTAAAGCTTGCTCAGGACAGAAGCCCATTGGCGCGAGACGGGTGCGGTCGCTGCCAGCTTCCATGCCGCGCCGAAGACTTTCTCGTAGCTATTATATTCGGCGAAGCCATCCATATAGCTATCGTCGTAGGGGGTCTTCATCCGGTCGTTCGTGCTTAGCGCGACGAGGGCAATTAGCCGCTGTCTCTCGGAAATGGCCTGCCAGTATGCGCCACCTTCGAGAAAGCCCTGCAGGAAGTCGTCCTCAAGCTTCGGGTTCTCAAACAGGGCGAGTAGCTCCTGATCACTTGCTGTGCCGAGATACGACGCTAGCTGCCCGTCATGGTCAAACAGGATTCTGGGGAACATCCCCAAATCATCTCTGCCGATCACGCGATTGGACAGCACCGATAGACGTAGAGCCATTTCGGTCGGCTCTTTGAAGAACAGGGTTTTAGCGGTATCTGAATGCCGGCAGTGTCTGGCAAGTGCCAGTTCGATCAGCGTATTCTCTCGATCCAGCAGGGACTTCTCAAACTCCTCGTCGCCTTCTTCTGCTAGCTCATCAGCGGAGAGCCGAGAACCACGCTCCTTCAAATATGCAGCGACAGCCTCGGGGCTGCTTGCTATCAGCTCCGCTTCCTTGATCGTATCTTCAACTCTTCTCACGCCCGTTCCCTATGGTTTTGATTACGAAAAATTAGCCTTCCCGTCATCAAGGAGATGGCATTGGCACGCTCCATGAGGGGTCAGCCTGACGTGCAGCACTCCTCTTTACCATGCGTTCTGATGTTACAGATTTCGGTCCATCCAGGCAGCTTGCCGGAGCAGAGCGATCGCATCGGAAGGCGTCACCTTCCAAGCTTCTGAGAGGCGCCTGACAGCGAAAACGGCCAGCTCTAGTCGGTTATCTGGTGTCAGGAAATGCTGCAACTGGTGGCCGCGCTCCGCCATCACAATCGCGGCGCCGTCTTGGCCGTTGTTGTAGACGGCGATGCTCTTATTCCGAGCGTCGCCGTGGTACGCGCCGTTCATCTGCTTTCGCAGGCCAAACAGCACGCCACAGAAGGCGACCAGCTCGCCCCGTGTAAGCTGGACAATGGTTTTCTCAGCCCAGTTCGGTGCAGCACCAGGTTGATGGATGGGGGCAATTTCCACGCTCAGGGTCGGATATTGCCCCCGCGTGAACGTGTACTGAATGTTTATGGCCGTTCGCTTTCCTGGATCAGGGTGGCGGTCAGAATAGAACTTGAGGCTCTCTCCAAAGCTGTCAGGGCTCATGTCAGGCATCATTGCGGTGTCATCCTATGTCCAGGCGCTTGCTCGCGGCACGGAGCCGCTCGTTGCCTCGGTGATCGTATTTCTGCGTCGTGGTCAGACTGGCATGCCCCATGGCGTCTTTCACCGTGATCAGGTCTTCACCGTTTTCCAGCATCGAGGACGCAAAGGTACGCCGGAAGTCGTGCGGAGCGCATTTCTCAATCCCGGCCTCGACACGTCTCGTCTCCAAGATGTGGTAGATCGCCTGACTGCTCAGACGGGTGTAGGTGAGATCGTCAAAGCGGCGGATCCGGATGAAAAGTGGCCCAGGAATGTCCCCTCTAACGTCCTCCACCCACAGCTCCAGGCGCCGATAGGCCCCATCCGGCAGATACGCAATCCGCTCCTTATTCCCTTTCCCGATCACTTTTAGTGACCGTTCCCTGGGGTCGTAGCTGCTGTAGTCCAAATCAACCACTTCAGTTCGGCGCAGGCCACAACCCAGTAGAATCCCGAAGATGGCTGCATCTCGGACACCAATAGCCGACGAATCGCTTTCACATGTGAAAAATAACTGACGGATCTCTTCCGGTGCCAAGGCCCTACCTTTTGAGAGCCGGGAGCCACGGACATTCTTGATCTGGCGGATGTGCTGGTAGGCGTCGGTATCGATCTGTTTCAGCGTCCACGCCTCCAGCGCGACCCCTTTGAGCGCGGACAAGTAGGTGTTGATCGTCGCTGGTGCTCTATCCGCGTCCTGGAGCATCTGCCGCACGGCCTGGACATGGTGACGCCGAAGCATCCCCAGGGGCACGTCTCAAGGTTCTCGAAGCCCATCATGCGGGCGGTGTTGTTGAGGAACGATTTCATCGTGCGCCGACTTTGCCGAGACCCCAGGCTGATCAGGTAGGCAAGGGCGGGATTTTTCTCAACGCTCGCCAGCTCAGTCGCTTCAACGGGGTAAGCAGCCCAGCAGATTGTTCCGCTGGGACAAATTCAGGCGCTGGATCAGAGGGAGTAGGTTTCTTCCCGGCATCGACCGACCCCGAGGCGGGGACTTGGCCCAGCAACCCACTGGCATCATCGTCCAGGGCAAGCTCTCTCTCTAATTTGTCATGTTGCGCCATAGTTCCCTCTTGATCCCTGTCGATACCCGTTCAACTACCATATCTTGTGCAGCGGTGGGCGCTACGGCTCTACATGTTGCGCGTCCTAACTCTGTTCCATTGCATCGTAGTTAGCAGGCGGCACTTCGTACCGTCGCAAATCCGTGTTTGTTCTGACGCAGCAAAGCAGCGGCGTCGCGCCTTAACCCCCGAGGTGGTGGCGGACGCGTAGACCTCAGTAGTCGCTCCCTGCATAGATCCAGACGCCGGTTAGTCCACCGTCCTCGCTCGTCCAGTAGCGCCCGTAGAGCGCTATGACGGCTGAGGCGAGCAGCGAGACAGCCGCCACCAGGCGAAGCGGAAACGCCGCCTCAATCATGAACAGCTCACCGCCGAGCTGTCCGGTAAAAAGCATTTGTGCCGGTGCGACAAATAGAAGCAGTGCGGCCACTGTGAAGATCACCCTGATCATGAACCCTCCTGAGGCACGAGACGGCCTGGACGTTGGACTACCTCAACTCGTGCGCTGAAGTGGCAGTTCGTTGGCTCTCACCAGCCAAACCTTATTTCAGAAGCTCTACTTTATCAAATCACCATTTTAATAAGTAGGAATTATAGCAGTAATTACAGTATTTATGGTAATTACCAACATGTAATCGTGTGACGCCACTTGCCTGATCAAACGCTGTGACGACTCTCCCCGGATTTCAGGCAGCCGCCTTGGCGAACGCAGGTGCCCTGACACATCCTGAGACTAGCCAGGGGCCTGCGGGTATGATCGTAGGTTTGAAATGATGTGGGAGGTGCGCAGGGTACCGAGCGCCTTGCTCCCATCATGAGCCAATAGACTTTTCTTTCACATGTGAAAGAAATTCGGGCGAGCCCGGTGGAGCCCACCCAGCTTCGAACGGGCGCTCGTTCTAGATCAAGGGCAAGTACCTGTATGCCTGAACATACTGCTTTTTTATACAGATAAAGTAAGGTAGTATATTTTTTAAGCATCCAGATATGTGGTCGGATTTCGTCGAGACTCAACGCAGGAGTGTGCTCGCCCTATGATCTCAGATGGACCTAACGCTGCAGAAATCAAGACAATCACCCAACTCCAGGAGCTTTTCGACATAGATCCAGAAGGGGCTTTATCGAAAGCTAACTTCAGCCACCCGCTAAAGTCCTACCGCCTGATCAAGGCCGATGCGAAATGCCAATATGTGCGCGATGCCAAGGTTTGCGGGCAATATCACCAACACGGCTACATCGTTCAAACGAAGAACGGGATCAAGCTTTTAATCGGCCATTGCTGCGCTGAGAAGCACTTCGGAATTAACGATGATGAAGTGAAGAGCGCCTTTAGCCACCTACGGAAAACCGAATACCTCCAACGTCGTCAAGACAAAGCTCGGCAATTCCTATCGAATAGAGAGAGACTTATAGCCCAGATCGATGAGCTGCTCCAAGCAATCGATAACCTCTACAACGAAGCCGCAAGAATATTGGAGTTACTCCCCCAAAAAACGGTTAATTCGCTTATAGACCGGCTAAAAAGAAACGATGTCAGAATCACCTGGGAATACTCTATCGTTCAGAAAGAGAAGAATGAGATCGGTCGTACTGAGCCCGTAACGAGCTGGTATCCAGTGGACTTTGGCTTACTCAGAGGGTTGGGGAACTGGCTGCGGCCTCGTAGCTCTTCTCTTCTCTCTGACGTTAACGCGATTCGTAACCAGCTGGATACGCTTCCGAAGGTAGCACACCTGACTGACAGTGAATTAAAAGCTGCTGAGGCGGTCATCAAGCAGTTAGAACGGCTCAAAAGCATTAAAATAGAAGTAGCGAAGCAACGTAGTTTGATCAGAGAGTTTTGCGCAAAGGACAACTTATGGCTGCTCATTCTGCTGACTTCCAACCATGTTCTTCGTGCCGAAACTGCAAGCGCTATACATGCGATATTGGGCGAGCCACTAGAGTCAACAGCAGCTCGAATAGTAACTGATTTTGACAAGTCGCTGCGTGAAAAATATCGGGCGTCCGGCCTAAGAATTGCCAGCTAGCCCGCACCGACGCAACGTGAAGGGAGGTAAGCGGCTTCCTCGCCATCATGAGCAAAGAGGCTTTTTCTTTCACATGTGAAAGAAATTAGTGTGCATCAGGGTACGCACCTGTTCTCGGGGTGAAAGTAGAATTTGGGAAATGGAAATCGGATCGGATAGATCACAGTTACATCAATCCAAGGAATCCACCAGCGCCCGTTCTGCGCACCACATTTGCTTACCGGCAGACTTGCCTTGAGTGCGTTCTACCACCCAGCCATCACCGTCGCGCTCGATCAGGCGTACCCGATTGCCACTCTTCGTGAAAATCTTGATGTCACCTGCTTTCATGATTCCTTTCCGCTCTGTTGGACATCAGGCGTCAATACGACCATCAACATCCCTGACAGCATGCCGTACTTGCTCTCTGCTATTAACCTGGCTGACAAATAGGTTCCCGACCTCTTTGTCAGTCACGCCACAAAAGCGGGCGCAGGTGCGCGGACAGGCTGGCTTTAGTAGCGTTCGCATTGGCCGCAGGCCGATGATGAAGCATCCCTGCTTCATGTATTAACCCGCCGGGTTAATAACAGAAACACCGTCGCGTTCATCCAGATAACCCGACACAATCAAGAACGTCGCCCCTGCAGAGAAAAGCCCAAAGACCATCCGACTCAATCGATGCGCTATCTCAGCGTCCACTCCAATTGAACCCAGAGCAACAGCAATCGTGTCATTACCATACCCTGCAAGGCCAAGCCCGATGAATATGGCAATTCCCTGCAGAGCAGCACCGAAAATTATTTTTCGCGAGGTAACCATTTGACATCCCCCTTTCCCTTGAATTGGCATTCGGCTTTTTCAGAGCAGTAGGCTCTTCAATATCTCGTTTGCCCGCTTTGTCGTAACAATAGTTACAGGCGGCTTTCCTCGCTCTCGATTGCTCTCATCATGCGGCAACTGAATTTTCTTCAGCAGTCCTGGACATCGAGAGACCATCCGATTTACCACCATACGCTCTGTCCCTATAGATTCTTCGATCTCTGCAAACCTACGAGGGTGGCGGACATAGACCAGCAGTCGCAGAGCGGCGATACTGGAGATCCCTTCATCGAAGAGTTCGGCCAAGATAGGGTCTACATGCTCTAGCTTACTTGCCATAACCCAGCCCCTTTCCGTCATCTGGTGCAGCGTACTGTAATAAATAGTCGTTGGACTTCGGCATACCGACTTCACCGTCCTTGTTTACCTGGGCAAAGAATTCAAGAGCCATCAATCTATCCTTTACGGTTCGCTTCGCTCAAACACAGTCACCAAGACACGATCACCATTGTCTTCACGGAGAACCTGATACACGAATACAGATGTTGGGTGTCCCCAGAATTCTACGTTGTCAGAGCGGCCATATTTTCGCGCTTTGTGACGAAGAACTTTTTCGTCAACCTTCATCATCCGAAGCTCGGGATGCATCAGGCGGCCAACGAGAGAGGCCCATGGCTTTTTAGGAGAGCCTGAAGTGATCCGGGCCTGGTACTGCTCAACAGCATGCTGCGTGACAAGGACCCGGCCCATGGCGGGCGTCTCAATGGCGTCGTAGGTATTGGCGTAGACCTCACGCTCACCACCCAGCAGTTCCGGCTCGACCTCATCCGGCTTCGCCATGAATTCGTAGTCCTGCGAAACCTCAATGGTCACGCCCTTCATACGATTGCTCAGGAAGGCCGCAAACTTAGTAGCGTATGCCTTGTTTGATTTGCCCAGAGCCAGTTTGCGGATCGCCCCCTTCGAGACAACTAGCTTGTACCCGGCGCCAGCACCAGGCTCCCGGTCGAAAACCTTCCTATCGAACAACAAGTGCTGGAGAGCAACGAGCTCAGCTATGAGTGCGGAATCTGCATGTGCGAAGTCCAGGGTGACATCAAGGATACCTCGCTTCTTTGTACCAGCCCGCCAAAATACACGAGCCTCGGTATCGCTCTTTTTCTCAGAAATAGTAGTCAAAGTCATCATTGCTCATGTCTCCCGTGTTTTGTGAGAAGCAAATCGGGGTTACCCGTCTGCTTCTCATTGATCTCGATTCCAGACTATCACATTTCTCGAAAATGCAACCCTAGGCTATGGCTGATCTAACAGAGGTGCTGGTACGTCGAGAGGTGCAAATTGTTCAATCTCTTCCTTGCTTAGAAGTTCAGAACGTACAATTCGAATATCTTTATCTGACCTAAAAGCAAAAGTCACTTGAGTGCCTCTAAAGGTCTCAGCGTAAACTGAAACCTGTTCGCTAACCTCAATGTTTCTGTTGCCAGACTTGTTCAAATGGTATTCCTGAACCCTTCCATCTGGAAAAAATAGAGTTACATGACAAACCTTGTCTACTGAGCTCCTGATGAGCATCCAGATTCGTCCATGATTGCCCTGATCAATTAAAAAGCTTTCACCAGGGCGCCGGCTCAAGCGAAGCCGCCAGTTGTTATCATTTTGTGACATTATCAATCTCACTTACATACCATTATCCAAATCGTCACGCTGGAATTTGGCTTCGAACTTCTCTCTTGCGATTCTCCTTTCTTTGATCTCCTCAGCCTCGACATACGCACGCGCTTCCTCTTCAGGAACATTTGCCAAGACTACTCTGTCACCTTTCCATACGCTATAAGTCGGTGTTCCTTGATCACACCCTTCGTCCTTCTTTACAACAAGAGAAGAGCTCAGCATATATATCCCCCAATTAGTATCAACGGCTTTGTTTTAAACCGACATTAAAAACATGAAACAATTACACCATGAAAATTATTCACGCACAATACCAATTATCTTTTCAGGATATAACTCTTATCGCGGAGCCGCTTCAATAATACGAGGCACTCCTTCACAGACCACACCATAAACACCAGCATTCACCAAGCACCCTTGAACATAGAACCCCTGCTCAATTGTGATACGCGGAGCGTGCAAATCATCACCGGCCTGGTAGGAATGCAACTTAAGCAAAACGGGGCGCCCCTTGCGTTCTGCATGGAAGGCTCTCGCTGCATCAAGTTCGATGAAGCCCCGCCAACGCACAAACCTCAGTTCGCCGTTCCGGAGCTTCACTCCTACCGTTTCACTTGTTGGACTGTTATCGAGACGTACCTTGCGGTAGTTCCGTTGGAGGTAACAGACTGCCACTGTTCTAACTCCCCTTCCGCTGTGACCAACATAGGTCAACCGTGGTTGCTGCCGCTTGTGAAAACGGAATAAATTATCGAGTTCGACTAGCAGATTCAAATCTCCAACCTACTGCGAAATTGTTGACTTCTAGTGACTCTGGCAACGTGATATCCATCCTGTTCACTATATTGAAGTACCAAAGCTGAAATCGATGGAGCACAGTATGATTTTAGAGACTATTAAAAACTCAAAAATGGAGATTGCTCCGCCGTTATTTCAAGAGTTTTCCTCTGAACACGGAGGAGAAGCGGTTTATTTTATCGATGATCAAGCTGTCGAACGATCCTACCGGCATGGATTGACTATTTATGTTAACGTTAGAGCGGAGTATTGGAGAAACTACATTCAATTTGGTGTAGAGTCTTGGGAAGAGGCAATTGTTATGAAGTTTCTACATGAAGCAGGTCATATATATTGTGGACACTCTGGTACTCTTGACGAAAAAGGAGACGGTACCTCCCTATCGAGAGGCGCTTCTAAAGAATATCAAGATAAATGTGAAAGGGAAGCGTGGCAGGCAGCAATAGCTTGGAAACAGAGCAGATCTTTTGAAGATCTCGTTTGCGCTTTTAAAGATTGGGTTTCTACGCATCACTATAAAAATAGGACGTGGTAGTAGCTCGGACCGTATGAGGCTCAAATAAAAAGGGAGACGAAAACCGCCTCCCTTTTATTTTCACTTCTTTGTATCAATCAACTAGCAGTCAGGAGTGATGAGAGATCCGATATAGCCCTACTCCCAAAATGATGAAAGTAAGTAAAAGTGCTCCGGTGCCTATCATCTGGACGCTATTCATTTTTCGTCCCCTCCGTCGATGTCCTTTGATACTAAGAATGCTACCACAACAGACGCCATTGCGAAAATAGCGGCGAAGATCGCCTGTATCGCGCCTTGGATCTGTATCTCGTGGCAGACTTCATCTGAGAAGCCGCAAGGGCCGTAGAGGTCCTTGATAGCCCCGATTACCAGGTCAGGGATTAGCCCAACCAGGAGGGCGAGCAACACCAACTCGGTGATCACCCGCTTAAAGGTTTTTTTCCATATAGCCTCCTAACAGCTATCAGGAGGCAAACCATCCCCAATGGGGTGGTTTGCCCCATGGGGTTGGTTAATGTTTGCAATCAGCCAGAGGAGGTTAAAGGCCCACTAACTGATTGATCCTACAGATGAATATCCCGCATCCCTTTCGTCGGATAGAAGATATCCATCGCTCGATGCCGAGCCCGACTGACTTGTCCAGTCAGCCAGACTCTGCAACGAATCCAGACGCAAGCTGGACATTCGCGCCTACTGCGCACACCTTCGTGCAATGAAGTTACGAAGGTACTTGGCCCCAGGAAGCCAAGCTTCCCTTGGCTCATGAGCACGTCATTCCAATCTACCCCCTTCGCCCGTATAGGGACTGGGAGCTTCGGAACCAGAACGAATACCTGAATGCCCATGCGTTCGAGACGTGCTTTCAGCACATTCGCTGATTTTTCGCCTGTCAAAGACTTGTCTTTGTCCGCCCAGATCAAAACCGTGTGAACACCATCCGGAACCTCGAAAGACTCCATCAGGGTTGCGTTCACAGTCGCCCATACTGGGATCTGGGTTCCCCGGTAGGCGGACAAAGCCGTTTCTACACCCTCCGCCACACCAAGAATGCCTTCGGTCGGATCTCCCAAGCGAATGGCTGCCCCCGTGACTGTGAGATCATCAGGAACAGGCATCATTTTCTTGGGCTCCGGCACTTTGGCTTTCTTGCCGGTCGGCGTCAGGTAGATGCGGTGAAGCGTGATCAACTGTCCTTCTTTGTCGCGAATGGCGCACACGATGGCTGGGAACTTCCCAACCTCGTTGCCATCTTCGTCGTAGTAGGACAGAGATGGATGGAACCGCAGACAATCACTCGCCTCGACCGGCTTCCAACGAAAAATCAATTCTCGATTATGGAAGTAGGCCCGCATCGGCTCAGTCAGATCGCTGGACATGGGCAAACACTCCTCCTCCCATACCCGAGCGATCTTCTCGCGGAGCTTCGCGCTGTACTCTCGTTGGCGTTCTGCGCGACGCTCCATCTCTTCTTGCAGCTCCATCAGCCAGGGCTTCGACTGCTCCCGAAGCAGAGGAATCACTTTGGATTCTTCAAGCGCGGGAGCCGGTTCAGCCTTAGCTTCTCCAGTGGGAGCTGGTTGGCCATGACCGCAAGCCGCCACCTTCTGCTGCTGACACGTTTGTTGCCGTTGCTGATCTTTCCTGGACAGTTCCTTTTCGACGCCGAGGAATTCACCGACAGCATCCAGTGCATCCTTGAAACTCCAGTTATTGAGCCACATGAGCAGCTCGAAGCCATCATGGCGTGGGCCGCAGGTATTGCATACAGCTCCGCCAGTTTCGAGGAAGTTCTTCTTGAACACGCGAAAACCGTCCTTGCCACCATGGACCGGACAGGCAACGTGGCGCCCTGGTTTTTTCAGGGCTTCTTCAGCATGAGGGGCAAGCGCCGACACAATGAAGAGCCAGTTACCAACCGCAGCGGCTCGAACTTTTTCAGCTTTGTAGTAGGACATAGTTCTCTCCTTTTGCAACGGTGCCCCGACATCGAGGCTTCCGTAAGCCTCCGGCGACAGGGGCTTAGGGAAACCCCAACACCGGGACTGCATCAGGGGAGATCTCCCCTCGGGGAGGGACTCCCCGTGGGCTGATTAGGATATGACAGCTCCTTCTCGGATACCTGCCATGTTTTCAGGAAAATAGTATCCCGAAAGATTCTGGTTATGAGAGCATGACGCGCTTATATTCCGAACTTTCGGACTACCCAAGTCGTACTTTTTATACGCCAGAGCGATTGCCTGGTCTTCAGTTTCCGCTATGGCGTATCCGTAGATAACGTCGGTGAAACCGAGACCAGACCCGAAGGCGTAGACCTTATCCTCATATGAGACTGTCAGAAAATAGATCTGAAATCCTGATTTAAGGCTGTATCGGGTGACCATCAGAGCGATCCTCCGTTTGGAGGGCGCAGTCATCCCGAACCGGGCGAATGCGCCCGGTGGGCTTCAGACGTTCATTGAGCGATGAGGGCCTCTTCCGAGGCCAGCATGATCACAACGTCCGCGTTGTAGGTCTTGATCACAACTTCTTCTGGCGTGAAGGAGTCGTCAAGGTTTGGCATGGGATAGTAGAAACGTGTCCTCTTCCAGCACTTGTTGTCCGTGATGGCTATCTTCACCTGCTGGGCACAGGTCCGCAGGAACAGACTCAGACAGCCATCGACAGAGTGTTTTCCATCCGCTAGGAACACCCGGTCGATCAGGCGTGGGGTCACGGTTACCTTGAACAGGAACCCGGCCTGATCGGAGAGATGATTCATGGCCATACGACCTTTGTTCTGAAAAGCCATGGCAGCGTTAGAAGAAACAGTCATTGCAGTCATCTGGTGAACTCCTGTTGAGGGGTACACCAGCCCCAGCGGGAACGGTATACCCGATGAGGTTAATAAGAGTATTTCAGGCCAGCTCGATACGCCAAACGATGGTAGGCGGAAATGAGTCGGCGACGCGCTTCACATTCGCATAGAGTGTGTCACTGAAGATACGTTCCAGGCGACGACCACCTTGATTGTAAATCAGCTTGAAGTCTTGAAATTTATTTTTCTTGGATGCCTCCTGATTCATATCGGAAGGCATCTCCAGCAGGAGAATGCCTCCCGCTGGGGTTATTTAATATGCTGTTTGTTTTCAGAGGCCAGCTACCTACATTCACTCTCAGTGAGAGCAAAACCTTCTTACCGTTATCCCCGAATTCAGAAATAATGGTAAGAAAGCTATGAAGAGCAGGAGGGGTGTCCCCCTCCTGATAGTCATGCTGCCTTGGTCGCCAGACGGTTTATGAATCCTTTGGCGTCTTTAACGGCGTATCTGACTAACTCTGAGCGGTACCCACCGTAGCTCTTGTCGTCAGTAGCATAAACGATCCCGTAGAGAGAGTCTTCACCTAATACCGTTTCGGTTTCCCGATCCAGCACTTCGGCCTTCAATCCCACTACGCGCTCTTCCCCGTCGAGCATGCTTGTCAAGGTGGCGAGCTTTGTGTCTTCGTCCCACCCATCCATGTCGAAGTCTCGACTGGGCATTTCTGAAAGGCGGACGATGTAGTTTTCAGTTGTAAACGCCCATACGACCACCTCTTCATAGGCCATCGCCTCCAACAGTTTATAACCCTCTTGCTCCAGGGTTTTCGATGTGTCAACGATGTCCTCTTTAAGTGCTTGGTAGAATCGTACCCATAACTCTCCCCACTCGGCCAGCATCGCTCGGTTCAACCCAGCTATACCAGTTATCTTCTCTAGCTCGTCATCCTCGTCGTCCGCAAAGACATCGACTATGGACTCCGACTCATCATTGAGATCCATGGAGTTGTAATGAGAGTAGCGATTCCCATGGCTATTCCGGGCTATCTCCAGAGCAACGCTGGTGTACTCCCGAATCACAAGCAACAGATTGTCTATGTGCTTGTACGCCATGAGGTTCCTTACCCGCTCAACGGCACTACCTTCAATCCGATTGGGAGAAAGCAGACGTTTCATGAGTTTCTCGGCCGAATCGTCGTCAATCCTCCCATAGAACGCTACGCCGTCACCTTGGCAATACCCCAGGCTGTACTCGACCGTGAAGTCTTCCGGATATCCCAGGGAAACCAGCCGATGTTGGAAATAGTCTTGAAGCATGTTGCTCATCGCGCATCTCCTCAAAATTAATTTGAGGGGCATTCCTCCCGCCAGGGGGAGTGCCCCTGACGGGTCAGATGAAATGATGCTCCCAGACTGCAACGTCTGGGAGCATTGCTTGCACAGTCAAGCTACTGCGCTAAGCGCACATATGCTTGGCAGTCTCTTCGAAACGGGGGCCAATCAACACTGCTGTTTTCAAGGCTTCATAGTTACGCGGATAGCGCGACTTGGTTACATTCCCGTTTCTGATGTCATCAGCTTCCTTCGGAGAAACAAGCTGATGTCCTTCACTGGTTTCAGCGTAGAACCACCCGGCGTAGCGCTCATAAGCGTGTCGTTGGTACTCCTCCGTTTCCATGTTCTTCCGGATAGCATCGCTCAGGGCCTCAATCACCTCCGAATCTTTAGAGATGATATTGAACACATGCGAAACCGTCAGGAAGTTGCCAAAGAAGCGTTTAGCCCCCAGCCATGGCGTGAACATCGCTTCGTTGCGGCCCGTCTTCAACAGCGGGCTGAACGGATATGCCCGATAGCAGTGGTATCGCTCAAACATCGGATCTAGAACTTCTTTGCCCAGGACATCCAGAAGGATCTGAATGCTGTCCGGAGAAGAGCCTGCCCATTTGCTCCCATTGCTGAGGATAAGGGTTTTGCCGTCAGTACGTTCCAGAGCATCTTCAAAAATAGACATAGTGCCTTCCTCAAGTTGAGGGCGCACCACTCCCCCTCGGGGGTGGTAGCCCGAGTGGGTTATTTTTCCGCCAAGTTGACCGCATTGGGGGAATCCGGTATCCGCCTTGGCCGTGCTCGTTACTCCAACCGTCAAGTCCATACGGATTATGACCGTAGGAAGAATGGCGGATCATGAGGACCTCAATCACATCTCCCACCATACGGTGAGAAACATAGTATTTATCGGCCATTAGCGTGCGAAGCATGCTCCGCTGAGCTTCTGTCATAGGTGCTGTCCTCTTCTAAAGGGCGCACCACACCCCCTCGGGGATGGTGGCCCGAGTGGGTTTCTGTTAGTTGGTAGGGGGTTAGCCGTCGTGTCCGTAGATAACGGCGGAGCCTGGCTCCAGCGCGACTACCTGAGCACTTCCACCATCTATAAGCTCCCGCATATACCCTTTCTCAGCGTCAGGGCAGTTCTTGCAGTGAAGCTCCCAGCGAAGGAGCAAGCCTTCGGTGGCTTCTACTCGGGTGTTATCCAAGCCAATAAACTCAAAGCTCCCAGTATCGACGATCATTACAATCATGTTCTTTCCACCTGGAAGGCTTGGTTAGAAATGGGTTTCGGAGATGCGATCAAAGTCCACTAAGGCTCCATCGCCGTAGCTTTCCCGGATCTCACCGGTATCGCTTACTGAAACAAAGACCGTCTTAGTCAGACCATGTGGCTTTGTTGGATAAACGATAGTGACATGCATCCCTTTGTAGTCCTCGGAAAGCGCGGTTTTCAGCGCAGCAACGGAACCGAAAGAACGGTCATTCCCGAAGTTTTTCACTTTGAGCGGGCTCGGCAGACTAGGCGTCTGCGCCTCAAAGGAAGGACTAGGCATGGTAACCTCCAATAGCACATAGGAGGTACACCAATCCCAACTGGGATCGATGCACCCCAGTTGGGTTAGATTGAATGCTGTTTCGGGCCAGCTACCACAGAACGCCAGCAACTGCCGACATTAACCAACAGAATAACCCTCATTTTTTTATTCAACAACTCTCTATTTGCCCATTTGGGTCGAATAGCCCTCTTTGTCGAAATCTTTCACATGTGAAAGAAAAAGGCCCGGCGTGAACCGGGCCTCCGCGCTCAGGTTACCGGGCCGTCACGCTCGATGACGGGTCGCCCGCATCGTCGTAACCAACCAGCTCCACCTGCGGCAGCGCGTCGTCGTAGCTGCTCTTCAGCAACGTCAGGCGGTTCGATTGCACCGATACCTGCTCGCCGTTCACCTTCCACTCGAAGGCGTCCATGTCGCCGTCCACGTCCTCGCACTCCGCATACAGCCGCCAGGAACTGTAGCCGTCATCCACGCGGATCGAGCACACCGGGGGCTGGTTCTCCGCCACGTCCACCGTCATCGTCTTGGTGACCTCCTTGCCCATCTGCGAACGGATGGTCAGGCTCACCTCATGGCGGCCCTGCTCCAGCACCGTCCGGGCGCTGTAGCCGCTGCTCTCGACCGCCTCGCCATCCACCTGGTAGAGGCGCTCCACCACCCGGTCTCGCGGATGCCCGCCCGTCACATACGGGCGCAGCCGCAGCTCCAGCGGCTCCCGGCTGTGGTCGTTCGACGCACTGTAGGTGATCGCCACCTCATACGGCGGGGCCTCGCCGATCTCCAGCGTCCCTTCGACCACGGCCACATTGCCTCGGGCATCGCTGATCGTCACCCGCACCGGGTAGGTCCCCGGCGCCGTGATCTGGAGCCCCCGCATGTCGTCCCAGCGGTCCTCGGTCACCGTGAACCCGTTTCCTTCCGGCAACTCCCAGCGGTACTGCGGCGCGTCCAGCTGGCCCCGGAACGCGATCTCGCGCACCCGTGCCGTCACCTCCGCTGGCGCCATGCTCGCGCTGCTGCGCAGGTGCAGGTTGAAGTCGGGCCACACGTATTCCCAGACCCGCGCCCGGATGTCCTGCTTCGCCTCGGTACCGGCATCGCGGTAGCCCTTCACCCAGGCCGTGTAGCCCAGCGCCATACTGCCCGCCGCCAGGTCGGCTTCGGTCGGGCTGTAGCGCAGCGTCTCGCCGTCCACGGTCTCGCCGTTCGGCAGCGTGAAGTAGCCCGCCAGCTCCACGTCCATGCCCTTGTACGGCGGGCTCAGGCGCACCTGGTAGTCGTACGCCTTGCCGGTCTCGATCACCCGTGGCCCGGTCATGAACACGCGCGGCCCCTTCACCGGACGGAAGTCCGCATACGCCCGCTCGCGGGTGTACGCATAGCGGTCGTCATCCGGGGCAGTCGCATCGCGCACCCAGGCCTCGAAGCTGAACCGTTGCGCGGTATCGCTGTGCAGGGTCAGGGTCGGCCCTTCGTGGAAGAAGGTCTCGCCCCGGTCCTGTGTCCACTTGATGACCGCGCCCTCCAGCGGCGCACCATCCGGCCCCGTCGCCGTCGCGGTGTAGCGGGCCTCGGTGCCCACGAACAGGGTCCGCGCCCCGTCGATGGTCACCTGCGGCGCGTCGTAGGCGATCACCTCCAGCGTCTCGGTGTACGACTCCGCGCCCGAGTTCACGTTGATCACCTTCGCCCGTACCCGATACTCGCCCTTCTCGTAGGTCTTGTACCAACGGAACCGATTACGGTCGTTCGCCTGATGGCTCTCCCAGCTGCTGCCGCCATCGGCGCTGACCTCCCAGATCACGTCACCGGTCGCAGCGGTATCCGCCCGGTTCTCCAGCGCCAGCTGCAACACCGTCGCGAACGGCGCCGCGCCCGACAGGCGGCGACCTTCCAAGCTGGCGTCAATCGCGCCACCGCGTAGCACCGTCAGGAACATCCGCTGACTGCTCTCGACCCGCTCGTAGCCCTCGATCGGGCTCTTCAGGCGGGCCTGGGCCACCAGGCGCACGGCCCGTTCGATACCGCTCAGGTCCAGGTTGAACTGCACCTCGCCGGTCGGCGCATCCACGTAGTCGGTCATCGGCACCACTTCGTCGAACCGCTCCTCCCGCACCAGCCGGAGCTGCCATTCGCCCATCGTGGCCGCGTCGTAAGCGGCCTCCGGCATCAGCCGGTTGCCGATACGCACCGTGACCGGCAGCGGTGCCGTGTCCAGCGCCTCGCTCACGTCCACGTCGATCTGCGGTGCGATGTCGTAACCCGGTACCGCCACGGCCCGGACCCGCTGCTCGGTGCCAACCTCCGGCAGGATGTTGTAGGCCGCCGCGATGTTGAACACCGTCTCATCCCACAGGTCCGCCGCCTCGGTCACCATGCGCCGGAACACCTTGTGGCTGACGCCATGCCCCGGCTGGAAGGTCTCGTGGGTGGTTTCCTCGCCGTCGCGGCTCATCCGCACGTCCATCGGCGTCAGCTCGCCCTCGATGATGGCGTCTCCCAGATAGCCGCCTGCCATCGGCACCATGTACAGATCGTCGGCATAGTGGTATTCCGACAGAATGCCGATCTCCGGCGCCGGGGGATCCACCGCCTCGATGGCATGGCTCTCGGTCGCCAGCGTGACGCGGGTGCCGTTGCGGGTGAAGATGCTCACGCGCCAGCGCAGCATGTGCGTCTGCTTCTCGCGCAGGGCACCGAACAGGTTCGGGCTCTCCGAGTACGGATCCTGCTGCATCCCGTCCGGGATCTCGATCCACTCGAACAGACAGGTATTACTGCGGCTGCCGATCTGGCGGTTCTGCGCCGCGTCCTGCGCCTGGAGAGCATCCAGGGTCAGGGTGCAGGCTGGCCCCAGGGTCTGCTTCATCCGCACATCGAAGTCCTGGATCACCCGGTACACCTCGGCCAGCTCACCCAGCGGCTGGTACGCCACGGCACCGAACGCCGAACTCACCGTCAGGATGTCACCACCACCGCCGACACGGATCTTGCGGCCATCGCCGCTGAACAGGTACAGGCTGTAGCTCACCGGCTGCTCGCCCAGCGCCACCGCCTGCCCTTGCAGGGAGGTCAGCTTCAGGCCTCCGGCCTCGGCCTCCACCTGCTCCGCTTCATCCGGGGTCTGCTCCCACTCCAGCAGACACACCGGGTCGCGCACCGGGTCCGCTGCACGGGCAGCGGTCTCGTCACTGGTCAGGCGGCAGACCACTCCGGCCTCCGGCGAGGCCGTAATGCTCACCGGATCGATGACCTGGCGCACCGCCCACTTCTCGGCGGACAATTTGGCTTTGCCGACCCAGGTGTTCACGTCCAGCACCAGCACCGGAGAGTTCGGTGCCGAAGTCATCACCAGCAGGTTCGAGGAGCCCTCGACCCCGGCCACCGCAGGCCGCAGCGGCAGGTTGATGCGCCCGCCCGAGCTGGCAAAGTTGTGCTGGCTCATGACGCTCATGGTCTGGCCCGGTTCGATGCGGATGCCGTTGACCACCAGCGGCACCTCCGCATCCGAGCGCAAGGTCGCGAATACATCATAGGTACCGGAGACCACGGCCCCGTCCGACAGCGTGAGCGGCTCGGTCTGGATGATCTCCCCACCGCCCTGGCGCTGGAACTCCTGCGTCACCGCAGGCACCATCAGCTTGCCGTCCATGCCGTCCGCCAGTGATACCTGGCGAGGGCTATAGTCGAACCGGACAGACGCTTTGGCCACGTTTTGCTGCGCGTCTTTTGCCTCGATAGAGAGGGTGTACGCCTCTCCCGCCTTGAGGGAAGGGAACATCACCGGATACTCCAGCTTGTACTGCGTATCTGATACGGCACGAACCGCTAAGTACACGTTGTCCGATGCAGGACCACCTTTTAGGTTGACCGTGGTAACTGTTGGCTTAGCTGTGAGTGCATCTGTCACATCGATGGTAATCTCATCCAGTGTCGCCACAGAATTCCCATTAGGGATAGTGATTGCTATTTGTGGAGGTGTCGCATCAACAGTTAAGTCCTGGATTATTCTCGTCTTTTGTTTATTGGATGAGCTCGTATTAAACCCATCCTCGACATAAGCAAAGACATCGTATATCCCGTCAGCCATAGTGTCATAGTGGAACGATGCCCAATACTCATCCTCCTCTGCACTGATTGGCTTTACAGTCTCAGAATATGGGTTAATTACTGTTTCCTGACCTGTCCCCTTGTTCAGAAAGATCAGATCCTGTGTAATCACCTTGCTTTGACTCCAGACACGCTGCTTGTAGTCATTCTTGACTCTGTAGTGTATCCACTTTACTTCCGGCGTTTTAGTCACATGCGTGATCTGTGCTGGTGAGCCGTCGTACCGCCAGACAGGAACAACCTCTCTACTCCTTAGCTGCCCGGTTTCATCAGTAACCACAAATCGTGCATGATGCACATCGACATCGTCACCTGGGAACGGCAGATTAATATCGATCAAGCAGATAGTTCCGCCTGATGGGACCTCACACTCACCGAGATAGGTATTGCCATTTCTGGAGAGATTAACGGAAAATTTCTGCACATACTGTCTAGGTTCAACTGTTAACCTGATCTTCGTAATGGCATCAGAAGTGCCGCCTGTCTGCCCTTTGCTGATGTTATAGTTGGACCCGATCCACTGCGCTAGCCCATTTATATAAGCTTCAAGCTTAACCGGTTCGGGCGGGCGAATATCATCAGTTGCAAAGTTAACAGCGAGCCGGAACAAATGGGGCCTGTAGCCTGACGGCCCATGAATGTAGGTTCTAGTGACATCTATCAGTTTCCCATCGGTAGCCCCCACAATATCAAGATAGAGATAGTCGCTGTCTGAACTGATAACTTTAGATGTATTGGCACCATGGGGAGGATAGACCCAAGCCCCGTAAATATCGGCATCTCCACCTCCGCCGTAATACTCTGAACGAGGAACTCGATAGATAACCCGTACAGGGTTGTGGTAGATATCAATTCCTGGCTGATATGCTTCAAAGCCATCCAGCCCCATGAAGCTTGTAGACTTTCCTGTATATACAGCCACTGGTTCTGGAGGCGTAGGAGGATGCTTTGTCGCAACATAGACATCCGTCGAAGCTCGGGTTTTATTACCCGCTCTATCGTAGATATCATAGTGCCAACGCATTTTACCCCAGAATAGCGGCATATACTTCCCATTGATACTTGACTGAGTATCGTTGCCGATTATTACTCTTCCATCTGAAGTTATGTTGGCAGGAACTTTATCAGCATAGACCTTTCCTGCATTCTCACCATCTAAATAAACGGAAGTGAACTCAGCTCGGTAGACCCCCGTGCCTGAGTCTGTAACGTCGGTGAATCCAGCATCGGACGCGTGAGGGAAACTCACAATCCAGTTCCCGTCTGTATTCTTCCGATGATAGTCATGCCAGGGCTTCCAGTAGAACTCACCTCCGACCTGAGGCGGTGTCACGTCAATGTCGAAGCTGAAAGTTTCAGTCTGTATCGAAGCCCCTTGCGAGGACACAATTTCTGCCTTGAGCTGGTATTCGCCTTCTGGCGGGGCAGACAACGATAACAATGCCCCATAATACTCATTGCCGCCCACTGTGATACGGTCGTTTGCCCCCAGCAGCTGACTGGTCTCGCTGCTAACCACCTGTCCAGTGGGCTCCAGGATGGAAATCCGAACTTTCCGATCAACACCTGCGCTCAAGGCGAAGAATAAGGCACCGGTTGGGTTCGCGTAAGTGGTGTAGGCGGCACTTGGCTTTAAGGTACGCTGTGTGCCCTCCGTTCCCGTGAAGGAATACTCTAGAAGATCGGCATGGGCCGCTCCCCCAGTCAGCAACGCCAGCGCTCCTGCTATGGCCATTGCTCTGCGTTTGAGTGATTTCATCGGTTTCTCCCTTGCAAGGTGGATCAATCCACCGTCAAGGCTACCGAAGAGTCACCTCAACCCACGGGCGTCCAATTGCCCTTTTAGGGCGAAAAGGCAAGGAAGTGCTAGATTGACACGTCTTCTTCACTAACAGCCTCAAGCCTGTCTTACTAGCTTGATTCTCACACCATCTGTATTTAAGCGTCCGGGCACCCCATCTTTAGCGCCTGGCGGATAGCGAAACCCCATCTCAGGTAGTGCTTGGCATAGTCGTGGCTGCCTTTCAGCAGGGTCTCGGCCGTGGCCACGGTAAGCACCGTGTCGTCGGTAAAGCGCGAAATTTTCGAGAGAGGCGGCAGGTTATGCCCTCTCAGATCAGCGTGCTCATAGATGCTACCTACGATATCGCCGGTTACGGATCCCCACATAATTCCTTCCTTGATTCGCCGAAAGGCTGGGTGCCCGCACGGTGGATGTCTGCAGCCGCAACCACTTTGATCTACCTGGCAAGAGCGACACACAGTCACATCGATGAGAGGTGATGTAAGGCGATCCGTCCTGGGCTGCGTACACATCGCTAGTTTCCTTTCGATCTGCCGGTAGCTCGAAATCTGCTGCAGAAGATGTCGCAGCGTCTTGTCACAATAGCGGGAACTAATCACATAACTCCCACAAATGTTCCATCTAATCGCTTTTGTCGTATCAGGTACCGTCTCAAAATGCTAGAAACATTGACCGCAATTAGATCTAGTGCTAGGTCTTATACTTAATGAACTACAAGGAAGTAACCGTTATGAAGAGGGTACCTTCGCTGATTTCCCTTGCGGTCATGCATGATCATCTTGGCCCTCAGCACCAATCTCACAGCCTGCAGTCTCCTTAACCCGTATGTAAATTCCTCGGAGTTGAAATTTGTCGACCCAAAGGCTCCGGATAAAGAATCGCAGCCTTGCTCGACCTTGCCCAATGATATGCAAGAGGCAGTGAATTGCGCCCATGTAGTTCAATCCAAGTATGTTGAAAACATGGGCGAGCAAGCCATGTTGTCCTCTGTGAGCGGGGTAGGACTAATCTCCCTTACGGCCTACACTGCCGGCATTGCGATTAACGATGCTCACACCACTAATGTGACCGATTTCGCCCTCGGCGCCTCAGCTATTTATGGTATGTCACAGTGGCTCTCCCAACCGGAGAGAACCAAGATATACGGCCTCGGTATTAAGGCGGTGCAGTGCGCCGTGGATGCGTCGGTCCCATTCCAGACAAACTCTGCCAACATGAAACAGTTTGACACAGATGTCAAAAACCTCCGAACACAAATCAAATATACCAGCAGGGACCTTGAAACAGTGAAAGTCCTGCTGGATAGTAATACCCAAACGGTTACAAAACTCACGGAGTTGGATAAAGCAAAGGTTACCAGTGCGAGGCAGTCCATTGACGAGGCGCGGACATCCGCCACAACTGCAGGACAACTCATCGCGTCCTACAATCATGCACCCTTTGAACTGGTGGCCACAGTGAATCGAATCAATGCCTCCGTAAATGCTGGCCTAGGTGACTCCATTCAATCCATGAGCGCGCTACCAGGTACGCTCAGCGGCATTCTGGATATGTATTCCCACTTAGAGAGCGGGTACGTAGCCCATGGCTATAGTCCAGAAGGTGAAACCAAGAATGGCGGTGCCGAAACAGAGATAAAAAAGGCGGAGATACCGCCTCGCCAAGGCATTATCCAATCTTGATAATTCCCTTAATGAACTAGCCGCTATGAGTGCCGAAGTCGAACTGGGAATTGCTACCTATACACCAAAAATTCCCAAGCAATCGGCGGAAGCATGTGGTGTAGACCTGACCAATCTACGAACGGCTATTACCTTCGTTCCTACCACAGTTACCTTCGGTAACGACAAATCTCCTTTGCTGTCAGTACAGATATCTGGCGGTTCAGGCTCTTATGTTTCCAGTTACGATGACTCAGCTCTGGAAATCAAACACGTACCACCCTTCGGCCCCACCCTCCAGATCAAGCCTAAGGATAAAGCGTCTCGTGGCACCTATAACGTGACCGTCGAGGATACGGGAGGGGGAAAAGGTATTCTGTCTGTCATTATTGATTAAGGCAACGAGTTCGGGTACTTAAGCTGTAGACCAGCTGGAGGCAGCTGTGGCGTTCTTCCAGGAGAATGGGCTACCGATACGCAAGCTTGCTTACCAAGCAGGCGAATCGACGCGCACTGTACCACAGACCAAACGTACGCCGATCTAACGCCAAAGTGGGATTAAGCTATATAACCTGAAGACCCCATGACCCAAGGTTGCCTGCAGGAGACCTCGGAACCTGCTGCAGGTGATGACATTACCGATATCCTTTCCGGATCCGACCAAATAACTCATCCACCTACTACTTCCCTCCGAAGTTCTTGGCAAAGTAGTCGATTACTTTTGAAGCCTGGGTGCCTTGACGGAGTCGCTTCTGTTCTTCAAAGTCAATCGACGGGACCATATGTATAAACTGGTGTTCGGCGTATAACGACATCACATGTTCTGGGTCCAGCAAAGCGGTACGCAGTCCAGTCAGCCCGTTTGCTGCCTCAATGGCCGCACCAATCATGACATCTGCAATCTGCACGGCGGGACTGACCTTTGAATCCACTTGTGAGACCGAGGTCAGCTTGAGCGGGAATTTAATGCTCGCAATATCGGATTGCCTAAACTCTATTTCATTCTGATGATCGATTAACCGCTGAAGTAAGGAGTGATAGTTCCGGAGGTTCTTGGACTCATCGTGTTCGATGCAATACGCTCCGTCCGACATGATCTCCGTTCGGCTTATCAGGGATTGCAGTACTACCATAGCTGCGTCTGTAGTTACTCCCGGTGTTGCGATGGCAGCTAAGCATTCCGGCGAGGCATACGCCAGCGGCCCCAAGGCTTCTGGCAGCTCTCGCCACTTCAAGCGATTGGCCGCTTCTACCAAGGCGCGTACCGAGTTATCAGACTTTACCTTCACGGCATGCTGAAACGATGCCAGTAAGGCCTCAAACTCCTCTCTTCCAAATAGACTCGGCCCAACGGTGTAGAGCAGCGAGGCTAATGAGTAATTTTGGCCATCCTCGTAAAAGTCAAAACCGCGTTCGTAGTAGAAAGGCTCTACGGCATAGTCCAAAAACATCAGAACTAACAAGTAGCGTTTATTACAAACGTAGGTCACACACTTATGCTGTGACAACACTGTACCGATTAGTTCAAGAAGAGGCTGGCGGTAGGAAGATCGCTTAACAAGCGACCGATACTTCAATTCGGCTGCCTGCAGCTTAGGAAAAAAATGCCGGATTAGATACTCAGCATCTTCATTACTGAGAGCGATGGCCGTGGCTCCCTGGAAGCGTTGTATGGGGTTGAACAGATCAAACCCCGTGTACCCGCTTTCATCGATCCGATAGCATTCCATATGAATCACCTCCGGCATTCAGGCTAGTAGCGTTCCCTTGGAACTACCAGCTACTCGGAAACTGCACCATTACCACTACATGTTGTGCTTAGTCAATCGGCGACTATCACCACATATAGTATCTGATTGTGGTTCTGGAGGTCGCGTGGTTGGGAATGACAGAAAAGGAAATCATTAATGAGCGAGAAGGAGCTGTATCGTACAGCGAGACGAGAGGATGCCGGCTGGTACGTGATCGCGTTGATCGTGATTGTTGTAGGATTCTCCATCACTGAGTTTTTAGCGCTGCCTCGATCATCCCGCCAGTGGTGTTGATTGCCTGGGTTCGTCGGGCCAGTGCTTCGCCTGCAGTTTCCTTCAGATTTCATCTCGCGATGGACACCCTTGCCGTTCGGCTAATCGTTCCCCTTGCCGGGCCGATAGCGGACTTTCACCGCCAAGTCATCATGCCGCCACCACGCGTACCGGAACAGCGCCAGTCAAGGCGCTTTGCGCCGTGCCTGGCGCACACAAAAAAGGCCCCACTCGCGGGGGCCTTTACATATCAGCTAAACAAGTCAAGGGTTACGCTACCCTCCTCGTTGGAGGGCTCCAGCTCCGCTAGAATAGCCCTGTGCTCGTCATCGCTGATGCTATGGTGCCTGACAAAGGTTCGAAGATCAGTTTCTCCGAGGTTGCTTTGCAACCGAGTCCAATACTGCGCTCTTCTGAGAATCTCATCGTAGTCCTGCGCACGCCCCTTAGCTAGCTTGACTAGACCACGATTAAGATAGAATTTTGCAGAATCACTCGGTGTTAAGCTCTTTGCTAAGTCATATAGTTCTTTATCAAATTCATCAACAAAAAGAAGCGCATCCATGCTATCTACAGTCAACTCATCTGCTTCTTCGTAATACACGATTCTGCGTTTCGAGTTGGTGTATTTGTCTCGAATCGTCCGCATTGGTGGTCGATCAGGATAGCGATTATTGTTTGTTGCTTCGAGATAAGAGTCCATCAAGCCGTCTTCATGAACTGGGGAGTCGTACTCCTCAAATTTAAACCAAAGTATTGACGGAATTTCACCTCGCTCGAAGGGCTCGATATCCGGAATCGGATACCGTTTTCCGAGGACACGAATTTCGTACCACTCGGCTAATGCACTAAACGCATGGTCTGTTCCGAATGACATTGACCAGGCAAAGTCGATGGCCACAAGCATTTTGGGAGTGATAAACTGAAACATCGGACCGCATAATGTTCGGTTATCCTCTGTATCAGCAATCTCACCTGTGGTGAAACGCCCGTCATGCTCTAGCGCACGTTCCTCCTCTTCAATATCCAGCGTGAGCAAGTAACGGAGCAGATCACGTCGCATCGTTGCCGAATATGCCGTCGCCGTCACAGCGATGTATCCCGCAGGGGAAGCTCTACGCCCTAACCAATCGCGACGGGACATATCCCACCTTGTTTTAATCAAGAAATCCCTTAAAACATTGAGACCATTCAGGTATCGATATTTCTTAGGATCAGTTTCGATCATTGCCGTTAAGCTACGATCCTTCTCTCCTGTCACGGTGCAAAATACGCAGCCAAATCTCGCACCACAAGAAGCTTTATTCCCCCCATCTCCGGTTATCACGGCGCACATTCCGTCATTGGCATCTCGATAAAGATCCAAACACCAGTTAAAGTTCTCGACAAATGTCTGTATGACGCCTCCCCTATTTTTGTCGCAGGCCATAAGCAGCATCCATACATCGTCCACTTCCCAATCCGCAATAATAGCTTGGCTCAGACTACCATCGTCATTCACTGTGACTTTGGTGGCACTGTCTCCACGCTCACGCATAGCGTTACCACGAGATCTGGATTCTGAGAATCGGGTTCCAACCAGTGTTACCAAATCCCCAGGATTTTGAAAGGTCTTCAGCAATTGCTTAACAGCTTTCCTTTGTGGTTTGATTTTCCAATCGACGCTGCACGAGCGCTGGGCTCCGACAAAGACCGGCAATTTGCCGCGACCAATCGTTGCATATTGAAACGACCCCGAAAGAGAGGGCTGTACCTTCACGGCTTTTACCGGGAGTTGATATCGCGCTGCAAACATATCAAGCTCAGTCATCATTGCCTCAGCGTAAATATCGAGCGCGGGGTTTTCAATGCCAGTATTAGCATGTGACACAAACATGGTTTGCGAATGCGATCCACGTTCAACACGCCGCTTTAATGCCTCAAGGACCAGGACCAGAACAGCGGATGAGTCTTTGCCGAAGCTACACGCAACCTGAATGGTTCTGTTCTGCTCGAACAAAGCATCGATCTGGGCAATGGCCTTTTCAGCTTTCTCGATGATCTCTGAAAAGCGTCCAGCATTTGTTCTGGGCGCTGCGGAAACAGCGATCATGTTCATAATAGCCTCCAGTACTCAGGAGGAGGCTAGCCCCTATCAGGGGACAGGCCCCCGGTAGGGTTAGTATGGAATGCTGTTTGTTTGTGGCGGCCAGCTACCGCACATAAGCGCCAATGGCACTTTCCGAAAAAGCCTCTCCTGATTAGGCTTTTTGGAAAGCGGGGGATCTCCCCCAGCGCTTTTGGTATCAAGTAGTGTCCCAGAAAGCGGCAAGCTCTCTAGGGTTGGTTGTGCATCAAGTTGAAAAACTCAATGGCATCCTCGCTATCACCCAGTTTGATATG